>JAZQBS010000161.1:0-6617 GCA_045545875.1 Bacteroidales bacterium
GTCGAAACTATATACCACGCGTTTCTTTCCGCTTCCCATCTTGTTGACCAGGTGCTTGGTGGGAATCGAAAGGCCTTCGCCACGCAACATACGTTCGACCACAGGAAGGTACAGCTTCTCGGAAACGAACGTGTCGGCCACATCGAATTCGTGCCAGTTGAAGCGACCTTTCTGCAGGCGATAGGTCAGGAATTCCTCCCAGGTGAGTTGATGGGAAAGGGCGGTGAGAATGTTCATATTTTTTTCTAACACGAATTATCGCGAATTAACGTTAATTATACAGTATGACTGAATTTGATATTAAATAATTTATGATAATTAATGATAATTCGTGTTTATTTAATTCCTCCAAAAAGAAGGCGTGAACAGCGTAATCAGCGTGATGATTTCGAGACGTCCTGCCAGCATAAGGCCTGACATTACCCATTTGCCCGAAGCGGGAAGGAAGTCGAACGAACCCGTGATGCCCGTGATGCCTGCGCCCAAACCATTGTTGGAGACGCACGAGAACGAGGAGAAGAATGCATCGACGATGGGGAAGCCTTCGGCAACGAGCACCACGCCACCCACCACGATCAGCAGCGTGTAGATGAAGATGAATGCAGCAATCTCGCTGCCACGTTCCTCATTGATGTGCTGGCCGTTGACATCGACGGAAGTCAGCAGTCGGGGACGGACATATTTGCGCACCACGAAGAGGAAGTTCTTCGCGAGGTACAGCAATCGGTCGAGTTTGGCACCTCCCGTAGTGGAACCCGCGCAAGCACCCATATACATCATAAAGAAGGTGAGCGTGAGCACGAGGATGCCCCATCCTTCCCAGTTGCCTGCACTATATCCGGTGGAAGTCATTGCCGAAACGATGTGGAAAAGCGGGTCAATCGTGATGCTTTGCCACCCCGTGTAGTGATGCCGGTAAATGATTGCAGCCACCACCATCACATAGAACACCCCGATGGTATAGACGAAGGTGCGGAACACATCGTTGCGCCAGAATTCGCGCCACGATTGCCTTACTGCGATGATTATCAGGCTGAAACTTACACCGCCAATGAACATAAACACGGTGAGAATCGTCTTGATGTAGGGCGAATGGTAGGAGGCAATACTGTCGTTATGCGTCGAATAGCCGCCTGTCGAGATGCAGGTCAAGGAGTGGCAGACACTATCGAAGAAGTCGATGGGACCGCACCACAGCAGCAATATCAGCACCAGGGTGAGCAGGGAGTAAAGTCCCCAAAGCATCTTTGCGGTGCGATTGATGCGTGCTGCAAGCTTGTCGTGGGTGATGCCTGTGGCTTCGGCATGGAACAGCATAAGGCTGCCGCTGTTGTTCAAGGTGGGGATAAACGTGAGCGTAAACAGAATGATGCCCAAGCCGCCAATCCATTGTGTCAGAGACCTCCACACAAGAATTCCCTTGCTGCAACTTTCGACATCGCGAATCACGGTTGCACCCGTGGTGGTGAATCCCGACATGGCTTCGAAGAATGCTTCGCTGACATTCAGAGGCGTCGAACAAAGCAGGAATGGCAGCATACCGAACAGCGAGAAGACTATCCAGGCAATCGAGGCGAGGAGCATGCCGTCGCGACGTTTGAGGATTCGGTTCTCGGGATGTGAAAAAAAGTTCGCAGCCAAACCGGTCAAGAATGTGAGTGCAATGACGATGGCAAAAGCCGTCCAGTCGTGTTCGCCATATATCCAACAGACGAGCAGAGGCAATGACATGAACGCAGCCTCAATCATCAGGAGCTGACCGAGGACCTTCAATATCAGCCGATGGTTGATGACATTGCTACGAGGGTTGGTAATCAGGTATTTCATGCTCGTCAATTGAATAGTTTCTGCGCTTTCTGCAAACCACCCTTCAGGCAAACCACCAGGGCAAGGTCACCCGCCTGCAAAAGGGTTTGGCCGGTGATCACATCGCTTTGACCATTGCGGATATATCCGGCAAAGGTTATCTCCTCGGGTATCTTCAGGTCCTTGATAGGTGCCGAAGTAACCTTAGAGCCTTTCTTGATTTCAAGCCTCACCACATCGGCATCGGGCAGGACGAGGCACTTGGAAGAGAACGACCCCGAATCAATCAGGAGCTGGAAGATGGTATTGGCCATCTGCATCTGCTTGTTGATGATCGTGCCGATGTGGAACGACTCGCCCATATTGAAATAATAGGGATGCTCGATGTTGGCGATGGTCTTTCGAATGCCTAAATCCTTGGCAATCAGACAAGACAGAATGTTTCCTTCGGACGATTCGGTCAACGAGACGAAGGCATCGGCTTCACCTGCACCTGCCTCTTCGAGCACATTGGGTTCGCTGGCTTCACCCACGATGACGTCACATCCGGGACATTGGCGAATGAGGTTCTGCGCACGTTCCATATCGTTGTCGATGACCGTAAACTTCAAAGTTTTGGGAGCCGTCTGCAAGGTCATCTCGACCGTCTTTCCTCCACCTACGATGAGCACTTTCCTGATTTCGAAGGGACGCTTTCCGGTCACGAAACCCAACTTCTCCTGATTCTCGGAATTGATTGTAACATACAGTATATCATTCACTTCGAGCATCGTGTTGCCATTGGGTATCAAGGTGGTGAAACGTCGGCGAATGGCAACGACGTGGAAGAAGCGCTGGCCGGGATGCAGGTCGCGAAGGTATTTGCCGATGATGGGCGAATTTTCGGTAAGCCGTATGCCCACGATGACCATCTTTCCCTTATTGAATTCGTACCAGCTCTTTGTCCACGGGTGCTTCAAGGCTTCGTTGATGCCCTGTGCAAGGAGGTATTCGGGGAAGATTGCATTGTCGACGCCCATCTTGTGGAGCACCTCGAGGTTGCCGGGTTCGATATAGTCCTGACGAAAAACCCTTGCCACAGTCAGTTTCGCGCCCATCGACTTGGCAATGCCGCACATCACGATATTGCGTTCGGAGGAGTCGGTCACGGCGATGAACAATTCGCTTTTCGAAACTCCTGCCTGATGCAGGGTCGAGAACGCAGAGCCATCGCCAGCAATGGTCATCAGATTATACTCGGAGTCGAGCATCGTAAGCTTGGTGGCATCCTTATCGATGATAAAGATGTCCATCTTTTCTCCGGAAAGGTATTTCGCAAGATGGGTTCCAATGGATCCTGCTCCGACAATGACGATACGCATTTGTTCTTTGGGAATTTAATGGGAGTTATGGGAGTTATGGGTATAATGGGAGGTGATTGAATAAGAAATAAAAAGGAAAAGGGGAGGATTTTGAATCCGAAAAGTTTCGGTTCACGAGACGGTACGGAGCACAGCCGCCTGCAAGACATGACATAAGTGCACCGCTGCGTCCACCGCAGGCGCAATAGATTGCATCCCCTTTTCCTGTAAAGTAGATTAGTGACCTAGCATGAGGTCCTTGATGCGCTGGATGACATATTCGCGCTCGTTGGGCATCTGCAAATAGAAATTGATGTAGGGCATGCCCAATTTCTTGCAGTACATGCGGGCAATGAGATACTTGACGTTCTGGGCATGTGACTGTCCACCGCCCAGCATCACAACGCCAGCGGGCTTTTCGCCGCGATAGAGGACGAAGGTGTAGGGTTTGCCCCATTCGGCCTTGTAGGTCTGATAGGGACGCGACTCGTAGAGCTTGAACGTGTCAGCGGTGAAGCCGACGAGGTCGGTCACAGGCACATCCCTTTTGACATTGAATTGAGGGAAGTTGGTGCGGATGATCTCGTCGAAAAACGCAACCCACTGCTCATAAGTTCTTTCTTCTGCAATCGGTTCTTGGGCACTTTGCGTGGGTTGTGCACTTTGCCTGTTGTTGGACGTGGCTGGACGCTCATCGCGATTGTAGTGAGCCCCTTCATCCTTGCTGTAACCCTGCTCTTTCATCTTTTCCTTGATGGCATCGGCTGCTGCATCGAAAGCGACGCCGAGAAGTGATTTAAAAAATCCCATGATATTAAAGTGTTAATATGGTTTTTAGTGCTTTTTCGTTTATCACTTAGATACTTTTATATAACAACTTTATTCAAGGGTCGCTTCGCTCAAAATTATAATAAAATTAATTTTAAAATTTTCAAAAGAAGAGAGCAAATAATAGCCGGGATCAAGATCGTCCCGTTTTTCTTATATTTTTTTTATTAAATTTTTCTATAATTTTGAGCTATGCGACCAATCTTGATATTAACCGCTTTTGTTTTATTCAATCGAAAGCTCGCTGCAAAGATATGGAAAAAGATTATATGATGCAAATATTTCTGCAAAAATATTTGTTTTTAGACAAATATGTGTCGTTTAGCGAGGATTTATTGGATTATTTTGCAGCTTTCTCCCGAATCTTCTTCAACTCGTTCACCGAAAGCTGGTAATGCTGGGCAGCCGCCTTCTTGTGCCATTCGATGGCCTTGCTGATGTCCTTTGCCACGCCAAGACCATTCTGATAGCATTCGGCGAGGTAGTATTGTGCCTCGGCATTGCCCTGTTCGGCCGCAATCGTGTACCAACGCACGCCCTCAGTTAGGTCCTTTTCGACACCCCTGCCTGTGCAGTAGCACCAGCCAAGGTTCTTTTGCGCCTCGGCAAGGTCATTATCTGCCGCCTTACGGAACCATTTGACCGCCTCGGCGTGGTCGCGTTCACCATAGAGGCCCGACTGATAGTAATGACCCACTTGGTTTTCGGCTAAGGCATAACCCTGCTCAGCCGCTTTCATGTACAGTTTGCCGGCTTCGTCGTAGTTCTGTTCTTCACCCACATAGGCGTGTTCGTAGCACCAGGCAAGTTGGTATTGTGCGTCCGGGTCGCCCTGATCGGCTGCCTTCATATACCATTTTGTCGACTCCACGATGTCCAGAGGCAGGCCCTTTTTGCCATTGAAATAGCAATCGCCGATAGCCTTCTGAGCCGCGGCATTGCCTTTCGCCAGCTTCTTGCCATACTCTCGGAAGGCTTCCGTAGTGGTTATCTTTTCGATTTTGCCGAACAGGTTGATGGCGTCCTGCAGTTGCGGGCAATCGCTGTTCTGGGCTCTTTTGATGGTCTTGTTGAGTGTCTTGAGCGCCTTGTTGAAGTTGCCTTCGGCGACGTATTCGTTCTGTACCTTGTCAAGCACGCCTGTGATGGCGTCGCAAGGGGTATTGTTTTGCGCCTGCAAAGGTAGGGCAAGGAGGATTGAGGCGAGGAGGAGGGGTTTCATAATTTCTTTTTTTATTTTTTCTTTTTTCTCATTTTTTATAAAAGAAATGGACGCTGCAAAGATAGGGAATAATTAATTATTTTGCAATAGATTTGGTAATAAATTTAAAAAAATACCAGGGTGTCTATCTCTCCGACAGTCACCCTGGGGCATTGTCATACATCTTTAATGTTGCAATGAGAATGAAAATGCTAATGAAATATTAGCGATTGCGTACTAATAATGGAACGCCCTATTGTTGAGAGACTTTCACGTCGCTGACGGTTACCGAGCCACCGTAGTTGTTGATACTCCAGCAGTTCTTCTGGATGCCATAGATACGCTGTGTGTAGCAGCAGTTATCGTTGATGTACATCACAATGACGGAGTTGTCGGTGTAGATGTCGATGTTGTAGGTATTGTCGGCTGGACGTTCGAACCAGTATCCGTCGATGCCATCGACAAAGCCCTTGCCTTCGGGACCTTCCTGCTCGAAGTTCACCTTGCGGTGATTTTCGTCCTCAGGATTTACGACCATCGTGTAGTACTTGTTCGAATCGGTGCCACGCACGAAGGAGATGCCGAACTTGTCCCAGTTGTTGGAGGTCTTGACAGTGAACGAGATGTGGTTGCAGGTGCCCAGACGGTTGAAGAGCACGTAGGCATCGTTGCCCGAGAGGGTGCCATTGTTGTAGCCGTTGGAAGCCATCACGTTGACATTCTGTACGTTGTTATACTTTGCAGCCATTGCAGGCACAGCGCCGAGGGTAAGAATGCCGTTGGCGTGCTGGATGAGCTTGTGGCAAACCAGGGTGCCCGACCAGTTGGGCTCATTGCCATCGCCACCGCCTACGCTGATGTTCTTCTCGTGCACGTCGGCACCCGAACGGAATGGACTCCAACCCCAGATGTAGCGGTCGGTGCCGTTCGAAGCAGTCTTGCCGGCATAGAAGGCGCGGGTGTCGAGGATGCCCTCGTGACCATCGGCTGGCCATTTGGGACCATCGTTGAAGCAGTTCTTCAGCTCCTCGTAGGTGGGAGCCACCATGTACTTAACCTTGCGGCTCCAGCTTGTGCGAACGCTTTCGCTATATACGCAGTACCAGTAGTCGCCCAGCTTGAAGATGTCGGGGCACTCGAGCATACGGTCCCAGATCATCCTGATGCGTCCTACGTGCTCCCAGTTCTTCATGTCGTTCGACTTGAACTCTGCGAAGCATGGGTCGCCGCCCCATTCGGGATAGGTGGCGATAACCATGTGGAAGAGACCGTCGTCGGCAACGAAGATCTGTGGGTCGCGGAAGTCGTTGGAAGAATAGCCGAACTGAGGGCCATTGATCTGCCAGAGTTCGTCCTTCGTCCAGGTCTTGAAGTCGGTGGAAGTGGCACGCATCACCACCTCGCGGTACTTGCAGTTGCCGTTGTGGCCGGTGTAGTAGATG
>JAZQBS010000162.1:0-40958 GCA_045545875.1 Bacteroidales bacterium
AACTACATCGGCACCTCCGATATGACGCCCGAGCAGTTGCAGAAGGCATTCTATGCACTCGGCTGCACCTTCCACCTGGGAAGCAGCAACCGCCGTTTCTATGCCGTTGTGGAAGGTCTGAACGAGAATCTCGAAGCAGCCATCAAGCTCCTTGACAAAGTGCTGACCGATGCTCAGCCCAACGACCAGAGGTTCCCCTTCTTCCAGCAGGCACTGCTCAAGGCAAGGGCTGACAACAAGCTCTCGCAGGGTGCCAACAACAGCCAGCTCATCACCTACGCCAGCTATGGTCCCGAGTACGTCAAGGCACACACGCTCACCACGGCCGAGCTGTTGGCTCTCAAGGCCCAAAACCTCACCGACTGCATCCACGAACTGCAGAACCTCAAGCACCGCGTGGTATATTATGGTCCAACAGCAGCTGACGAGGTTGGCCGTCTCATCGGCGAATATCACAAGGTAGCTGCCGAACTGAAGGACTGCCCCGCAAACAAGATCTACCAGATGCTGCCCACCGAGACCAATGTGGTCTATGTAGCTCCCTACATCGCCAACAACACCTATCTCCGACAGGTTTGCAACCTCGGCAACACCTATGACACCACCTTGGAACCCGTCCGCAACCTCTACAACGAGTACTTCGGTGGTTCGATGAACGCCATCGTCTTCCAGGAGATGCGTGAGACACGCGGTCTGGCCTACAACGCCTGGGCAAACTTCATCCGTCCCAGCAGCCACGAACAGACCTACAACATGCAGGCCCACATCATCACCCAGAACGACAAGCTGCCGGAGGCACTGAGTCACTTCAACGAGATCATTGAGGAAATGCCCGAGTCGGAGGCTGCCTTCCAGAATGCCAAGAATGCGCTCATCAGCCGTCTGCGCACCGAGCGCACCACACGTGCCGACGTGCTTTGGACCTACATCGACCGCGTCACTGAATTCGGCCTCAGCGAAGACCCCAACAAGACACTCTATGAAGGTGTGCAGAATCTCACCTTGCAGGACGTCGTCAAGTTCCAGCAACAGTGGGTCAAGGGTCATCACTACAGCATCTGTGTACTGGGTGACCCACGTCAGATCAACCAGAAATGCCTGAAGGAAATGGGTCCCATCAAGAACGTCAAGACCGACGATATCTTTGGATATTGATTGATAAAAAAAGGCTCGCGATTTTCATCGCGAGCCTTTTTTTATCAGGAATGAATTATTTCTTATGGCGCTTGGCGGCAGCTTCAACCATACGGATGATACCAAGCTGGTCGGTAGTGCGCTGGTCGGTGTCACCATAGACATCCTTGGCGTTCTCGTACGACTTCTTAAGCTGCTTGAGAGCCTGTTCGTAATTGCCGAGCTTGTAGTTGAGCCAACCGCAAGTGTAGAGGGTTTCGATTGTGTCGGTGTTCTTCTCGCCGTATTCCTTGTCGAGCACCTTGAATACACGTGACTGCATATCGAGGGCATCCTGAAGCTGACCCATCTCCTGATAGATGCGGGCCACACGACGCAGGTTCTTTACGAGGTCGATTGCCGAAGTGCTTGGGAACAGCTTGTCGAGGGTGCGACGCAGACCCTTCTCAAAGAGGCGACCCAACTCTTCCTTTGACTCGTATTCGTAGGTAGCTACGCCATCGACGAAGTGACGCTCCTTGTTGGCGTTGCCCGAAGTGTTGAGGATGAATGCATACTTGTGGGGATTGTCAACCACCGTATAGCTTACCAGGAACTTGTGAACGTCCTGTACAAACAGGGGAGCCGTCCAAAGGAAATTGATGATGATGTCACGCTCCTCGCCAAGATGCGAAAGGTGTGGGAAGACATACTCCCTGAGGTAATCGCGCTCAGCCTGCACATCACCAGAGTCGGTTGGAGTGATAACTACACGAATCTCGCTCTGGTCAATTAATGATTTTGCCATAGTATAAAAATTATTGCGTTAATGATTAGAAATTACTTTTAACGCTGCAAATATAGGGAGAAAAGACTAAAAAAACAAGATTTTGGGCCAAGAAAATGTGAAAAATAACACTTTTTTTACACGTGCAATCGTTTTCTGTGTTTTTAAACATATAAAAAAATTTGGAGCCAATGAAAAAAGCCCCTATCTTTGCAGCACCTTAAAGAACATAACCATAGCACAATACCTTAAATAACACAACCTGAAAAGACCTATGTCTAATGCTGCTGCAAAGCAAGTGAAAAACATGAAATAAACAACATAATTAAGTTAATCGGGTCAAGAACCCGAATAGAAAAAGGGCGGATCGAGACGATCCCCCCTTTTTTTGTTTTCTGTAATCGGAGTATTCTGAGGTTTCGGAGTAATCAGAGTAATCGGAGTAATCGGAGTACTCAGAATATTCCGAATAATCCGAGTAATCAAATATCTGCTCTCCCCTACCGTATTTTGTCGAACTTGTTGAGCCAGGCATTGCCACGCAAGCGCACCAGGAAGATGATGCCGCGGAAAGTGAGTTCGATAGCCATGGCAATCCAAACGCCCGTCAAGCCATAGGTTCCGGCAAGCAGAGCCGCCAAGGTGATACGAACAATCCAGATAGATCCCAAGTTCATCGCACAAGGCACCTTCGTGTCGCCAGCTCCTACAAAAATGCCGTAGCAAACGATGGATGCAGCGAACATCGGTTCAGCGAATGCCTCGATGCGAAGCACACGGGTGGTGAGCTCCTGTACCAGCACGTCGGGCGACATAAACTGCATCACCCAATGTGCCGACACAAACATAATTACTGCCATCAGCGACATGATGGCGATGCCACCAGCCACAGTGATATGTGCAAACTGACGAGCCAGTGGCTTTCGTCCTGCGCCAAGGCTCTGTCCTACCAAGGTGGTAGCAGCATCAGCGATGCCATAACCTGGCATATAGCAAAGACTCTCGATGATAATACCGAACGAATTTGCTGCCAAGGCCACCGTGCCAAGCGGGGCCACGATGATGGTCGAAACAATCTGAGCGCCACAGAGGATGACATGCTCGATGCCCATAGGCCCGGCAATGTTGAGCGACTTGAGAAGGGTAATACGCGTCGGACGGAAACGGGTTCTGTCCACATCCTGCAGCAGATTCATCTCAGGGCACTTCACGATGGCGTACCAGCTCAATGCACCGGCTACGACCAGCTCGGCACAGCAAGTGCCAATGGCCGCACCTAGGACACCCAAGCCAAAGACGAAAATGAACAGGTAGTTGAACCCGATATTAAGCACGCAGGCCAAGACCTGCAAATAAGCAGGCACCTTGACATGTCCCGCACAACGCAACACACCGCCCGCCAACGAGCACATCTGGTGGAGTGGCATCGAGAGACAGAAGACTGCAAAGTACAGTGTCGCATCGCGCCAGAGTTCGCGGTCACCGCCCAGCCACATCGGCAACCAAGGTGAGATAGCTATGCCAATGGCTACAAGCACGCTGCAAAAAGCCAGACATGCCGTGATGCCCTGACGAAAGACGTCACGCGCTCCTCGGAAGTCGTTGGCGCCAATGCGATGGGCTACCTGCACATAGAAACCAGTCGAAGCAGCATGCGAAAGACCTCCGATGAGCCAAATGCTCGTACTTACCAAGCCAATCGAAGCCGAGGCAGCCGCGCCCATCTGGCCCACCATCATCGCATCGACATATTCCTCAACAATGGTGCTGAGCTGCGACAACATGGCCGGCATAGAAAGGCTGACAACAAGGGCCAGACGCTGGCGTGCAGTCAGCTCCTGGCCTCCACGAATCATGGCTAACAGTTGGTCTTTACCCATCCGGCGAATCTCGTTAATGCTTCGGTTAATACTTCACGTGTGGTGGCAAGGTTGATACGCAGGAAACCTTCACCAGCAGCACCATAGATCGAACCAGCGGCAAACCATACCTTGGCCTCGTCAATAAGCCGACGGCTCAGCTGCTGACTCGGCATCGATGTGTAGTTGCGGTAATCGACCCACATCAGGTAGGTGGCCTGAAGATCGGCTACCTTCAATTCCGGCAATTTCTCTTCGAAGAAATGCAGGGCGTAGGCATAGTTCGCCCAAATATACTGGCAAAGATTTTCGAGCCAAGGCAGACCCTCGTTGTAGGCAGCAATCGTAGCCTCAACGCCGAAAGGATTGACATCGCATGTCTCGTTGAGGTTGATGGCACGATCCACCCGACGACGCAAACCACTGTCGGGAATCATGATATTGGCATTCTGCAGTCCCGCCGTGTTGAACGACTTCGATGGCGAGGTACAGATGGCATAGAGCGGACGAGCCGAAAGGTCTTCAAGGACAGGTGCAGCAGGCACATAAAGCTTTCCCGGACGGGTCAGCTCGTTGTGAATCTCGTCGCTAATCAGGAGAACATCATACTTGCTGCAAAGTTCGCCCAAACGACCCAGTTCGTCAGCAGTCCAGATACGCCCAACGGGATTGTGGGGGTTGCTGAGCAGCAGCACCGTGGTCTTTTCAAGCGCAAGAGCGGACTCGAGCGCATCCCAGTCAATGGAGAAATTAAGGGTTGAACCCTCAGCCTCGCTGAGCAAAGGCACATCGAGTGCCTGACAACCGGCATTGCGGATGAGGTTGTAGAAACAGTTATAGACGGGCGTCATGATAACCACATTGTCACCCTGCTGGACATATGCCTTCAGGATGGCAGCAATGGCGGGAATCACACCGATGGTATAAAGAATCTCCTCGCGACGAATATGCCACTGGTGACGCGACCAGAACCACCCGATGATGGCCTGATAGTACTCATCGGGCACCAACGTGTAACCATAGCATGGGTGCATGGCACGCTGCATAATGGCATTCTGGATGCAAGGCGCAGTGGCAAAATCCATATCTGCCACCCAAAGGGGCAACACGTCCTTCGACTCCTCGTCCCATTTCACCGAACGTGTACCTCGACGCTCAATGGTTTGATCAAAGTTGAACAATTGTGGCATTGGCAGGCTGTTTTTGATTCTTGTCGAAGATGATTTCTCCCACTTTGCCCTGAACGGCGATATGACCCGATGTAGGGTTCTTGATCGAAGTAACGTCACCCTTGATGGTTGCGTTGAGGGTGCTGTATTCGAAAAGAAGGTTGGCATCTTCACCAAACGTGCAGTCCTCAAGGATCAGTCCATCGACATAGCAGAGAAGCTGTTCGCCCGTTAGGTGGCAACGCACCAGGCGAATGTTCTTACCATACCATGCCAAGTACTCACCATTGATTTCAGAGTCGTAGATGGTCACGTTCTCCGACTCCCAAAAGGCATCCTTCGAATTGATGACGGCGTTGTGGATCTCGACATTGCGAGCATATTGGAAGGAATAGTTGCCATCCTGGCGATAGTTGTCGATGCGGATGTTCGAACAATGCATAAAGGCATAGTCGGCCTTGGCGATGGTCACGTCACGCAGTCGGATGTCCGAGCAGTCCCAGAACGTCTCGAGTGCATTGGGGAACTGCGTACGCTCAACTTCGATACCCTGCAGGCGGCGGAACATCTTCGGCGCATCCACCTGGCAATCGACCAGATGAGCACCCTTGCTGTACCACAGACTGCTGCGTGCCGACTCGGCGAAATAGCAGTTGCGGACCTTGAAGCCATAAGTCTCCCAAAAGACGTACTTGCCCTCGAAACGGCAGTTTTCGGCCTCAATATTGCTAGATTCCTTTATAGAAGACTCTCCCACATGGATAGTGACATTCTCAAGCCTCAGGTCATGCGACGCATAGAGAGGACGCTCACCTCCAAATTCTTGATTCCTGATTATTTGCATATAATAAAATATTTAGAGGGTGCAAAGATAGAGAAAAAAACTGAAAATTGCAAATCTTGCTCGTAGTTTTTGTAACCAATTTCTCTTAATTTACATTTTTTCTCTATTCTAGTTGGGTCACATTACATTTTTACTCCCTTATCTTTGCTTCTTGAATATCTGTTTCATTGTCTCAGGGTCGAGCGGAACCATGGTCGGAAGCTTCAGGCTCTTCACCATATGGAGTGTGCCCTGCTTGTATTTCTGGAAATGATCGGTCTTCAAGTGGCTCTGATAAGCCTCCTCGGAGGCATAGATTTCGAGGATACGGATCTGCGTGGAGTCCTCGGCGCTCTGCATAGGGAACAGGCAGACTACACCCTTCTCACGCTCCACACTCAAGCGATCCACTTCGTTGGCAAATGTCAGATACTCGGAAAGATACTGGGGATAGACTTCGATTTCGGCAATGCGGACAATCATGTTTTCGTATGTTATAGGACTTGTAGTTTGTGCCTTCAAAGTAGCAGAAAGTAAAAACAAAGCAGAAAGCAAAAGGAAAGACAGTTTCTTCATAATCATAGGTTATTAAATAGTTGATTAGCATTCTTGTAGAGAATCATTTCGCGGAATGGAGCGAGGTCCGCTTCCGTCGTCAGATATTGCTTCATCCTCGCGAGGCTTTGCGTCAGCACCTGCGAGGCGACATAGGGATAATCGGAACCATAGAGCAGATGATCGGGCGTGGTGATGGTAAGCATCATGCGGATGACCTCGGACGAATGTGCTCCTGCCAGATCGTAGTAGAGAGCACGAAGGTTTGTTTCCCAGTCGATGTCGCCCACCAGTTTGTTCGCCTGCATCACAGGCGTCAGCGACTTCATGCGGGGTACGGCCAACGGCAGATAGGCTCCGCAATGGGGGACCACAACCTTGACGTTGGGATAACGTGCAAGGACGTTGCGACTGATCATATTCGCTACGGCACGAGTGGTCTCCGACAGATATTCCTGCATAGCGAGCGGCGTCTGTGCCATCACCGCACGGTTGACGGGCTCCGGGCGATGGGGATGGAGGATAACAACAGCCTTCCGCTCGTTGAGCACAGCGAAAAGCGTATCCAGCTCGGAGGCACCCAGATACTGGCCTCCGACATTCGTTGCCAGCTTGATGCCGTCGGCTCCCAATGTGTCGAGTGCATACTTTGCCTCACGGATGGCAGCATCGACATCCGGGAGCGGCAGGGCAGCACAGAACAGGAACCTGTCGGGATGTTCACGCTTGATGATGGCTGCAGCCTCGTTCGTTTTCCTTATTACGTCGGCAGAAGTTGGCTGAGGAGCCGCCAGCGTCAACACAGAGGTCTGCACTCTGGCTTCGTCCATCCACTTGAGATGATTATCTACATCGTATTTCGGCAAAGGGAATCCTTCGTCCAGCAATCTGCCTTCTTTCTCCAAAGCAGACACAAACTCAGGAGTGATGATGTGGCTATGCACATCTATCACACCCTGAGCAAATGCGGTTGTAGCTAATATCATCGAAACAACTGTTGTCCTTAATCGTTTCATTAGCCCATATTTAATAAAACTTATAGATTCTGAGTAAAGAACTCGGCCAGCGTATCCCAAGGAATCAGATTCTTCGGCTCGCCCTTGCCCTTCAGCTCGGTATAGCCACCGTCGTAGAGGTCACAGTGCGAGGCACCGGGGATGATGAGCAACTGCTTGTTCTCAGGATTAGGATTGGGTTTGCCGACGGTGTTGTAACCTTCGGCCTTGCCTTCGACCATATATTTGTAGGCAGCTTCGCCGAAATAACGCGAGTGAGCCTTCTCTCCGTGCATCACGAGGACAGCCGAACGAATCTCATTGATATAATAAAGGAAACGGGCGTTGGCATAAGCCTGCGTACCGATGACGCGCCAACCATCGTTCGAGTTGCCGCTGCGGGCATGATATCCGCGCTCGGTCTTGTAATAATCGTAGTAGTCCTTCACGAACTGAGGTGCCTCGTCGGGCAAAGGATCGACGACGCCACCGGCCATCGCCATCGGATCGGCCAGGCGCTGCTTGGCAAGTGCCTCACGGGCAGCATGGCGCGACTCCTCCTTGTCCTCGCTGTCGAAATATCCGTTGCCGCTAACACGGGTCATGTCGTACATCGTCGAGACGACGGTTGCCTTGATGCGTGTGTCGGCAGCGGCAGCATTCAAGGCGATTCCACCCCAACCGCAGATGCCGATGATACCAATACGCTCGGCATCCACATTCTCCTGCTTCGACAAGAAATCGACAGCGGCCATAAAGTCCTCGGTATTGATGTCGGGTGAAGCTGTGCGACGAGGCTCTCCACTGCTCTCGCCAGTAAATGACGGGTCGAAGGCCAAAGCCACAAAGCCGCGCTCAGCCATCTGCATGGCATAGAGGCCGCTCGACTGCTCCTTGGTGGCGCCGAATGGGCCGCTCACGGCAATGGCTGCCATCTTGCCCTCGGCATCCTTTGGCGTATAGAGGTCAGCTGCCAGCGTCAAGCCGTACTGTGTTTCGAACGTCACCTTGCAGTGGTTCACTTTCTCGCTCAGCGGGAACACCTTGTCCCACTCCTGTGTCAGATTCAATGTTGTCATATTCTCTTCTTTTTTATTTTGTTTTTGGTTTGTGCAGGCTGTGAGCAATCCGCCCATCAGCACGACAGATAATATAATATGCTTCCTCATATTACATTTTTATAATATATATTTCTTTCCATTTTTGATGAATACGCCTTTTGTCGGATTACTTACCCGCTGACCATTCACCGAGTAATAGGCCTCGTCTTCCAGCCCATTGCTCTTCACCTCCTTGATGGCTGCGGAATTATCCAGCGACAAGACTACGCCGATATTACTTTCCCCTGCTTTCAGGAATGTGCGCAATTCACTCTCCGAAAGGCCGTCAATCTTGCCCAAGCGTGTGTAGCTCCACGAGTTGGCGCCATAGAAGAGACAGAGGTTACTGCCGTTGTAGAGGATGACATCGCCCGGCTGGGCTGTCGTTTGCTGATCGTTCTCAGGCAGAGAGAAGCCCAATGGCCCCCAAATCTCAAAGCCGCCACTGCTGTTGAGCGTTATACTGACAGGTGCCTGCTGCAACTTTTCAACCAAAGCCTGCGTGGCAGCATTATCTACGAGAGTCACGCTCTGCGTTTTTCCATCGATGGTGATATACATTTTGTTCGTAGTAGTTTGTCCTTCTGTAAAATTCAAAGTCTTGATCCATTCCTCGATAAGCGAGGCCGTGTTTCTGCGGTTCGAGTTGTTGATCCACAATGCATCGCCCATCCATGAAGCCTCAGGCACGAGTCGCTTGGCATCGCTGACCACGCCGCTGACACCACTGCTGGCGCTCGACACAATCATGCTGAAACTCTTGCCTGCCATCTGCGATCCAGCGCCAAACAGGTAGGTCTGCATGATAGCTGCCATCTGGCTCCACCACAGTGGTGTAACAACGATGATGTTCTGATAGTCGCTGAGCGATACCGTGACAGGATCGATGGCCGGATAACTGCTGGCATCGTTGGGATTGGCCTTGATGGCATTCAAGAGAGCTGTACCGATTGCATAGCCATTTTCCTCGTACTTCTGACTTTTGTCAACGGGCGTAATCTCGACCACGTCGGCCTCTATCTGATTCGTAAGTTCAGTCACGATGCTGCGACAGTTGCCAGTATAACTGTAGTATGCGACAATTGTCTTGCCATGATTGGCCGATGTCGTCTCTGCCTTCATCTCGATGTCCGAAGAACAGCAGGCGAACAGCAATGCTGATAAAAACAAAAATATCTGCTTCATTTTCTAAAGACTATCCTTCAAAACTTGTACAACCTCGTCACGATTCAGGATGTAATAGCCTCCTTGGCAAATCGGGCATGCATCGGCCATGCCTTCAATCTGCTCAAGCTTGGCACCGCAGTCGGTGATGTTCATGGCCAAGCCAAGTTCGCGCATCCACTGCTCCATGGTTTCGAGACCTTCCATGGCCATCTGCTCGTCGGTCTTGCCCTCAGCGCTGACATTCCAAACACTGATGGCCAGGCGCTTGAACTTCTGCACTGCATCGGGCGACTTGCTGATGAGCAGACGGTAGTATGCTCCGCTGACAGCGGCAAGCGTGTGTCCGTGGGTTGCATCGGTAAAGGCAGCTACAGCCTGTCCCAGCATGTGAACCATCCAGTCGGTAGCCTTACCGCGGTCGATGAGGGTGTTCAGTGCCCAAGTAGCTGTCCACATGATGTTCGAACGTGCCTCGTAGTCCTCGGCATTTACCAATGCCTTGCGCGAGCTGACGACGAGCGAGCGCATCAGACCTTCGGCGATGTAATCGCTCGTATTGTCATCGGTGCCGGAGAGATACTGCTCCAGGATATGGCTCATGATGTCGTAGATGCCGGCTACCATCTGATACTTGGGCACGGTGAACGTGAAGCGTGGGTTGAGGATAGCAAAGTCGGGGTTACGGAAGTTGTAGAACATCTTGCGGTTCTCCGAATGACTGGAGATAACCGAGCAGCTGTCCATCTCCGAACCCGTGCCCGCCATGGTGAGCACGCAGCCCACAGGAATCCAGCGACAGGTCATCGGCTGCCAGTTCTTGAAGTAATACTCCCACGGATCGCCATCGAACCATGCGCTACCGGCCACAG
The DNA here is from genome assembly GCA_045545875.1 of Bacteroidales bacterium. Lineage (GTDB taxonomy): Bacteria > Bacteroidota > Bacteroidia > Bacteroidales > UBA3663 > Liminaster. The sequence continues at coordinate 10,438 of JAZQBS010000162.1, forward strand.
CCTTGCAATAGTCAACGGTGGAGCCACCGCCCACACCAAGGATGAAGTCCACCTCTTCGCGGCGAGCCAGATGAGCGCCTTCGAGCACCTTCTCGATGGTAGGATTCGGCATTACGCCTGCCAGCTCGACCACCTCACAGCCCGCCTTCTTCAGTTCGGCCATCACGAGGTCATAGATGCCGAAGCGCTTGATGCTGCCACCTCCGTAGCAGAGCATCACCTTGCGACCGTAGTTCTTCAGTTCTTCACCCAGTTTATTCAATGAATCCTCGCCGAAGTGCAGCTTCGTGGGATTGTGGAAAGTAAAATTGCCTAACATATTATTATCGTTTTTAGTTTCTGGGTGCAAAGGTACACACATTATTTTAAAATATTATTACACAAATCGACTGAATATCTACCAATTTCGCAGATTCAACAAATTTTCGTCATTTTTTATATCTTTTTTAGCTAATTTTTCCAAAAATATCGTATCTTTGCAGCGCACATTTCGACATCAAAGCTATCGTTATGAAGAAGATTTTGAAAGTAGATAGCCCTAACGACTATGCCCAGTTTGTGGAAGCCCCCGTACTGCATCCGCTGGTCAGCATCATCCACTACGATGAGCTGTCGCCCTTTCGTCATAGCTTGAACAATTACGGTGTCTATGGGCTTTTTGTCCAGCGCCAGTTCCCCAGGATTCTCTCCTACGGCATGAAGACCCTTCAAGTGAGCGATGCCTCGATCATTGCCGTTGCTCCAGGACAGATAGGCGGACTGGAAGACAACGGCGAACGCATCTCCTTGTGTGGATGGGTGCTCTTGTGGTCGCCCGAGCTGCTTCATGGCTCTGACCTGGAACACCATATGGACCGATTCCAGTATTTCTCCTATTTCTTCACCGACTCGCTGCGGATGGAGCCTTCCGAATGGCTCTGCATCACGCAACTCCTTGCCCAGATGCGGCAGGAATTGATGGAGCATGAAGATTCGCCTGCGCTCAGAAGTATCCTGCTAGGTTATCTGCGCCTGATCCTCGAATACTGCAATCGCATCTATCAGCGCCAGCTCTCACAAGAGGACAAAGGCAGCAATGACCTGCTGAAACGCTTCCATGCCCTGCTCCAACAGTATTTCCGCGAGAATCGGCAACTGCGACATGGCTTGCCTACCGTTGCCTATTGTGCTTCCGAGCTGGCCTATTCGCCGCGTTACTTCGGCGACATCATCCACAAGGCCACAGGCGGCACTGCCATCGGATACATCCACAACTACGTCATCAATCAAGCCAAGAGCCTTCTGATGAACGGCCACAACATCACTGAAACCTCACACCTTCTCGGCTTCGAATTCCCCAATCATTTCACCCGACTCTTCAAAAAGATAACAGGACTCACGCCCAGCGAATTCATTGGGAATACGTAGTGCATTTTCTCGAATTCGGAAATTGAACAATAAAGTACGAAATTATGCTACCACGTTCGGAGATAGAACAGAAAAGTACGAGATTGTGCTATCGCATTCGGAGATAGAACAGAAAAGTACGAAACTGTGCTACCGCGTTTGGAGATAGCACAATCCTGGCCGAAACTGTGCTACCGCGTTTGGAGATAGAACAATCTTGGCCGAAACTGTGCTACCGCATTCGGAGATAGAACAATCATGGCCGAAACTGTGCTACCGCATTCGGAGATAGAACAATCTTGGCCGAAACTGTGCTACCGCATTTGGAGATAGAACAATTCTGGCCGAAACTGTGCTACCGCGTTTGGAGATAGAACAATCCTGGCCGAAACTATGCTACCGCATTTGGAGATAGAACAATCCTGGCCGAAACTGTGCTACCGCATTCGGAAATAGCACAATGTTGGCCGAGATTGTGCTACCGCATTCGGAAATAGCACAATGTTGGCCGAGATTGTGCTACCGCATTCGGAAATAGCACAATGTTGGCCGAGATTGTGCTACTAACTATCGCAACAGCACAATGTTGGCCGAGATTGTGCTATTTGCTCCAGAAGCACGCTTAGTACTCCTTCACACTTATTCTCTACTTCGATGAAAAGTTAAAATCGAAGAAAATTAAGAAAAATTTTGGTGGTGTCGAATAAAACCCGTATCTTTGCACACGAATATAAATACGACCCCCAAGGTTTTTATATTTTAAAGGTAAGAAGACTCTCATCAAGTAATTCTCTCCCAATTCTTTTCATATAACCACACAAATTAAAACTATGAGTAAAGGAATTCTATCTATTTTGGCAGCAACCGCCATACTGGTGGCTCTACCTGCCGATGCTCAGGTTGCGAAGCAGTCTTTCAAGAAAACTGCAACCACTGTTCAAACGGCGACTGTAAAACCTGGAGTGAAGGGTGCCCACAAGAAATGGACAGTCCAGGAACTGCAAACCGCCAAGCAAGCCGGTGACAAGCAGACCCTGATGAAGCAAAAGGACAACAGAATCAGGCCTAAAGGGCGTAAGAGCTTCTCCCCTCGCAGAGTTGATATTTCAGAAGCCACCCCAGTCACGGTGCCCTACGAGGCTGATTTCTCGACCTCCGGAGAAGCAATGGACGAAAACTTCATCATCATCAACAACAATGGAGACCTAAGCGATGGTGAGCCATGCACCTGGACTTGGAGCGCAGGTAATGGCGCCTACTATGTCTACAACGTGGATGGCACGACACCAGCCGACGACTATATGGTACTGCCTATCAACTTGGAAGGCGGCAAAACCTATGATGTCTCCGTGAACGCCGCTTCGTGGAACTACCCGGAGGAATTTGAGGTAGTAGCAGGAACGGAATGTACGGCAGCAGCCCTAACGACTGAGATTATCGGAAAGACCATTCCCGAAAATGATGCCGCAGACTTTAGCGGCACCTTCACCCCGGCAGCCGATGGCGTTTACTATATTGCTATCCACGCAATTTCTCCAGCCGACCTGTATATTCTGAGCGTCTATCGCTTCAGCATCGACATTGCTCCCGAAGCGGCAGCGCCAGAGGCTGTCAGCAACCTAGCTGTCGCCCAGGTTCCCCACGAACTGAAGAATGTCATTACGTTTACCGCGCCAACGACAACAATCAGTGGCGAGGATTTGACCGAGAACCTCACCATCGGCATCCTTCGCAATGGTGAAATCGTAAAAAGTCTTGAAGGGATAGCACCCGGCTCTGAGCAGAGTTATACCGACGAGGTGGAGGCAGAGGCCACCTACCGCTATCAGGTGGTTGCCGCCAATGCTGCCGGACAGGGTCGAAAGAGCGACATCGTGAGTGTCAAGGTGTCCATGCCTCAAGATGTGCCTTATATTGTCAATTTCACCGACGAGGAAGCGTTTAACAGTATGTTGGTCATCGACAACAACCAGGACGGAACGACCTGGGAATACGGTTCCTACGATGAAGCAGCTCAATTCAGGGCAGACTGGGACAACGATAGCGATGACTATCTCGTCTCGCAGGCACTTCGTACGGTGGCTGGCAAAAAATATGATGTCACGGTCCGTATTGCCGGCAATGCCTACGATCCTGAAATCTTCGAGGTAGTGGCAGGCACCAGTGCCACGGGCGAAGGCTTGAGCATCAGCGTCGTCCCGTCCACCGAAGTGACTTCGGATGCGTACAACGAGTACACGGGCTCGTTCGTTGCCGCTACCGACGACTATTACTATGTGGCTGTACATGCCCTCTCCAAGGCCAATACGTATTACCTCTATGTTTCCAACATAAGTGTCGAGCTGGGTGCAGAGGATACTGCTCCCGCTGCTCCAGTAGTAAATGCTACAGCCGGTGCTGAAGGTGCGCTGAATGCCATCATCCAGGTGACCGCACCCGACAAGTCCATCGAGGGCAATGCACTTTCAGCCATTTCCAAGATTGAACTCTATCGCGACGGAGAACTGATTGATGAAAAGAGCGATGTCACCCCAGGTGCCGTTGTCACATTCACAGATGAGAACATCCCAGCTTCTGCGCTCTACGTTTACCAGGCCATGGCCTACAATGAAAGCGGCAAGGGCGAAAAGAGTGAAAAGACAGTCGTTTACATCGGTATCGACCAGCCTCTGGCTCCTGAGATCGTCGAAGCTGTTGATTCCCCAACGTCAGTTGACCTCAGCTGGAGTGCCGTGGGCACCGTCGGCATGAACGGCGGTTATGTCAATCCTGACGATGTGACCTATAATGTTTGGGATATTGACGTATCAGCCTTCTTTGTGTTCTTCAATGATATTATAGCCAGCGTGAAGGGCCAGACTTCCACTTCCTTCGACTACGCTGTCGATGAGGGTGACCAGCAGGACTACAAGTACTTTGCCGTACGTCCCATCAACGATTCAACCGTCGATGAGGATCAGGCCGACTGGAACGCCGCAGGTGTCTTTGTAGGCAAGCCCTACGATGCCGTGCTCGAAGGTTTTGCCGACGAGGAACTGCATTACTTCTGGGAAACCAATGCTTCAGTAGCCGTTACCAATTATGCTTCAGATGAAGATGGTGTGGCACTGGCTCTGCTCGCCGATACTCCTGGACAGAAAGCCTTCCTCTCCGGCAAGCTCAACATCAAGAATGCTGCTCAACCGATGCTGATCTTCGATGCACTGAATGCAAGCAATATCTCGACACTCTACGTGCTAGGAAGTGCTGACCAAGGAACATGGAACCTGCTGCAGACCGTAACGCTGAGCAGTGAGGACTACCAGACCTATCAGATTCCGCTCACCAGCATTAAAGATCACGAGCGCTATGCCCAGATAGCCTTCGTCGCCGACTACACGAACGCAGCATCTGAGGAAGACTATGGTGACTATTTCTTCCTCGACAACATCCGCATCGGCGACTTCTTTGACAACGACCTTACTGTCAGTGCCGCTGCATCCGCTGCCACACTTGCCGCAGGCAAGAAGATGGACATCGATGTCATCGTTGAGAATACCGGTCTGCGGACAGCCTCCAACTACACCGTAAAGGTGCTGGCAGGTGAGACGGAACTGCTCAACGAAACCATCAGCGACGAATTGGCTCCATTTGCCAAAAAGTATTTCCAAACCAAGTTGTCCACCACCGTATTCGATGAGGCAGGCGACGTGACCGTCACCGTGTCGGTCGAATATGCTGCTGACCAGAATACCGGGAACAACAGCATCTCCGGCACCCTCACCATCGAAGAGCCGACGGTTGCCGCACCCGAAAATCTGACAGCTGAAATCGAGGACGATTCAAACGTATGTCTCGCTTGGTCAGCTCCCGAAGCTAAGCCAGAGATTTTCACCGAAGACTTTGAAAACGGTCCTGGCGAGTTCACACAGATTGATGCCAACAACGACGGATTTGGTTGGGTTTACATGTACGATGATGAGCTGAAGTCAAACAGTGGCTATGGCGGTCTGCAATCCTATAGTTGGATTCCAAATGGTGGTGGCGCCGTGCATGTTGACGACTGGCTTGTAACACCATTGGCAATCCTCGACGGCACGTTCAGTTTCTGGGCTGCTGCTCAAGATGGCGAATGGACAGATGAGCATTTTGCCGTTTACGTCTCTACGACAGGCAACCAGTCAGTCGATGACTTTACACAGGTATCTGAAGAGTTTGTAGCCTCCGGCTGGCCTCAGGAGTACACCGTTGACCTTAGCAGCTATGCAGGTCAGGAAGGCTACATCGCCATCCGTCACTACAATTCCTACGACCAGTTTGCCATGGTAGTGGACGACATTTCGTTCACCAAGGCTCCTTCCCAACCCGTCAAGTACAACATTTACATTGATCAGGAGCTGATAGCAACTGTAGAAAGTGAGGTTACAACCTACACCGTAGCTGCTGACCAACTGGGTGAAGGCGCGCACGACTTTGCCGTTACCGCAGTCTATGCGGATGGCCGAGAGTCTAGACCCGCTGTCGTTTCCTTCGATGTCATTACCGGCATCCAACAGTTGGAAGAAAGCAAGCCAGTTGATGTTTATACCGTTGATGGAAAGCTGATTCGTCGCAAAGCAAAGACACTCGACGACCTGAAGGGTGTTTACATCATCAATGGACGAGGAGTCATCATCAAGTGAACCCCTCAAACCCTTATAACCCCTCTTAACCCTCAATAACAATCGTGGCATATTCCCCAAGGCTTTATGGAGAATATGCCACGATTTTGTATGTCCTGAATGTTCTGAATATTGAGGATGTTTAGAATCTTCCGCCGCCGGGGCCTCCGAAACCACCGCCTCCGCCGAAGCCGCCTCCGCGACCTCCACGTCCTCCACGACGATCGGTCGAACCTCCGTTACCCTTGTAATTGGAGAGCTTGTAGGTGAAGGTGAGCAGGAAGTAGCGGGGCATGAAGTTGGTGTAGCTGGCGCGGACGTAACTGTCGCTCACCGACTGACGATAACCCGTGCGGCTACCCAACACATCGTAAGCCTGCAGCTTCAGTTCAGCCTTGTTGCCTTTGAGGAACTTCTTACCGAACGACATGTTCCAGATCCATTCGTCTTCGGAACTCGTCATCGCCGAACCTCCGTAATAGACATATCCCAACGACTGCTCGGTGGTGAAGCCATGCCAGAAGGTCCAGTTCAGGCGGGCATCGGCACGATGAGTGACGTAATTGTAGGAGTTGGCCTTGTTCTCGGTATCCTTGACCCATTGGAACGAAGGCGAGTACATCAAGGTGAAGTCGAGGTCGGAAGAGATGTTGCTCGACACGTGCAGACGAGGGCCAAATCCCCACTGAAGGACCTTTGTGGTAAGGTCTTTGACGCTGCCGATGCCTGTCGATGAATTGATGTCATAGTAGAGCTGCTGCGACGGGGTGGTTGAGAACGAACCGTCGAGCGAGAGGTTGACGTTGCTGTAGATCAAGTCGAAGGGGAAGCCACAGACGACGCCCAGTCGTGCCGACTGATTTCCGCTCATATTGACGGGGCGGCTAATCTTGGCACCAGCAGCCAAGCTCAGGCCACTGAACTGATCACCTCCATAACCATAATCACGACCTGCCTCCTGCAGCGAGACGCGCTGGTTGGAGTTGTTGGTAAGATACTGTCGGCCGATGTAGTCCTGGCGTGCCGAATATTGACCGAACACCATGAAGTTGGTGGCAGTCTCCATATTGGAATGGATGAAACGCAGACTCACGTTGTGACCGATGCTCTGGTCGAGGTCGGGATTGCCGGTCGAATAGTTGAGTTCGTTCGACGTATTGACGGTCTGCTGGAGGTTCGACACCGAGGGGTTACTTGAAGAAGCACGATAGCGAAGCTCGACCTGCGAACCGTTGTCGCTACGCCACTCCAAGCGAACGTTCGGCAGGACGCTGAAGTAGTTCTTCTTGGTTGGGTCGATGCTGAGGGTGGGCTGCAGATAATAATCCTGTTCACCCTCGAGATGCGAGTGCTGGAAGTTGAAGCCCACATTGGCATTGTAGTGGGTAGTATGGAGACGCCAGGCTATCTCACCACCCTGACGCAGATTGCGCTGAATGTACTTGCTGGTGTTGGCTCCATCGTAGCCAGCATCCAACGTATCGGTCTTGAGAATGTGGAAGTCCTCGTCGGTGAAATACGAGATCAGGTTGTCGCGCGTCGATTTCTGATAGTTCAGGTTATAGCGCAGCGAGAGCTGCTGGTTGTCGGCTATGGCCTCGGTCCACTGCACATTGCCGCCCCAATTGTAGTTCTTGGTATCGGCATTCTGACGCTGGTAGTAGGGATTGCTCCAGTTGATGCGCTTGATGTAATCGGCATCGGTGTTGCTACCCGAGACCTGGGCATCGAGCCCCATGCTCAAGGTGCGTCCCTGCTTGTCGAAACGATGACGCCAGACAAGCGAGCCACCCACGTTCCAGCTGGAGTTGTCGGAGATGGAACGCGTATCGCTGGAACTCTGCATCAGCGAAATATCGGAACGACGGAACGTTTCGCCCATCACTGTTTCGAGAGGCAGCTTCCAAGTGGTGTTGGTGCTGAATCCATCGGCATCGGTGGTCTGCAGGTTGAACGACGGACGGAAAATCAGCTGGTTCTTGTCGTTCGGACGATAGGTGATATGCATGTCGGCACGATGGCTGTAGTTGTGCGACAAACGGTCCTGCTGAGCGATGGAGGCACGTTCGGTATTGATATAATCGTCGAAGGTGGAGTCGTTGAGCTGGGTGCGCAATTGGTTGAAGAAGTAGCTGCCCTGCACCTCAAGCTTGTCGTCGAGGTAAGAATTGCTGTAATTCATACCGATTGCATTGGCGCGCGACACGCCATCCTGCGAACCCATGCGGTTGCCCATGCCACCTCGGAAACCACCACCCATGCCGCCGCTCTGCTGCAGGTCATCGAAGGTGAAGTTCTGCTGGTTGACATTGTTGCTCATGCCCAGCAAGGAAATGCGACGATTGCCCTCGAAGAAGTTGAGGTTGAAGCCCGTGTTCCAATAACCCTGGTCGAAGTCGAAGTTGGAACCCAGACCGCCATAAACACGTCCGAATATACCATTACGACGATAAGATTTGGTGGCAAGATCCATGGCCTTGACGGTATTACCGTCATCAAAGCCCGTGAACTCCGCCTGGTCGGACTGTTTGTCGAATACCGATACCGATTGCACCACCTCGGCAGGAAGGGTGCGGAGTGCAAGCTTAGGGTCGTTTTCGAAGAACGACTTGCCATCGACGAGCACTTTCTCGACAGTTTCGCCCTGTGCCTTTACGCCAGTGTCGGTCACCTCAATGCCCGGCATCTTGGAGACAAGTTCTTCGGCTGTGGCACCGTCGGCCACCTTATAGGCATCGGCATTATAGACAATGGTATCTCCCACCTGCTTGAGACGCTGGTTGCGCCCTACGGTCTCAACTTCAGCAAGCTGCTTGGGATCTTCCTGCAACTTGAGAGCACCGATCTTCGAGCCACGTCCAGGGAAGAGTGTCACATCCTTGGTGAGCATCTTGTAGCCCACGTAGGTCACTTCGAGGGTGTACTTTCCGGGATGATCGACCTCAAAAGTGAAATTGCCCTCGGTGTCACAAATACCAAATGTGCCCGTGCCTCCATCGGCAGAGGTGACCTTCACGGCAGCACCCACCAGGGGGTCATTTGTTTTACTATCAACGACCAATCCCTCGGCCTTGATCTTCATGCCACGGCCTCGGCCGGGCTGTGCGAGCGCCATTGTTGCGCTTGTAATAAAAATCAAGACAATCGTCAACAGACGACTTGACTGTAAAAATTTTGAACCATGCATACCTTAATCTTCAAAGGATTTATTTGCTTTTTAGACGGGGTATTCAAAGCTGCGTTTAAAGCAAAAAAAGGCGTTTCATTGAAGAAAAACGCCTTTTCATTGAATATCTACTAAAAAATAGAGACAAGGGTTAATAGATGACCTTTGCGGCCGGACCAATGGTGATGTTGCCATCGGCACTGAGATACTTGCCGCCTGGGCAAGTGTTGACGATGGTGAGCGTACCACCCGTAATGGTGATGTTGCCATCGGCCTTGACACCAATCACGTTGGTCGTCTTGCCATCGGCTACTTCCTTTTTGCCGGTGAGGGTGATATCTACATTGCCATTGGTCATCAGGAAGTCCATCGCCGTCTTGATGCCCTTGGCGCCATCGCCATCGGAACTGATGGAGAGCACGGGGATGCCATTCTCACCCTCACGGATGGTGATAGGGCCATCGCAATCGAGGCCATCGCCCGAACAGGTGAGACCGATGGTGCCCGACTGAACGAGAATGGAGTCCTTGGCATGTACCGCATCACCTACCGAGCTGAGGACATTGACTGTTCCATTCTCAAAACTTACATAATCATCGGAGGCGATGGCGTGCTTGTAATTAGAAAGGATGTTGAGTGTCCCCTTGCCACTGAAGATCAGCTGACCTTCGCTGAAAATGCAACCTTTTTGATCTTCTGCACTGGTAGCATAATTGCTGCCGTCGCTGAGGGTGTTGGTGTAACCGTTCTGCGACTTGATGGTACCTTTCTTTCCACTCTGGCTATTGATAACGGGGCCATTGGGATTGCTTAATGTGAGTCCCTTGAGGGTGGTCTTGAACTTCTTGTCTCCATAGTACTTGAAGTAACCATTGGAAGAGGCACCCGAGAGTTCGAACTCCACTTCATCGTCGACATAGGAAGAATTAACGGTCACGCCGGCGCCATCGAGAGTGATAGCCACCCCATCGAAATAGAAGGGATTGACACCTTCGACGCTGTTGCCGCTGTAGGCGAGTGTGACGCACTCGAGGCTCATCGGGAAGGATATCTGCTCGATTGCAGACAGCGTGATGGATGTAAAGATACCACCCCGAATGACATTGAGCGAAGAAAGGTCGGTAGTAAACATGAGGCTATCGAGCTTGGCGATAGTCGTCATGGCATCAAGGCCGGGGAGTTCGATCTGCATGGCAGGCTCGGGAACATACTCGTCATCGTCGGCGGAAGAGGCAGTGACGTTTGCAAGCGTCTCGAAAGGAGTGCTCACGGCTGGGGTGTAGGTCCAGCTATTACAGACGGTGCCATTGGTCTGCACCTTGAAGCTTTGATTGCCCATCCGGATGATGTAGGTGCCGGCTTCGAGGTCCGACAGCACTTCCTGTGTATACTGGGCACTGCCCTGCTTCACCATTCGACCATTAAGGTCATAGACGATATAGGCTGACTGACCGCTCTCAGAGAGACGTTCGCGGATACCAGCACCAGTTTCAGTCGTACCGAAAGTGAGTGTAGCAAGAGGCTGTGTGAGCGTGGAGCCATCGGTCTTGAGGACATACAGGTTGCTGGAATCAAGCTTTACACTGACGATTTCCTGCAGAGCAACCTTGGTATCGCCACCAATGACCAGTGCCGGCACCGTTTCGGCCAGCACACAGAGAGGTGCAAAAAAACTCAAGAGTAGGGAAAGACGTTTAATCATAGGTTTGAAACATTAAACTTGGAATAATAATGAAAAAATCGGGGCAAATTTAAGCGATTTGTCCCGATTATCCAAATTTTTGACTGAAAATCAATCTATAAAACGTCTAAAAGATGTGTTTTGCTATCAAATGGACAGTACACGGAGCACTGTGAGAAGCTCCGGGTCGATAGGCTTCTCCTGATGGATAGCCTTGGCGAAAGGAATGTTCACGATGTGATCATTGTGGATGCCGATGAGCACATTGCGCTGGCCTTGGAGCAGCGCCTCGATGGCAGCATATCCAGTTCGGCTGGCGAGGATACGGTCGGCAGCAGTTGGACTACCACCACGCTGGAGGTGTCCGAGCACGGAGTAACGAACATCATACTCGGGGAACTCCTCCTTCATCTTGCGTGCAAGACCCAGCGCGCCACCATTCTCGTCCTTGCTCTCGGTCACCAGTACCATTGCCGACGACTTTGACTTGCGGAAACCATTGGCAACAAGTTCCTTGAGCTGCTCATATTGTGTTTTCTCTTCGGGAATGATGACATCTTCGCATCCCGTAGCAATAGCACCATTGAGCGCCAGGAAGCCCGCATCGCGTCCCATTACCTCGACAATGAAGAGGCGGGCATGCGATGTGGCAGTATCGCGAATCTTATCGACACATTCCATGATAGTGTTCATCGCAGTATCGTAGCCGATGGTTGCATCGGTACCGGCAAGGTCGTTGTCGATAGTGCCCGGAAGGCCCACAATTGGCAGGTCATATTCTTTGGCCAAATAGGAAGCACCGGTGATAGAGCCATCGCCTCCGATGACAACGAGGGCATCAATGCCGTGTTTCTTCATGTTCTCGTACGCCTGCTTGCGACCCTCGGGAGTCTTGAAGTCCTTCGAACGAGCCGTCTTGAGAATTGTTCCACCTCGAGCGATAATGTTACTTACGCTCTGTGTCTTGAATTCCTCGATGTTGTCCTCTATAAGGCCTTGGTAGCCTCGATAGATACCATAGACTTTAAGGCCATTGAAAATAGCAGCACGTGTGACGGCACGAATAGCTGCATTCATTCCTGGAGCATCGCCACCACTGGTGAGGATACCTACACTTTTGATTTCTGCCATAATTGTTAAGTTTTAAGAGATTAAGGTTTTATTTTTGTGTAAAAATTTCATGAATAGTCTTCGCAAGAGCCTCCATCTGCCATTTGGGAGTAGATGTAGCGCCACAAATCCCCACGGTTTGTGCCCCTTCGACCATCTCGGGCAGGAATTCCTCGGGATGACTGATGAAGTAGCTGCGTGGGTTCTCCTCACGGCACACGCCGAAGAGTGCCTTGCCATTGCTCGACTTCTTGCCGCTGACGAAAAGAACCACATCATGCTGACGCGAAAACTCGCGAAGATGGGGAATGCGGTTAGCTACCTGACGACAGATGGTGTCGCGATACTGGAAATCCTCCCTGTCGTTCATCCTGCGGCAGATGATGGCAGCAAGTTCGCGGAAGGCATCGACGGGCATCGTGGTCTGGCTAAAAAGACGCACAGGTCTCATATAGTCAATCTTGTCGAGATCCTGCATGCCTTCGACTACGATTGCCGTACCCTCGGTCTGGCCGACAAGACCATTGACCTCGGCATGGCCCTTCTTGCCGTAGATGACGATCTGCACACCTGGAAAGGAGGTCTTCGAATCCTCATAGACCCGCTTGATCCGCTTCTGAAGCTGCAGCACCACCGGGCAGGTAGCATCTATGATTTCGATGTTGTTCCGTTCGGCCACATAGTATGTCGAAGGAGGCTCTCCATGTGCACGAATCAGCACAGGCTTGTCATGAAGCGCTGCCAACTGCTCATGATCGATGGTGCGTAGTCCCAACTGCTCGAGACGCGAAACCTCCTCGCTATTATGGACAATGTCGCCCAGGCAATAGAGCGTTTCACTATCACGGAGTTGTTCCTCTGCCTTTCGGATGGCACTCACCACTCCAGGACAAAAGCCACTATGTTCATCGACTGTAACCTGCATGGCCGTCTCTTATGCATTGATGCAGTCCATAGCCCATTTCAGGAGCAACTCATCCTGCTCGGGAATGGTCAGATTGCTATTGTCGAGCAACAGGGCATCATCGGCCTTGCGCAACGGGGAAACCTCGCGATGCGAATCGATGTAGTCACGCTCCTCAACATTCTTGAGCACCTCGGCGAATGTAGTTGTCGTATCTCCCTTGCCTTGCAGTTCGAGCAGTCGACGCTGGGCGCGAACCTCGGCGCTGGCCGTCACAAACACCTTGAGGTCGGCATTGGGGAAGACGACGGTGCCAATGTCGCGACCATCCATTACGATGCCACCTTCAAGGCCCATCTTCTGCTGGAGGGCAACCAGATATTCGCGCACGAATGACAAGGCGGAAATAGGGCTCACGCAGTTGGAGACGGTCATCTCACGAATCTCCTTCTCAACGATCTCTCCATTGAGCACTGTCTGCATGCGTCCCTCCTCATTGTACGTGAACGTGATGTTTATCTGGTTCAACTGCGCCTTTAAGCCTTCCGTGTCGATGTCCTTGGTGTCGGCATTCATCAGACCGGCACGCAACGCATAAAGTGTCACGGCTCGATACATGGCACCTGTATCCACATAGATATAGTTGAGCTTCTTTGCAAGGCTCTTGGCCATCGTACTCTTTCCACAGCTCGAATGACCATCGATAGCAATTGTAATCTTTTTCATTATATATTATTTTAAAGGTGTATTAAAACGAATAATTGAACTGGAACGTCATGGTTCCGTCCCCTGCATGCGCCGAAGCATAGGCAATCATAAATGCCAACTGACGATAATTGACACCTGCTCCCAAACCCACGCCGCGCAGGAAGCCTCCATGTCCTGAGAAACGTCGCTGGTTGCGGTAGTTGTACGAAGCAGCAAGCCAGAAATGATCGGAGGCCGTCCATTCGACACCGAAGATGAGATGATTGAGCACCATCTCGGAGTCCTTGAACGAATGCTTGATGCCACTGCCATCCACATAGTCGTGATCCCAGTCGAGCAGATGATAGGCCGTGACAGAAACACAAAGAGGCAGATGCTGGAGTTCGCTGCTCCACCCCACGTTAAGTTGAGTGGGCAGATGTTCCTTGCGCTCCTCATAAAGCGCCTTGAACTGGCCACCCAGGTTGGTGGCTGTCAACGAGATGGAGTTGCCCGAGGCTTCGTTGTAGTAGTTCAAGCCGAGATCTACGCCCATGGCGAACGCGGAATAACTCTCGTAACTGGTATAGAGGAACTTCGCCTGTGCCCCGACACGCAGTCGGTCGTTAACGGGATAACCGATGGCTCCTTGCAGGCTCATATCCTTCACGCCAAAACTTCCGGTCGAAATACCCTGCTCATCATAGCCGTGGAAATCGCCATAGTCGATAAAACGCATACCGACCGACCATCCGCCCACTTCCAGGAATCGTCCGGCGTAGGCTGCATACCCCAGATTGACATCACCCATGTAGCGCGTATAGCTGATTGCAACCTGCCCCGCCATTTCGGGACATAGCAACGAGGGGTTCTGCTCGGCCAATGACATCTCGGGCTCCACCACGCTGATGCTGGTTCCTCCCAAGGCAAGGCCGCGTGCCGAAACGGGCTGTTCGAGATACCCGTATCCGGTGATTTCCTGCGAGAAGGATACCGCAGTGACCAAGAGGAAGGCAGACGTCGCAACAAGGCGATTTACTATGCCAGAAGCTCTCGGCTGACGACCGCGCTTCGGTCGAAAATCCTGTTTTGTTATATAGATCAAAATAACTGAATATCTATTATTGGTTAAAGAAGATTATTTTATTCTTTAAAACGAAAAATGCACAAATTTTGTATGCAAAAATACCCTTTTTTCAGTAAAAATACAATTTTTTCGTGCAAAAAACGTTTTTTTACCCGTTTTTTTTGGTTTGTATCTAAAAAAAGACTACTTTTGTGACGAGTTTTTAACCAATTTAATACATTCATATGGAAATCAAGAAAGACCCCCAAGTTGATCTCGAGCCCAGAAAAACCACCTATTGGCTCACAGGTCTTGCAGGTATTCTTGCAATCCTCTTCATCGCTTTCGAGTGGACCAACGTCACTCATCAGACCAAGAGTCTCGGTTTTGGTGATGCAGTGATCGAGGAAGAAGAAGAGATTGTAATGACAGTACAGAACAATACTCCGCCACCGCCACCGCCGCCGCCGATGCCTGACGTGATCGAGGAACTTACCGTCGTGGAAGACGACGTTGAAGTTGCCGAAATCGAGATGCAGAGCGCCGAAGACGACAACGCCACTGTTGAGGTTATCCAGCAGGTTGTCGAGACCGGACCCGCCGAGGAGGAGGAAGCTGATGCAAATCAGATCTTCACCGTCGTAGAGCAGGAGCCTGAGTTCCCAGGCGGCACCAAGGCCCTGATGGAGTACATCAGTAAGAACCTTCGCTACCCAGCATTCGCTGCTGAAAACGGCATCCAAGGCCGTGTAACCCTTTCATTCGTTGTCGAGAAAGACGGTTCAGTTACCGACATCCAGGAGCTCCGCTCACCTTCGGAGGACCTCACCAAGGAAGCTAAGCGCGTAGTGCAGTCAATGCCTAAGTGGAAGCCAGGTAAGCAGCGTGGTAAACCGGTACGTGTAAAGTACATGCTGCCAGTTACCTTCCGTCTGCAGTAATTCAATTTGAAGCCAACCCTGAGTTTCCGAGACCCTCAAGGTTGGCTTCTCTCTTTTTATATTATGGACTAACAAGGGACATCCTCCCAACGAAATGAAAAAACTAGCCGATCTCAGTGCAATGATCGAAGAGGGGCTTCAGAACCTCGACTACCCTATTGCTGCAGCCACTCTATACGACCCCATCCGGTACACCCTTGATTCGGGAGGCAAGCGTCTGCGTCCCACCCTCGTGCTCATTGCAGCCAGCCTCTACAACGATGACATCCAGGCAGCTTTGAAACCAGCCCTTGGCATCGAGATGTACCACAACTTCACCCTGCTCCACGACGACGTCATGGACAAGGCCCCTACGCGCCGTGGGCGTCCCACCGTCCATGTGAAATGGAACGACAATCAGGCCATCCTCAGTGGAGATGCCATGGAGGGGCTGGCCTATCAGCTCATCGCCGAAGCTCCGTCTCGTGTACTCAAGAACGTCATCGACACGTTCAATCTGATGAACCAGGAGATCTGTCAAGGTCAGCAGTACGATATGGAATTCGAGACACGAGACAACGTGACCATCGATGAGTATATCGAGATGATTCGTCTCAAGACTTCCGTCCTGTTGGGCCGCGCTTTGCAGATAGGTGCATACATCGGACAAGACAAGCAGTTCGGCAACCTCTCCGACATTGGCGTGGAGCGTTACGAATGGCTCGACCGCGACATCGACACCCTTTTCCGCTTTGGCACCTCGCTGGGTCTGGCATTCCAGCTACAGGACGACTGGCTCGACTGCTGGGGCAACCCCAAGACCTTCGGCAAGCGTATCGGAGGCGACATTCTCGAAAACAAGAAGACCTTCCTCCGCATTACTGCCCTGGCCAATGCGCCCGAGCCCGACACCGAGGGTATGAGCGAGCAACAGAAGATCGAAACCTATAAGGCCTACTACAAGAAGACGGGAGCCGAAAAAGCCTGCCGCCTTGCTATCGCCAACTATCACCAGGAGGCACTGCAAGCCCTTCAGTCGATGAGCATACCTATGCCCAAACTGCGACTACTGAAGGAAATTGCAGCGAAACTTGAAAAACGTGAGAAGTAATCATTAATCAATCCATCGGATGCCTCGACGCTATCTACCCAACACTGACCCCAGTCGTATCAAAGCCCTTCAAAAGGCGGTGAACATG
This sequence comes from Bacteroidales bacterium, assembly GCA_045545875.1. Classification (GTDB taxonomy): domain Bacteria; phylum Bacteroidota; class Bacteroidia; order Bacteroidales; family UBA3663; genus Liminaster. The sequence goes on from JAZQBS010000162.1 coordinate 27,197, forward strand.
GAAGGCTACAAGGAAAACGGACAACTGGTGCTGAGCTACCAGACCATACGTGATGCCCGGCTCCTCCTCAACAAGTTCCGCAATGCACAGTCGCAGTACCAGCAGTACCGCAACCAGTTCATGAAAATCAACAAGGACTACAAGGAGGAGGCTCATATGGCGCGTATGTACGTTTCCCATTTCATACAAGTACTCAATATGGCCATCCGACGCGGCGAATTGAAGAAGGACATCAAGGAAGGCTATGGCCTCGATCCCAATAGTTTCGTGTTGCCTCCCCTTGATACAGATTCCGACATCGAAAAGTGGGGTAAGTCTGTCATCGCCGGCGAAGAGAAGCGCATCAGCCGAGGTGGCGTGCCCATCTACAATCCGAACATTGCCAAGGTGAAAGTCCATTGGAGCATCTTCGCCGACCATTATTATAACGTCAGCCGACTGAAGGCCAACGCCGAGAAATATCGTCAGGAACTTGTGCAAATGCGTCCCATCGTTGACGACCTGCTTCACGACCTCTCCAACCAAGTGAAGAACTTCTATGCCGACTATCCATTGCAGCAAAGCATCGACAAGTGTGCCCAGTTCGGCTTGATATTCTATTTGAGTTCAGAAGAGAAAAAGCAGATCGAGGCCGAGAAACTCCAGAACACCATCGAATTTTAGGTAATGAAAATCATCGACACCCATTGCCACCTGATATCCAAGGCCTTCACATCCGATGTGGAGGCCTGCATCTTGCGTGCCCAAGAGGCTGGCGTCACCAAGATGCTCCTTGCATGCTGCGACGAAACGGAATTTCCCCAAATCATGGAACTCTGCCGCAAGCATCCCGGTGTGCTCTTTCCGAGCATCGGTATCCATCCCGAAAATATGGCCGATGACATCGAGGCACAACTCGCCGCCACCAAGCGACTGCTCGACGAGTACTGTTGCCCCGTTGATGGCCGACCGATGCGCAAGCTCCCCATCGGAGAAATAGGCTTCGACCTCTATTGGGACAAGACACGCTTTGCTGACCAGCAGAGGATCCTCAAGGAGCAGTTCGACTGGGCACTGGCCTACGACCTGCCCGTGCTGCTCCATATTCGCGATGCCATGCAGGAATTTCTCGACTTCATGCGCCAGTACCTTTTAAATAAATATAAAAGCGACGGAAATGCTGCCAATGGCCAACGCCTGCGGGGAATCCTCCACTGTTACAGCGGCGATGCCCGACAAGCAAGCGAAGCCCAGGAGCTGGGAGATTTCATGATCGGTGTAGGCGGTACACTGACATATAAAAACAGTAAAGTCCCCGAAGTCGTGAAGACCATCGGCATTGACCGTATCGTGCTTGAAACCGATTCCCCTTACCTGGCACCCATCCCTCATCGCGGGCGTCGCAACGAACCATCCTACACCGCCGATACCGCCCGATTCCTTGCCGAACTGCTGGAAATGCCCCTCGAAGAAGTGACAAAAACGACCACCGGAAACGCCGAAAAACTCCTCGGAATCTGAAATCCCGAAGCAGACACAAACACGGCCAAAAATGACGTTCGTCGGCCAAATTATCGACGAAATGCACAAAAAAACCGACGAAATACATATCAAAAAGGGTCGAAATAGCAAAAAAAGCAAAAAAAATCGCCCTTCGATTGCATTATTTCCCTAAAAAATTTGCAAGCTAAGATATAAATACTTATATTTGCACTCGGAAAACTGTGAATCCAAAACAATACACAACTTACAAACCATTTAATAACAACTTTTAAAACACAACTCAATGAAAAAGTTCTTTTTGACGCTGGCTGCCGTAGCTGCTATGGTTCCAGCATTCGCACAGGAGGCTGCCGAAACTGTTGAGGAGTCTTCTAACTTCCACCACGTACTCAAGACCGAGTTCATCGACGGTGGTCCTGCCTTCATGGCATTCGTAGCCCTCGCCCTCGTTCTCGGTATGGCATTCGTTATCGAGCGTATCATCTACCTGAATCTTGCCGAAGTTAACACCAAGCAGCTCGTTTCTAAGGTTGAGAACGCCCTCGAGGCTCACAACGTTGACGAGGCTCTCGAAATCAGCAAGAACACTCGTGGTCCTATCGCTTCTATCTTCACCCAGGCTCTCATCCGTCTGAAGGACGGTCAGTCACTTGAGCAGGTTGATGCCGCCATCACTTCTTACGGCGCTCTCCAGAGCGGCAAGCTCGAGACCAACCTTTCTTGGATTACCCTCTTCATCGCTATGGCACCATCCCTCGGATTCCTTGGCACCGCCATCGGTATGATCCAGGCATTCGACGACATCGTTAAGGCTGGTGATATTTCTCCAACAGTCGTTGCATCTGGTATGAAGGTCGCTCTTATCACCACCGTAGGCGGTATTATCGTAGCCCTCGTACTTCAGGTATTCTACAACTACCTCCTCTCCAAGGTTGAAGGTATCGTAGGCGACATGGAGGATGCATCTATCTCCCTCCTCGACGCTATCATCAAGATGAAGAAGTAATCAATAACAGAATTCCTTAAAAATGAAAAATATATCTAAAATCGCGCTGGTGATCGGTCTGATCGTGTCGCTGGTTGTGCTCATCCTCTACTTCGTTGGAGGTGATACCACTGCCTTGACATCAACAGGTGCCGAGACCACAGCGCCCAAGAATCTTGACCTGATGCTCTATTGGATCTACATTACTGTAGCCATCGGTGTCATCCTCTTGATCATCTTTGCCATCAAGACTGTGATCACCATGTTCCAGACCGATCCTAAGGAGGCCATCAAGTCCATCGTTACCGTAGCTGCGTTCTTCGTTCTCTTGATCGTTTGCTACGTTATCAGCCCTGAGAAGGAGTTTTCACGCATCGTGAATGGTGAGGTAGAAACCTATAGTGAATCCACCATGAAGATGATCGACATGTGGCTCTATTCCATCTACTTCCTCCTTGCAGCAACCGTTGTTCTCGTAGTATTCTTTGCAGTAAAACGATTCATCTCCAAATAAGAATTGACCTATGGCGAAAAAGAAAAGAAAAGCACCGAGCATCAACTCGTCTTCAAGTGCCGACTTGGCATTTACCCTGCTTATCTTCTTCCTCGTGGTCACTTCTATGGATACTGACGAAGGTCTGGCACGACTCCTCCCCCGTTGGGTTCCCGAAGATCAAATTCAAGATCAGGAAATCAAAAAGCGTAACATTCTCAACGTCATGGTCAACAAGGACAACGCCATCATGATGGGCGATGACTATGTTGAAGGCTCTATCGATAAGCAGAATGAACAAATACGCAAGAAAGCCATCGAGTTCGTCACCGCAACTGGTCAGTTCGCTGGCGAACGTGGTCCTGAAATGAAGGAAGCCGATCCAGAAAAGAATCCTGAACTTGTGAAACTCATCGTGGCAAAAGACCCGGCCGTTCGCGTCGCCAAGAGCCACGTAATTTCCCTGCAGTCTGACTACGGTACAAGCTATGAGAAGTATATCCAGGTACAGAATGAGCTTGTTGCCGCCTACAACACACTGCGTCAGGAGGCTGCACAGAAGTATTTCCAGAAAGACTACGACGAAGAGGTTCTTTCACAAGACGAAGCAAAGGCTTTGAAGGACCTTTATCCTATGAACATCTCTGAGGCTAACGCCAAGTATTAATTATAATCAGGAAAACAACTATGAGCAAATTTAATAAAGGCGAAAAAAGAGGAATGCCTGAATTGAACACCTCATCACTTCCTGACTTGGTGTTCTCCATCCTGTTCTTCTTTATGTGCGTAACCCATATGCGTGAGGATACTCCAATCGTAAAGGTCAACACTCCACGTGCCGACCAGGTTACCAAGCTCGAGAACAAGTCTCTTGTTACCACCGTTCTCATCGGTAAGCCACGCGACACCCGTCGTGGTTCCGAGGACCTCATCCAGTTCAATGATGACTTCCTTGACATGAAGAACGTTCAGGCTACCATGGAGGCTGCTCGTGAGTCAATGAAGGAGGCAGATCGTCCAAAGATGCAGATCTCTATGAAGATTGACCGCAACTGCAAGATGGGTATCGTTACCGAACTCAAGCAGGAACTTCGTAAAGCTCAGTGTCTGAAGATTAGCTACGCTGCCAAGAAGTAATTCGCGGCACAGTAATACCCATATCAAGACCGCAATCAATCCACGTGTTTGGTTGCGGTCTTTTTCGTTTCACGATGAAATCATTTCTGAAACTACTACTGTCATTCATCCTGCTGCTTCCCGCCGTCTCTCAGCGCGGGGAAGCTGACGATCGTATGCCGGCATTCCCTGGCGCCGAAGGATATGGCAGATATACTACAGGCGGACGCGGAGGAGCCGTCTATCATGTCACCAGCCTTGCCGACGATGGCAAGGAGGGCACACTCCGTTGGGCCATTCAGAAGAAAGGCAAGCGCACCATCGTCTTCGACGTCTCGGGCACCATCTTCCTTACTTCCGCCTTAGCAGTCCGCAACGGCGACCTCACAATCGCCGGACAGTCGGCTCCCGGCGACGGCATCTGCGTGGCCGACTATCCTTTCACTTTGAACGCCGACAACATTATCATCCGATATATGCGGTTCCGCCTAGGAAATCGTCATGTCGCCGAGCACGAAGGCGACGGATTGGGCGGTATGGACCGCAAAGACATCATCATCGACCACTGCTCTGTCAGCTGGAGCATCGACGAATGTCTCTCAGTCTATGGCAGCTCCAATATCACCGTACAGTGGTGCATCGCCGACCAAAGTTTGGTGGCCGCAGGTCACTCGAAGGGTAATCACGGCTATGGAGGCAACTGGGGCGGTAGTGGCGCCAGCTATCATCACAACCTGCTCGCCCATCATTCGAGCCGCGTGCCTCGTCTGGGTCCACGTCCAAGCACACAGCTCGACGAACGTATGGACCTTCGCAACAACGTCTTCTACAACTGGGCTGGCAATGGCTGCTACGGAGGCGAAGCCATGCACGTCAACATTGTCAACAACTACTACAAGCCAGGGCCTGCCACCGACAAGCGCAATGCCACCATACGTCGCAGGATAGCATCAGTGAATATCCGCACCACCTCCTACTGCGATCGCAAGGTGGACGAAGCCGGCAACGTCACAGGCAACTCATGGCTCCCTACCTGGCACGTGTGGGGTAAATACTACCTCAGCGGAAATGTCAATCCCGACTTCGACGATGTTACTACTGACAACTGGACCTACGGTTTCTACAACCAGATCGACGCGTCGGGCAACGACGGCACCTACACTGCCGAAACCAAGGACACCATCCGACTCTCCAGTCCCATCACCTACGAGCTGACCACCACCCACTCGGCAGAACAAGCCTATCTGAAGGTGCTCGACTTTGCCGGAGCAAGCCTGCATCGTGACAGCCACGACCAACAGATTGTCAACGACACCCGCAATCGCTCGGCTTCCTTCACTGGCAAGGACTGCTATCCTGGGCTCGTCAACACGCAGGACGACAACCGGCCTGCCGATGCCGACGAAAGCTGGTCGGCCTGGCCTGTGCTCAATAGCGAAATGCCCAATCCCGACCGCGATCTCGACGGTATGCCCGACGATTGGGAATCGTTGATGCAGCTCGCCCCCGACGACCCATCCGACGGAGCCGCACTCAGCAGCAACGGCTACACCAATCTCGAGAACTATCTCAACATGCTGGTCGAAGAAATCACCTTCGCGCAAAACGCTAACGGCATCCCGATGGAGGGCAACCAGGAATCGTCCATCGAAAGCCATTCTTTCGAAGCTCCCTCCGACCTCTACAGCATCGATGGACGCCTCGTGGCACGCAACATCCCCGATGCCGATCTCGTCAAGTTGGCCAAAGGCTTTTACATCTTCAAAGGGAAAGGCATCCTCATCCGTTAAGCGAATTCACGCCCATCCCTTAAACCCGAAACAAGAATATTCCTCTAATATATCAAACATAAACAAAATCACATTATGACATTCAAACGAATACTATTGAAGTTGAGCGGCGAATCGCTCATGGGCGAACAGAAGTACGGCATCGACGAACAGCGTCTGGCCCAGTATGCCCAGCAGATCAAACAGGTTGTCGATATGGGCATCCAGGTAGGCATCATGATTGGCGGCGGCAACATCTTCCGTGGCCTTTCCGGAGCCAACAAGGGCTTCGACCGCGTCAAGGGTGACCAGATGGGCATGCTTGCCACCACCATCAACGCCCTGGGTCTTTCGTCTGCCTTGAAGGCTGTAGGCGTAGAAGGTCACGTCTTCACTGCCATCCACATGTTCCCCATCGGTGAGCAGTTCTCCAAGTGGCGTGCCATCGATGCCATGGAGAAGGGAGAGGTAGCCATCTTCGCCGGCGGCACAGGTTGTCCCTACTTCACCACCGACACCGGATCTGCACTGCGCGGTATCGAGATCGAGGCCGACGTGATGCTCAAGGGCACACGCGTCGATGGCATCTATACCGCCGACCCCGAGAAAGATCCGACGGCCACGAAGTTCGACAAGATCACCTACGACGAGATCTACAACCGCAAGCTCAAGGTGATGGACCTCACTGCCACCACCCTTTGCCAGAACAACAAGCTGCCTATCATTGTCTTCAACATGGACAAGCCGGGCAACCTCGTGAAACTTCTGTCGGGCGAGAATCTGGGCACCCTCGTTTACGAAGGCTAAGCCCCCCAAATCTTTCCAATTGTATAATAATGGTCTAAAAATCTGTCTTTAAGGGCAAAAAAATTTCCATTTTCTTGGAATTTTCAAAGAAATGTCTTATCTTTGCCCCCACAAAAACACAAAAACCTTTATATCTATGTTAGACGTTAAGAAAACCATTAAAGATGTTGAAAGCAGGATGGAGCTTACCGTGCTGCATCTTGAGGATACCTTCGACCACATCCGTGCAGGCCGCGCAACCGTGAAGTTGCTCGACGGCATCAAGTGTGAGTGCTATGGAACCATGATGGAGATCAGCCAGTGCGCCAACTGTTCATGCCCCGATGCCAAGAGCATCGTCATCCAGCCTTGGGACAAGAGCATGCTCAAGGTCATCGAAAAGGCCATCATCAACTCCTCGCTTGGCATCATGCCCGAGAACAATGGCGAGATCCTTCGCATCGGTCTCCCACCAATGACCGAAGAGCGCCGTCGACAGCTCTCCAAGCAGTGCAAGACCGAGGCCGAGAATGCCAAGGTCGCCATCCGCAATATCCGTCGTGACGCCATTGAAACGCTCAAGAAGGACATCAAGAATGGCCTTCCAGAAGACGTTGAGAAGGATGCCGAAAACACGATTCAGAAGGCCCACGACAAGTTCATCAAGAACCTTGAAGCCGTCTATGCTGCCAAGGATCGTGAGATCATGAGCGTCTGACGCACTTCTCTCAACAGCAGGATGAGAGGACTCGTCGTCAGAAACACAGGATTCTGGTATATGGTTCTTCCTGAGGGCAAATGCCTTCGGGAAGAATCATTGCGTTTTGCACAGGCGGGGTTCGACGACGGGCATCCCGTGGCCGACAGCCTCGTGCCCTGCAAGGTGAAGGGCAACTTCCGCCTCAAGGGCATCCGCACCACCAATCCCGTGGCAGTGGGCGATGTGGTCAACTACGAGATGAATCGCGAAGGGTTCGCCTTCATCAACCGCATCGAGACGCGACGCAACTACATCATCCGGCGTTCGAGCAACCTGTCGAAGCAGGCCCACATCCTCGCCAGTAACCTCGACCAGGTGATGCTCATCCTTACCGTGGCACATCCGGCCACGGCCACCACCTTCATCGACCGCTTCCTTGCCACTGCCGAAGCCTATCGCGTGCCTGCCGTCCTCGTCATCAACAAGATGGACATCTACACCGACGACGAAAAACGCTATGCCGACGACCTTGCCTATCTCTATCGCTACATCGGCTATCCCATCCATCTCATCTCGGTCAAGACCAGCGAAGGCCTGGACGGACTGCGCGACCTGCTCAAGGGCAAGACCACGCTCCTGGCGGGCAACAGCGGCGTGGGCAAGTCCACGCTACTCAACTGCCTCGTCCCCTACGCCAATGCCAAGACCGCCGAAATCAGCGACACCCACGACCAGGGTATGCACACTACCACCTTCTCGGAGATGTACGAAATGATCGATGATGATTCAACAAAGGGTTGCTGGCAGAGCGAGGGGCACGACAACACCTATCTCATCGACACCCCCGGCATACGCGGCTTCGGCACCATCGAATTCGAGAAGGAGACCGTCGGGCACTATTTTCCCGAGATCTTCCGCATCTCAGCCGAATGCCGTTTCGGCAACTGCACCCACACCCACGAACCTGGCTGTGCCGTGCTCACAGCACTACAGGAACACCGTATCAGCCAATCACGCTACGACAGTTATCTGAGTATCCTCGACGACGAGGACGAAGGGAAATATCGCGAATGAGACTGTACACTCTCATCATATCACTCCTATCCCTCATCGCCACCGTTCATCTAGCGATGGCACAAGAAGTTGTGCCGCCGACCCAATCCTCAACCGACCTTGACTCTCTCCTCGCCCAACTCGGGAAGCGGGCCCTCAAGCAAAAGGACCTCGAACTTGGATATCTCGACCTGAAAGCCTATACCACAGGAACCTCACAATGTCTCCGTCGCGGCCTTGTCGCCCGGCTCATTCCTCATCTTCTTCCTTTCCAGGCTCACACCAGCGAACGTCTCGGCTTCGAGGCCATGAGCCACGTCCACTACCAGTGGCCCGGTGATATGCACCTCAACACGGTCGGCTTGAAGTCAAATAGCCTGCGCAAGGCACGCAACGTGATGGAAAAACTCTACGAAGGCATGCTCCCCGCCTATGCGGTACGCCATCATGGCGACTACGGCAGCACCCGCTCGTTCGTCCTCCCATTCTACGACCAAGGACTCAAGCGCTACGACTTCCAGCTCCTTCCCATCCACGACAGCACCTACGTGAAGCTACGCGAAGCGGGCATCAATCCCGACACACTCGACCTCTGCCTCATCGGCTTCAAGCCCAAGCATTATCATCACACCCTGCTCAAAGGCAATGTGCTCATCGACCGCCGCACGCTCAATGTGCTGGGCTTCAAATGCAGCGGGCACCTCGACCTGGCACGGTTCCAGACCACCATACACTACGCCCCCGACACGCTGCACGGTAACGTCATCGTGCCCTACAGCAGCGACCTCAGCATCCGCTACCACATCCTCAACACCTACGCCCGCAACGACTACCACACCCTCTATCATTACGTCGATTTCACACCCTTCGACAGCTTGGACAAGAAGACAGTTCCGCTCGACCTGACGCGGTTCTACCAGGAAGAGAAGATTGAAGAAATGGACTTCGATGCACTGCGTCCCATTCCCGTTTCCCCGACCATCGACTCGCTGATCTATGCCCCTCGCCCATCCTCCAGCTCCAAGCCACATCGCCAACGCCGCAAAATCTACCGCGGACTGGAAGAGTTTTCCGAGACATTGTTCGATGGCACACGTTTCGGCCCTGAGGACAATCGCCTGCGCATCTACGGCCCGCTCGACCCCTCCTACCTGGGTTACGACAAGTTCAATGGCTTCACTTTCCGCGAACGTGCCCGCTGGACAAAGCGCCTCCACAACGACACCGAACTCTTCATGCGCGGCGAACTGGGCTATGCCTTCCGACTACGCGAGTTACGTTACCGCCTTCTTGCCGAATGGACCTACCTGCCCAAGCGACGCGGACGCTGGACCTTCGAGGTTTATCGCAACAACTCTACCTTCTCCAACAAGTTCATCCGCACCGTCAACGATGCGCTCAAGGCAGACAAAGCCAAGGACATCAACTTCGATTCGCTCGGCATCGAATACTACAAGCGCTACGAAGTTGAACTGAAGCACAGCTTCGAAATCACCAACGGTCTGATGCTCCACACCGGCGTGGAATACTCCTTCCGCAATCCCGTGCGTCATGGTCGCCGAAAGATCTCCAAAGAGCGTCTCGATGAACTCGTCGATTCCTATTACTCCGACTTCGCGCCCTACATTCGTCTCGAATGGACCCCACGCCAATACTATTGGTACAAAAATGGCTACAAGGAATACATCCACAGCCCCTCTCCGACCATGGCTTTCGAGATCTCTCGTGCCATTCCAAGCGCATTCGGCACCGACAGCAACTACGGCCGCATGGAGTTCGACATGCAGCAGACCATCCGTCTGCAACGCACACGCTACCTCTCTTATCACTTCGGCATGGGCAAGTTCTTCAACCAGAAGGGCGAATACTTCATCAATTATCGTTATTTCGAGCGCAGCAAGTATCCCACCGTGTGGGAAGACGACCGCATCGGCGGCACCTTCCATCTGCTCGACGACTACTGGTATGCATCGTCGCCAAGCTACGTGCAGCTCCACGTGATGCACGAGACGCCCTTCGGCCTGTTCCACATGCTGCATCCGCTCTCCCGCTTCGTCATCAAGGAACGCATCTACCTCGGTGCTCTATGGACCGAAGGTCACAGCCTTTTCCACGAACTAGGCTATGGCATCGACAACAACTATCTCAACGTCGGATTCTTCGTAGGGTTCAAGGATGCGAAATACTACGATTTCGGGTTCAAAGTGCGCATCGAGATCGGACGACACATCTGATATGATGTGGGGATAAAAAAGAAAAGAAGGCCATCTCACGACGTCCTTCTTCCGTTAACCTTAAATCTAATACCATGAAAAACACGGTGCAAAGATAAGACCTTTTTTTGTACCATACAAATATTTCAGTAATTATTTTTATCAAGGATAGCATTTTTTAACATTTCAAAGGGATTTTAACGAAATGCTAGTACATTTTTTTACAATTCGCTTCGATTTGTAAACGCAATTTAACGTTTCAAACTGATAGCAGAAACGATTCTTCCCGTACCAATTCCTTCTTTTCGGGCAGAAAAGACCTCTTTCGAATGTTCGAAAGTGCACCAGGGCGTACAATCTATGTGTAGTAAGTCCATTCCAGACTCCATCATGTCCATCACATTGCTTTGCCAAAGGTCGATGTGCGGCTTCGGGAGCAGCAGTTTTCCATTGGGGCCCCAAAGGCTTCGCCTCACGCAATCACCGCGACCCGCCTTCACAAAGGCGTCAGCTACATCCTCACCCACCTCGTAGGCCATTGGGCTGATGCTCGGACCAATCATACCTAGCACATCCGGCACCCGGCAACCCATTTCCTCACGCATCTTCTGCAAGGTCAGGCCGACGACATGTCCCACCGTGCCGCGCCAACCCGCATGGACGGCAGCCACCACCTCCTGCACAGGGTCATAGAGCAGCACAGGCACGCAGTCGGCAGTATGTACGCCTATCCACATTCCTTTCTCTCGCGTGATCACAGCATCAGCATCCACAGGTTGACGCCCCAAGTCCATATCCATCGGCGTATGGGCATCCACCACCACGATGGTTGTACCATGCACCTGCTGTGGCATCCACACACCCCGTCCCGGATGCTTACAATCACGCATCGAGCAGAAGTGCTCTATCCCCGTCTGCTCATTGAAGAGCACCGACTGCAAGACGCTGCCTCTTTCATTTTCTGTCTTTATCATATTATCTTTTTACACAAATTACCGTTATTTGGCATGAATAATTCCGATTTGTTGTAATACACGCCGCAAAGGTACATCTTTTTTCCGAGATCACAAAGACACTCGACAAAAAATTGAAAAATTTTATTTATTGAAAATTAATTTATTTTTTTCATTAAATAAAATTACTTTTGGACAGAATAAGAGTAAAACACGCGAAATAACGCATATTTTTTGGTGATATAGGCGATTGTTCCGTTTTTTTTCTTATCTTTGCAGCGAACATTTCGCGTTGTTCGATGTTTATTAGAGTACATTAATCACCACATCAAATGAAAAAGTCAATCATTTTCATCATCGTTGCACTGCTGATGCTGGCATCGTGCAGCTCCGAGAGACGTGCCCTCAACCAAATGCGCCACCTCACCCATCAGGTTGAGACCAAGGGCGAGTATTACGATGTAGAAGACTGGCAGAAGGCATATGCCGACTTCCGAGCCATCGACGACAGGATGGATATCAAGAAACTCACCAACGAACAGGCTGCCGAATATGGCGAACTGAAGGGTCGCCTGGTATCGAAATTTGCCAAATGCTCGGTGCAGAGCGTTGTCAATTCGGTTACCAACTACATTAAACAAGGATCTGGCATCATCAAGGGTGTCATCGACGGCTTGCTCAAATAGCCAATCGCCTCACTACAATGGAAAAAGTTGCTACCACTAATTTTATCTGCGAACCATTTCACTCCGACTTCTCAGGGCATCTCACCCTGAGCGTGCTCGGCAACCATCTGCTCAACTGTGCAGGCCAGCACGCCTCGGCACGCGGCTTCGGCATGGCGCGCCTCAACCAGGAGGAACATACGTGGGTGCTCTCGCGCATGGCCATCGAATTTGACGAACTGCCAAGCCAATACGAGACGTTCGAAATCGACACCTGGGTGGAGAACGTCTATCGGCTGTTCACTGACCGTAACTTCGCCCTGCGCAACAGCGAAGGCCGCACCCTGGGCTATGCGCGCACGGTGTGGGCCATGATAGGCATGCAGAGCCGCAAGCCCATGGACGTGGAGCACCTCTACGACGGCCTTATCCCCTCGTACATCTGCCCCGAGCGCGAATGTCCCATCGAAAAGCCCGGACGCATCAGGGTGACGGCCAAGGCGCCTGCTGACTCGTTTGTGGCCCACTACAGCGACATCGACATCAACGGGCACGTCAACAGCGTCCGCTACATCGAGCACGTGATGGACCTCTTCACCATCGACTATCTGCGCCAGCACCGCCTGTACCGATTCGAAATCGCCTACGTGAGCGAAAGCTACGAGGGCGACAAGCTGAACCTGTTTGTGACGAAGGAGGCCGACGAGACCTGCTCGGTGGAAGTGCGCCAGGCCGTGACCGAGATTCCCGTCTGCCGCTGCAAATTGTTCTTCAAGGCATGACCTACGTCTGGAACATCTACGAGCCTTGCGACCCGCAGGACTTGGGTGACGACCCGTTCGACATCTTCGTCTATTCGCTGCGTCGCGAGGAGGCTCCTATGCCCAATGCGCCCATCTACGTGGAGGGGCGCCGCTGCCGCATCGTGGCTATCGCACGTGACCATGGCAAGACTGAGGTGTTCGGGTTCGGCGAGGAGGAATACTACAAGGTCTGCGTAGTTCCGGCGTGATAGATAGCAACAACGAAAAACGCGGAAAGCACTAAAACTTTTTTTCGAAAATTTTTTAATAACAACGGAAAACGCGGAAAGCACTAAAATTATTTTTCGGGTGTTTTCGTATTTTCGGGTGTTTTCGGAATTACCTTCATTGTGATATTATTCCGAAAACTGCGAAAAAGCCGATATTTTCGAAAATTTTTAATAACAACGAAAAACGCGGAAAACGCTAAAAATTATTTTCGTATTTTTAGTATTTTCGGGCTTTTTCGGAATTACCTTCATCGCGATATTTTATTCCGAAAACTACGAAAATTTCGAAATTGACGAAAACTCTTTTTTCGTGATTTAAGTGTTTTTTGTTGTTAAAAACGAATTGACTATGGATGACGAACTATATCGGGAAATGGACCCTAAAGACCCATTCTACATGGGCACTCGCTACTGCACCGACTGCCACTTCTGCCGCAATCAGCAGGATGGCAGCCGGCGCTGCTCGGTGACCGGGCGCAGGATTGACGAAGACTCGGAGGCCTGCGCCAACTTC
>JAZQBS010000163.1:0-2853 GCA_045545875.1 Bacteroidales bacterium
CGTTTACACTGTTCCAGTGGGGAGCAACTATTCCGATCCCGGTGTCATCTGTATGGAGGGCACCGAGGACATCAGCGACAAGGTCATCACCACCATCTACGACATCGAGGGCCGCGTGGTCAGCTCCATCTCGACCGAAGAAGTTACGTTCTATACCGTCGAATACCTTGCCCACAACGTAGATGGCTTCGCTTCGTCCGACACGCGCACCGTCTTTGTCTATAATCCCGAAGTGACAGCAAGTTGCGCTGGCAAATTCGACACCGACATGAATGCTACGATGTACAATGGCAACTCCTTCATGGCTTGGGCCACCTCACGTGGCTGGGCCACTGAGGCCTCTGTGACTGTCGAGGAGCTCTGCCCCGGCATCTTCCGCATCTCCGACTTCCTGGCCGGCTGGTACAACCAGGTTCGTGGCTATGGCAGCAGCTATGACATGTACGGCTACTTCTGCCTCAACCCCGACAACAGCATCACGGCCATGTACAGCCACGTCAACGGATGGGGCGACGGCCTTGACTATCTGCAGAACGGCAAGTGGGACGAAGCTACCGGCATACTCTCCTATCAGACCAGCTATGCCGGACAGATCTTCATCGACCCAGTTCTGGTACGCAAATAACCTATTAACACCGTAAACAATATGAAAAAGATACTATTTTCAGCATTTGTTCTCGCTGGCGCACTCTCGATGAGCTCATGCAGCGACGGAGCTTTCGGAGGTGACTTCGAAGTGGGTAACACAGAACTGGTTGACATGGCCGGCACATGGTCCTGCACCGTGGAGGCCAACGATGCCTACCTCACCACGATGTATTATCTGGCCAATGGCTATACATCAGATTTCCTGGCCGAAGCTTTGGGCGCCCCTTACGGCTACTACAATCCCGATGCCAATGGCGACGGAATCGTAGATCTCACCGACCTGGAGAGCGACGAATATGCACAGTGGTGGGGTGACTTCTATGGCAATGGTACGCTCACATTCCGCACATTCAATACGGCCGACAACAACACCACCGAAATGTGGCTACAGGATCCCGACCCACAAACCGAGGACGGCTACTGGGGCATACAGACCAAGGTGAAGGTTGACCTCGCCAACATGACCTTCGAGGCCCCTGGCACAGTGGTGCAGAACGCCCATCAGGTAGAGACAGCCCCTGGTGTCTTCACCACGCTCAGTGAACTGACCAACACCGAAAACGACGTAGTCTATGGATGCGGCGTGGTCATCCTGGGCGGCAAGATCCTGAAAGATGCTGCCCATGCCCCTGGTTCGGGTATGCAGACCGACTCCATCATCTTCTACATCAAGTATGATGATGACTACGGCAACAGCATCTTCAACAAGGTTTCTGGCTATCGTAAGACCGGTTATACCGAGGATGATTGATCGCATTGACAAACCTCTCAAATAAGAGTGCCCCGAAGAATGAACGTCTTCGGGGCACTTCTATATTATTATATATTATAATATGTGTATTCAATACCGATTGAACTCCAACTGGAGCAGCGAGGACCTGAGCTGCAGCTTATCACCGTCCAATCTCAGTATCTCGAATGTCTCGTCGAGGCTCTGTATGCCGTAGGGCTGGAGCACAGCGGCATCAGCCACGGGCTTATCCCCTTCGTTGCGAGCTGACTGGTAGGGGTCATAGACGCGCAGATGACTGCCATCCTGATCGAAGCGCAGCAGATAGGTCTTGTTGTTATGTCCACTGCCATGGTCCGACAGCTCAAGCAGATGGAGCTGCACCGACCAGAACAGACGCGTCGGCACCATGTCGCTACTCCCCCCTCCTATTGTATCGATGCGGGCCAGTTGCCAGAAGCCGTCGAGCTCGCCGTTGTCCGACATCTCGAGGTCGCACGAGGCGAAGGAAAGTAGCCCGAGCAGTGAAAGGGCGAGAATAATGCGTCTCATCGAGGTTTATATCTTTTGTTATTGTTCGTATAGCGACTATAGTTGCTATAGTCTCTTATTACCTTATATAATATATATAGGTGAGCTGTGATCCGAAGTTGTTGCCGAGCAGCTTGCCGTGATCATATCCAATGCCAAGGCGCAGGGCGCTACGCCCCAAGATGCCTTGTCCCGAGAGATGATAAGTGGCCTCAGCAAGCAGGCTGAGATTGCGTTGAGGCTCGAGGAACGGCGAACTGTACGTGCCGAGGCCCTCTTGCCAAGATGCCAACAAACGATAGCGCAGACCTTCAAGCGGGGAGCCAGCCAGGCCGATGTGCCAGGCTGTAAAACGATTGTCCTTGACAGAAAGCGAGCCATCCTCGTTGTAAATGGGCGAGCGATAGAGCGGATTGCCCATCACCTGTCCCCAATGACTCCAACCGGGATAGAGGCGATGGTTATAATAGTTGTCAGTTCCTCCGATATGATCGTTCAAGCCAGGATTGTGGTCGTGGTAGATAGGGCCACTCTGATAGCGTGTATTGAGGAACTCGACCACCAAAGCATCTACCCAAGGTGAATCATTCAACTTCAGCTCTACGCCCACTAGGATATCCTTGAGGGGATAAAGCAGATAACGGTTCTTCTTGCGGTTGTCCCAATCTGGGCCTGAGCCATAACCATCGTAATCGAGGAAGAACATGGCCGAATGATCCTCGAAATAATGGTCGGCATAAAGGGCAAGACTCATTTCGTCGTCCACATAATTGAGCCGTGCGACCCAACTGCCCAAATGATCTCCACCCACGTTGGTATAGACCTCATCCACCTCGTCATCGCCTGATGCAAAGAAGGCATCCACGTAGTCCTTGAAGCCTCTACCTACCTCCAAGGTTTTCGTGGGAGAGAGATGTAGTGTACCTCCAAATTCGCAGGCCATC
>JAZQBS010000164.1:0-10671 GCA_045545875.1 Bacteroidales bacterium
ACTTTACGTCGATGATCTAGCGGTTATCAGCCGCTGCTATTTCCGTCAGAAGGCCTACAAGAAGGCGCTTGAGACGGGGCTTAAGGCTGCAGAAATCTATGGCAATCATTACAGCAAGGATAATGTCTATTATGCCAACCTTCTCGACAATGTTTCACTCTATTATTCGAGTGTCGATGATCTGGCGAATGCCGAGAAGTGCAGCGATGAGGCGGTAAAGATTTACTACAAGTATTTCACCAACGATCGTCACATGGGTGGCACTTTGGCCCATGCGGCTGAAATCAAGTACAGTTTGGGCAAATTCGCTGAGGCTGTAGCTCTGCAGGAACATGCGCTGACTCTGATTGAGAATGATGAGGGTGTACATTCCGATCATTATCTCAATGAGTTGAAATACATGAAGATGTATTATGACGAAGTGGATAATACGGCCAAGGTGGAAGAAATGGAGGCGCTGGAGGCTCAGTTGAAAGACGAGATGGAGAACGGCTTTGTGCCGCCATTGGTGGAATTCAAGACTGCCGAAAAGTGCCGAGAGCACAACGAGGATGCCTACTATTGCAGCCTTTATTACCTCAATCATTACCTCAATGCCGACAAGATGGGGCAAGCTGCACAATACATCCAATCCTGGTCGATGTCGTCGCCCGATGTGATGATGATTTTTGGAGAACCAGAGGCAAAGTGGGGCAACGAAAAAAAGAATGTCGTATATATGATTGCGTATATGGCTGCCTGCACCAAATTTGCATTGACGCACGATCCGGTCAATCCCCTCGAACAATATATGAGTGCTATCATTGATATGGTCAACTATTATTCGGCAAACAAGGAGCTAACAGGCGAAGTGGAAGCATTCGAGGAGTATATCAATCTTTTCAACAAAGACCCTAAGAAGCTGACTGATAGGCTTGAAAAGGATTATGCCGCATTCCAGAAGGCTTCCGACAAGGGAAAGACCACGAAGATTACTTCAAGGGACGAAAGCGAACAATGATGATAATGACAATGCCGACTCCTAGAGGGCCGGCATTGTTGTGTATAACTCATTCGATTCGGATCGTCTTCGAAGAGGAGATGATGTTGCCATCGTCCGAAACGCCCTCGATGCGGATGGTGCAGGTGGAGCCTTGTGCATCGTTTGTCCAGAATCTGAAAGTGCATTGGCCGTCGGCATTCACCACAAGGTTGGGATTCCAATAGAGCGTGACGCGCTGGTCGGTGCCATTGGGTGTGGTGGGGCCTTGATAGACGCCGTTGTTGAACGTGCGAGGATGCTGGTGTCCGAGGGGCGTGACTTCCTTGACGCGCGATTCCTGCCCGACGTTGGGTATCTCCTTCAGGGTGAAGATGCGGAGGCAGTAGTTGTGGGTGCGTAATGCTCTGTCTTGTCCGCCAGCGGCGCCTCCCATAGGACCGATTGTTCTCGAAATGGTGGGTACTGTCGTGGTGTTCACGATGTCCAGGTAATCCACATAATAAGTTGGGCAGATCTGGTTGAGGTAATCAGGTACATTCATGCCGAAAGGCGGTTGGATCAGGACGTTGTCAATCATCACCAGCAAGGGCTCATTGCGGAAGTGCGGATGGTTGTCGCGTACGGTGACACCGGGGATGGCATTGAGCAGGGTCTCGAAGGTGTAGTCCTTGTATTCGGCTACCTTGCTGTGGTCGAGGCGCGTGTAGGCATTTTGTCCTGCGGGGTCCAATTGTTCGCGCGTGCGGCCCACTACATCGATTTCGTTGAGCAGAATCTCCCATTGGCCGTTGTTGTACTTCATTCGGGTGATGAGATTGTCGTAGAACGCCTGGCTTTCGACCTCGGCAGCGTTGGCTTCGAGGTGATGGACATCCTTGGCGAAAAGTTCGGGAAGAAGCTCAATCTCACCCACATCCTTGCCAGCCTCGTCGTGTGAACGAAGGAAGAACCTGGTGCCATCGGGCAGGTCAAAGCCATCGAAGGTGAACATGCCGCGATCATCGGTGACCTGCTCATCCACATAGCCTTGTGTCGGGGCAATCAGGCTTACCTCGACGCTCGGCAAAAGGCGTCCGCGTAAGGAGCTACGGACACGTCCGGTGATGATTTCAAATTCCTCGGGAAGATATGTAGGATAGCGTAATTTGCCTTTCTCCATGTCCTTGATGCTGTGGAGGAAAGGTTGTCCGAAGAGTTCGTATTGGATGGCATTGGTCGGGTCGATGGGTGCGGCTGCATCGTCGGTCACCGAAGCGGCGAGAACGGTGTTGGCAGGAGCACGGAAACTCACTTCCACAAAGGTGCGCTGGCTGTAGCTGTCCTTGTCGGTCTTGATTTCGGGATGATAGACGCGCGGGTTGTGGTCGGCTTTGAGCAGCGAAGTGCGGTCGATGGGATGATAGGCATCCTCCTGGGTCGTTTGCGTCAGCAGCATCGGGTAAGCACCGTTGCTTAGCTCACGTGCATTGACCACCTGCACGTTGCGCTTGAAGAAGTATTGTTCGCCCGCATTGAGCATCCATCGCGTGTAGCCGACGAGGGTGTAGATGCCCGAAGGCAGCGTCGGGTCGAGGGGAACGTAGCCGCGCATGGTATAGACCTCACGTTCGGGCTGCATGTGGAGCTTTGCACGATAGACGAGGCTGTCGGTTTGGCTCAAAAGTTCGACGTAGAGGAAACGGCTGAAAAGGGCAGGCTTCATGGTGAGGCCATCGACGATGAAGGGACGCAGCCAGATGGTGTCGCCGCCCACATAAAGGTTGCGGTCGGTCATGATGTGCACCTTTTCCTGCGGCATTATTCTGTTTTGCAAAGAAAAACGCTCCTGCACTTCGTCCTGAGCAGAAAGAGAGGAACTCAATAAGAATAAAGAGAAGACCAGTAAATGCGCTGTTTTCATAGTTTTGTTGATTTGTATTTCTATGTTTTAGACCTTCCCGATGCCGTTAGTTTAAATAAAAATCCGCAAAATAGTCTTCGATGAATAGAAAAAGTCTTTAAGATTTGGAAATATAGCGCAGAGTGAGTAACTTTGCGGCGCTTTTCGATGAAGTACTATGACGGCCGAGAGAGTGCAATCTCGAAACGCGGAAGTACTATGACGGCCGAGAGAGTATTATTTCAGCAAATATACTAACTTTCAATCATTTATATTAATGTATCTTGCAAACAAGCAGCCCCACTCCTACCATCGGAAGAAACTCATCCGCCAACTGCTGGCCGATGGCTACAAGATGGGACAAGTGCCTGAATCCGTACAGGAAGAGCCCTACGCATTACACAACGGTCCGAGCGTTGATAGCCAGGACTTGGAATTTGATTTGAAGCGATTCCATACGGGTGAGGCTTGGTATCAAGTAGAGGACTTCGCTACAGAGGTCAGTTTCCTTGGCGTAAAAGCCTTCCACCATTATTGGCCCAACAGCCCGAAACCCGAAGTTTCTCATACGCTCGAATATGCCCGTGAGCACTTCTTCGACTGGCTCATCGCAGGGCGGGAATTCCCATATAAAATAGGTAGTCGTACGCTTTATTGCACGTGCCAGCTCATCGACTATACGAATACGCAGTTCAATGCCTTGCATGTCTTCGAAGCGTGGCCCGGTTGCCAAAACAACGGTTTCGCCTGGGACCTGGTCATCACCATCAACCATCTGCCCCTTATCGGAGTGGTCTATGGCGATACCGGCCATCTGCTCGAAACCGCCGAGAAGGCACTCGCAGAAATCGAGAACGACAAGGTCTTCGGCACCTATATCCAATTTCTCGTAGTCACCGATGGCCACAACACCTACATTGGCTCGCCCGACGATAATGCCACGGCTTTCTGCAAATGGAATGACCTGCACGACGACATTCTCAGCCCCTCGAAGATCTACGATTTCATTTATTATTATTTGCGCCCAGGTTTCGATGAGGATGGTTATGCCACGTTTGTAGCCGATGCGCAGCAGTCCGAAATGGTGCAGCAGATCAATGCGTTCCTGAAGAATGCAAAGCAGGAAGGAGTACCTGCCCCACGTTCATGCGTAGGCTACGTGCTTGCCCCCTCGACGATAAACAACCTGCGCCACCCCTCTCCTTTCGGATGGATGGGTGCAGTGCGCCAGATGGTGTTCGAACAGAACGTCCTGTTGAGCGTGGGTGACGAGCTGATCCATGTCGCTCATGCCGACGATATCAAGGACGATACCGAATTTGCCCTGCTCGACGAAGGGCTGAGCGACCTCGAATGTGCCCAACTGATGCTCAAGCATCCGGGGGTCAATTACGTTCGCTTCCTCGATCGCCCTTTGGGGCCATACCTTGTCGATACCAACCTGTTCGGCGATCCGATCTGCAAGTTTGATTTTCCCATCGAAACCCTTGAGTATGAATCAGGAGCAGCAAAAAAATAATTACGAACAGGAGTCAGACCAATGGCAGCGGATCGGCGATTTGCTGAAGTCGATACGTCATCTTGTGAACGAGTTTTTGCCCAAAGCCCGCAATCAGGCACCGGCCAACGACCTGTACTATCATCTCGATAAAGCCGTTGCGTGTTGGGGCGAGGTGGGCGGCCTGAAACAGCCCGAACCCCAGGAGCTACCCGTGGTCGAAGAGGTTAAAGAGGAGGGTCAGAAGGGGAAACGTGGTCCAAAACCCGACATTTTCCTCAGCCCCCTTAATGACAGGAATGCCTTTATCCTTTCGCTTCGTAGTCTCATCTTGAAGCGGTTTGTCCTGAAAGGCAAAAACGGAATGATGATCCTCGGACGCGAAAAAATGAACGAATTGGAGCCTTCGAAGTACTTTGCGTGCCTCTATTCGTCATTAATCGATACCGGTGTAGCAGAAGAAGAGGCTACACCGAAGGGTTTTGAGCGACTTATCAAGGAAGCCATCGACGGCACGCCCTTGAGCCAAACCTTCAAACTCCATTACACATCGTACAACAATATGATCAACGGATGGATGAAACTTTGTACAAAAGAGTGTCTTGACAGGCTTGAAGGGCGGCAAAGGTTGCCTATTTGCAGGATTCGCCCCGAGGATTGCAATGGAGCAACAGCCCAAAAGACACGTTTGGAGTGGGTTACTCTATGCAGTTTTGTGGAGGATAATGCGAGAGAGGAAAAACTAATTCCACCATTATCAAGAGTTTAACAATTCGCCCATGCGGTCGCGGTCGCGGTCGAATGGTCGAATTGCTCGCCCTCTTATGCAGACAGACAGGAAAGAATAGTAAATATTGAAAATTATTTAAATAATTTATTAATATGTTTCTTTTCCTTTCTACCTCTCTCTACCCCAGTGTGCCACAAATTCGACCAATTCGACCGCGACCGCGACCGCACGATAGTGGCTTGCATAGGCCCTCGCTAACATAAATGGGGGGCAGTCGCTAATAGTTTTCCCCAATTCGACGCTAATAATTTATTCGCCAGCACTAACAAAAAAGATAAAAATTGTTAGTGTTGGTTTTCTTTTATTTATTGTGTAACTTTGCAGTGCAAATCGAGGAAGTCATGATTGCGAGATGATTTCTGAGAACTGCTTAGAGTGTGTTATTAACCTCATTTAATAATTTAGTTCAAAAGAAATATGAAAATGTTAAACAAATTTGACTTTATCGAAAAAGTCACTTGTTCCCAGGGTTGCAAGATCTGTACCCGGGAAGAATTCGAGAGAATGCTCGACAATGTCAACGTGAAGCACTACTGCGAAAGTGTAGCAGACATCAGGAAGAAAGAGACACCCGAAATGACTGATGAGGTGCGCAGGAATCTCAAGGATACGGCCAATGAGATCAAGAAGAATCTCAAGGCGGTCCTCTTTCATGGACATTCCACTACGGGACAGCGCAAGAACGAGTGCATGGTGCCCAGCCCCTGGTGCAGCATGGACATCGACAATGTAGAGAATCCGCGAGAGTACTTCGAGAGGCTGACACCACTGCTCGAACCATTGCACTGCCCGCTTGCCTTCGTCAGTCCATCGGGACGTGGACTCAAGTTACTGCTGCCGATGGTGGAAGACATGGACCGCAAGGAGGCACAGAAGTACTTCGCCGACGTGCTTCACCTCGAATCCTACGACTCCACGCCCGACCTGGCACGCTGCTGCTTCATGGTGCCGCGCCAGAACCTGCTCATCTACAAGCCCGAAGAGCTCTTTGCTGCGGAGGTCGAACTGCTGCCCAATCCCAATGGTGCGGGTGCCATCGTCCCCTACGAGGAGGTGGAACCGCCCGTCATCGAGGATGCGGAGATTATTGAGGAGAATCCGGAGGAACCAACCGCCGAGGCTGACCCCAATGCCGAACCCATCTATCATGGAATTCCCGTCAGCCGCATCATCGAGACCTATTGGATCGTCAATAATTGCGGAAATACCCCAGTAAGCGGCGAGCGCAACGACCTGACCTACGAACTGGCACTCTCGGTACGCCACATCTGCGACTACAACCGCGACATCATG
Organism: Bacteroidales bacterium; assembly: GCA_045545875.1. GTDB lineage: Bacteria > Bacteroidota > Bacteroidia > Bacteroidales > UBA3663 > Liminaster. Next base: position 6,443 of record JAZQBS010000164.1, read on the forward strand.
CTGCGTGTCATTCCCTGTTACGACGGATTACCCGAGGCCGAGCGCATCTCGTGTATCGACAGCGCCTTGAAGCGTCCCCGCTCGAAGATGCCCGAAAAGATGCTCAAGACCCTCAACTTCCTTCGCAAAGAGGAGCTCGACAACATGGAGTTCCAGCAGAGCCTGCTCGACATCGAGGAAGAGGATTACTGCTACACCATCAAACAAATCCGCACAGGCTTTGCCCAGCCCTCGGCACGCGTGAAAGGTATGCCACGCAAGGAATATGGTTTGCTCCCGGCGGGATTGCGCGAGACGCTCGAATCACTACCTGACAACGTGGCTCTGCCGGTGATTATCGCTATGGGACCCATGATTGGTACGAATGCTACAGATGTGAGGTTGGTGATACGCGACGAGGAACCTATGGGTCTATGTTGTCATTCGATAGTGATTGGCAGTTCAGGTTCCGGTAAATCATGTATTACCAAGGTGGAAAGCCTTTGGATGAAGAATTGGCGCGATGACCAAATCATCGAATTCAAGAAGCTGCGAATCTATGAAGATGAGCGCCGCGCCAAGCGAAATTCCAAGGATCAACCCAAGGACCCCAAGGCAAAAATCCTTGAAATACCGTTTCGTATATCCACGTCGAAGCTGTTGGAAATGCTTGAGAATGCCAATGGTGATATGTGCTATTCATTTATACCGGAAATTGATATAGCAACATCCAGCGGAGGTCAGTCGTTCAACAAGGACTTGGGTGTCATGCAGCGTCTTTCATTTGAGGAAGGTAAGTCAATGACCGCCTATATGAACCTCGAAACAGGTACTCGCGTAGTTGAACGTATCCGTTGGAATGTTTTGATGCTGGGTACTCCAGATGCACTTTTCCGCTCGCAGAAAGGTTACCTCAATGGTGAAATACAGCGTTTGGCTCTTGCCAGCATGCCCGACAATACCTTCTCACCCTTGAAGATCATGAAACCACGCAGCCAAGAGTCGATTGACCGCATCATGAAATATTCTTCCCTCATTCGACTGATGCAGGGTGAGGTGCGTTTGCCCAAGCTCGAACAGACTGGTTTGGATTGGCTCGAACGCGTACGATTGGAATCCTTGCGTGAAGATGACGAAGTGAAAGCCGGAATGCGTATGCGTATCCCAATCATTGCCGAACGTATCTGCTGTGGCTTGATGTTGGCACAATTCGCACGATGGCTTATGGCCCAGCTCGATGAACGCAAAGGCGAGTTGCCGACGTGGGCAGGTGGCTGCAAGACTGCCGAAGAGTATCTGCCGACGCATCCCGATGCTGTGGGCGAACATCTTCCGAAGTTCCAAACCGAGGGATGGCTCACAATGATGAGTTGCCTCTGCGACTACTTGCATGAACAAGTCTTGCTCTACTTCCGCTCCAGGATCGAACGCAGCCGAGCTTCCGACGACAATGTCAGGCCCCGTAGCTACCACACAACAAACGACAGCATCTACGACCAGTTGCCTCAGGAGTTCACCGATGCCGACCTCATCAAGAGCAAGGATGGCAACAAGGAGGCCGCACGCTCGATGCGTCGCCGATGGCTGAAGTATGGAATGATCAGAATGAGTGAGACTCAGGGCCACTACGTGAAGTGCAGCTGAGCAGAGATTGTACCACGAATCGGTGATAAAAAATCGATTCGTGGTACTTTCATTTATTTTTGAAGAAAAATGCGGTTGAAAATTTGGTAATTCAGATTTATGTTCCTATCTTTGCATCGAAAATAGCAACTAAATTTCTACTATGAAAACAGTTTCGAAACGAAGGATTACCTTATGTCTTCTCTTGTCATTGACTGTCACGACCGGGCTTGAGGCACAGAATCGTAGTTTTGTTCTGTCGGACGACAGTACACACAATATTGGCGGTTCGACCGTGGTCATCGACCAGAAGAGGATGAACCGAGGACTGATGACCAATTCCCTGCAGGCACTTACGGGACAGGCAGCAGGCTTGAATGTGCAGACATCGGGTGCCAACCGAATGGCGATGTTGAACAGCGTGCGTCTGCGTGGAACAACCTCTTTGACCGGTGGCAACGAACCTTTGGTAATCATCGATGGCGTCTATAGCAACCTTTCAGCCCTCTCGGGTATCTATCCGGCCGACATCGAGAGCTTCACCATCCTCAAGAATGCAGCCGAGACAGCGCCCTACGGCTCGCAGGGTGCTTCGGGTGTGATTCTGGTGACCACCAAGAAGGGACAGGGTGCGCAGTTCCACATCTCGTACGACGGCAACATCGGCTTCGAAGCCGCCTACAAGCAGCTCGACATGCTCGATGCCAACGAGTATGTGACCACGGCACGACAGCTGCACAAGCCCTATGTGGATGGCGGCAACGACACCGACTTCCAGCGAGCCCTGCGCCGTACGGGCTTTGCACAGAACCACCACATCGCATTCAGCGGCGGCAGCGACAAGCAGCAGTATCGCGCCTCGCTGGCCTACATGGGCGAGAACACGGTGATCACGAACAACAGCTACCGCAATTTCGCTGCCAAGCTCGATGTGTCGCAGCAGGCCTTCGACGACATTCTGACCATCGACCTCGGAGTGGTGGGCAGCAGCCAGCGCAACAACGACATCTTCGACGAACAGAAACTCTTCTATTCGGCTGCCACACAGAACCCTACCTACACCAAAGGCCAGAATGCCAACGGTGGCTGGGATAGGAACGTCAATGCCACGCAGATCAACAATCCGCTGGCCTTGCTTGTCGAGGAGGACAAGGACAAGGTCCTGAACTTCAATTCGCACATCAAGCTCAACTACCGCATCGGCAAGGATTGGAATGTGACGGCCTTCGGTTCCTATTCGTTTGTCTCGTCGGAGAACTCGCAGTTCAAGCCCACATGGATATGGGCACACGGACAGGCCGATCGCTCCGAGACCAAGAACGAAGCCTGGCTGGGCAACATCGCTGTCAACTGGACACATGACTGGGGCGTCCATCACCTTGCCGCGAAACAGATGACCGAATATCAATCGCACACCACCACGGCCTTCAATGCGACAGTCAGGGGATTGAGCCACAACGCGGTGACCAACAACAACCTTGCGGCAGGCAGCATGCGGCAATATGGCGCCACAGGAAGCAGCTACATGAACGATGCCCTGCTCTCGTTCCTGACGCAGGTCGATTACCGCCTGATGGACAAATATACGGTCACCGTCAATGCGCGTGTGGATGGCAGTTCGATGTTCGCCGACGACCACAAATGGGGACTCTTCCCCTCGCTTTCGGCTACATGGGATTTGCGCAAGGAGTCTTTCTTCGACGACCTTGACTGGCTCAGTCAGCTGAAGCTTCGTGCAGGTACGGGCATCTCGGGCAACCTGGGTGGCATCACGGCCTACAATACCCTGGCCCTGCTTTATCCTACGGGCCTCGTCCCCTGGTATGGCACTGCCACGGTGACCTACACACCGAAGACCAACCCCAATCCCGACCTGCATTGGGAGCGTCGAGGCTCGTACAACATCGGTGCCGACATGGGCTTCTTCAAGAATCTTGTGGTGCTGACTGTCGAGTATTACCATTCGAGCACGCGCGACATGCTTTACCTCTACGATGTGCCCGTGCCACCCTACACCTTCGACAAGATGCTTGCCAACCTGGGTCGAATGAGCAACAAGGGCTTCGAGATGGGCATCGGCTACACTCCTGTTCATAAGCGCGACATGGAGCTCAACATCAACCTTAACATGTCGTACCAGAAAAACAAGCTCATCTCGCTGAGCGGCAATTACAACGGCACTTATTTCTCGGCCCCCGATATGTCGAGCATCGCAAGTCTGAATGGCGCCGGTTTCCATGGCGGCAACAATAACATCGTCTATCAGATTGTCGGTCAGCCGCTGGGCGTGTTCTATCTGCCCCACTGCCTGGGTCTTGTCACACAGGACGATGGGACCACCTGCTACGAAATCGAGGACCTCGACGGCAACGGACGCATCAACATCGAGGATGGAGGCGACCGCTACATCGCAGGACAGGCCACCCCGAAATGGACCTTGGGTTCGAACATCAGCTTCCGTTACTACGACTTTGACATTTCGCTGCAGATGAACGGTGCCTTCGGACACAAGATCTACAACGGAACGAGCCTTTCGTATATGAACATGCGAGGCTTCCCCGACTACAATGTGCTGACCGATGCGCCCAAGTACAACATCAACGACCAGACGGCCACCGACTATTGGC
>JAZQBS010000165.1:0-5013 GCA_045545875.1 Bacteroidales bacterium
CGTGGATCATTCGTCACCATGCAGGCAACGACATGTACGACCGCCTGAAGTCAGTCATCCTCGACTGCAAGTCACGCGGCTACGAATTCATCACTTATAACGAATTTGCTGAAACTAGGCTCAATCGAAAGTAGGCGTCCAGCCTTTGAGCACAAATGCGGGGGTGCTATAATTCTCGATAATCTTCGCATCCTTCTTTGTCAACTGTCGCGACCAGCGGTGACGCTTTGACGTATCGACAGGTTTGCCTGTGGCGACGTCACAGGTATTGTACTCCATAAAACATGCAGTCTTCTGACCGATGGCGCTCCAGCCTTCGGGGATGGTTTTTGTGACCTTGCAGTTGATCAGGACCTGTTCGGCATAGGGATAGGAATATTTGCCATTGTCGGGACAACGTCCCAGATCGACAGGTCGGCCTCGGACGGCATTGAATGTGCACTCCACGAAGACGAAACCATGATTTTCCTTGGTATTGCGCACCCAGGTGAACGGACCTCCATCGTTATTCAACATGCATCGATAGGCAAAGAGAGGACCACGCCCCAAGAAAGTGTCACCCCCGCCTGCAAGCCAGCAGTTTTCCATATAGACGCTCCCATTGACCTGCATAGCATCGCCCGAACCCATGATTTCTACATTTCGAAGAGCGATGCGTTCGCCATTGAGCAGCAAGCCCTCGGCTTGTCCCCGCATGTCAGTAGCGATGGCTACATCCTCGATGGTCACATCGTGGCAGTTGTCGAGCATAAAGGCAGCACGGCGCGATGGGAACGTGCCGGGCCATTCATTGGTCTTCACAGTCATCGGATGAGGATTAAATACCTCACAGTTGGCATAATGCACGCGAGTCGTTGCCATGCCGGCACCCTTGAGGTGCAGATGCGACTTGTTGCGCGCATAGACAAGTTCCTCATAATCTCCTGCCGCAATATCGATGTAATAATCCTCGCTCGTCGAATCGGGCACATAATCCAGCGCCCCCTGCACAGTGCAGAAATCCCCCTTGCCCGAAGCATCCACCGTCACACGATTTCCAGTGGGTGCAGCAGCCTTGGTGCTGAACTTCCAACGAGCAATGCCCTTGAATTCCAGCGAATCGAAACGGAACACCGAAGCATCAATCTGCACGTTGTAGGTGTGGCCATACTCCAGCATATTGTTGTGGGGATAGATGGTGGCCACTGTGTCGTGAACGATAACGGGATAGAAATGGAAAGCATCGGTGAAACCTCCGATGATCGTGAGTTGATAGTCGGGAGGCGTTGGCTCGGCTGTACCCGAAGGAGTGCCGGGACGCGTGTCACGATTGGTAGGCACCGAGGTACGCGCGTAGTCGTAAGGTATCTTAGTATAGTCGCAGTCAGGGCCATAGGTGCGCGGCTTTGTCGGACCTGCGGGAATACTCAGGTCGAGGCTATCGACCAGCAATCCCGACTCGGCATCAAAGATACGGATCATGCCGCTGTCGCCCAACGTGGGGCTTTCGGCAAAGGTGAGCGTGAGGTGGGTGTCGGGACAGACATCGACAGCTTCATCCTGTGGCATCATTTTCACATTCGAAACAGTCTGTTCTTCACAAGCAGACACTGCCACCAGCAGCGGCAGTGCAAAGAGTATAAGATTTTTATTCATAAATAGATAAATATATTATTGAATCTTAGTGCGACGTCAAATAGTTTTCGTCCTGAATCTGAAACAGTTCATCGAGTATCAGCGCTTCGGCATCCTTGTCACCCAATTTGTTGTAACCTTGTGCCAAAGAGAGGGCGATATCACCGAGGAGTGATTCGTAAAGCGTGTCATTGGACTGTTTAGCCTCATCGTAGAGAGCCTGCAACCTTTGAGTTGTCGCTTCGAGGTCAAGGCCGATCTCCACTTTGCCACGCAATAGAGCAAGTTCCTCAAGTTTGTTATGCTGACCTCGTGTCACCTCCTTGGGCAATTGCTTCACCTGAACAGGTGCTGGAGCAGACTTGGGAGCAAATAGTTCGTAAGCGAAATTGCTGATCTGGGCCGACTCGGTGTTCCAGACGTATCGTCCCACAAGCGCCACACAACAAATGATGGCAGCCGCTGCAGCCCAGGGCATCAGGCGACGCATCAGGGGTTTGCGCTCCTTCATCGTCTCCATGCCCTTGCCTTTAGCAATCATCTCAATAGTCTTCCTATCCACAGTCTGCAGCGCATCAACCAAGTGCTGCTCACGCTCCTTGCCCACCTTGCGCATCTGCTTGATGAGTCGTGCCATAAGGACGGCACGTTCGCGTAACTTCGGATTCTCCTTCATTTCTGCACGAAAAGCTTCGGCCTCGGTCTCCGACATCCCGCCTCGAAGGAACAGGGCGATGCGCTCGTCCATCTCAGCATGCGGGCTGGTTTCACTCATTTTGCCATTATTCTTCATTTTCGTGTAGAATTAATCATTGAACATTTCATTGTAAATCAATTTCATCGCTGCTTCGAACTTGTCCATGCAGCGGCTCTTCATCACTTTCACGCTGTTGGCCGAACTATAGCCGAAACGATCGGCGAGGTCCTGCATGGAGAGTTCGTCGAAATAGAAGCCCCAAAGCAACTTGTTGCAAGGCTCCGGCAGGTTGCGAACCACTTCGCGAACGGCTGCCTCCTTGCGCTCCACCAGATGCGGGTCTTCCTGGGCAAGCACTTCGTTGAGGAAATCCTCGTTGAATTCGGCTACATCCTGCTCCTCTTCGTTGTCGAGCACCTTCTGCACACGGCGAAAGTGCTCCTTGAGCTTGTTCTGCACGATGCCGTGGAAGTAGGCTGCCAACGAATGAGGCATCTCTTCGAGGTAGCCGGTACGGAGTTGGTCGTAGAGGGTGATGAACGCCTCCTGAAAGAGGTCCTCCGCATCGTCCTGCGACATACCCTTGGCCCTGAGCCATCCGACTGAACCTTCGCGCTGCTCGTTGGCGAAGGCGTTCAGTACTGCAATGGTTGCGTTCGGTAAAATAATGTTCTTTGCCATGATTAATGAATTTCGGGTGCAAAGATACAATTATTTCCCAAACTATGCAAGGATAATCGCCTTTTTCTTGCCCGTTCATTATTATGTGCAGGTTTTGGACGAGAAGTTAACTGATTGTTCGAACTTTTTTCATCAAAAGAGGGCCCAGCATCACTGCCGTGCCCTCCCCTACTGGTCTGATTCAAAATTTTTGTCTTGTCTTGATCTAATAAAACTGTTCGTTTCATCTTTATGTGACAAGGGAAACCGAAAGGTTAACAAAAAAATTGATTTTTTTTCGAATTTCCGATTATTTTTTTCAGAGCCTCTCCCAATTACTCATAATTCCTCGAGTTTCTTGATATCATCTTCCAACTGAGCGATGTCCATATTATGCCTCTTCCATTGCAGATAGCCAGGATAAGCCATGATAAGGAGGGTGACAAGGAAGAGTAGATAGACTATCATGCTGGCATTATTGATTAACGAGAAATGATGTAATACGGATTAAATTTACTCAAACCATACAACTTTTAGCCTTGTGCAATCGGTTGAATTTAATAAAATAATTAAAATAGTTATTTTTTACAATGAAATGACCATTCAATAAAAGAAAATGCGTATCTTTGCAAGTCAAGAAACGAAATTCACTATACGATTATTCAGACGATGCTGGAGCAAATCATAAAAAACACTGAAGCCTTCCTAAATGCAGTGACACGAACCGAACGAAAGAAATACGGACAATTCTTTACATCGGAACTATCTGCGATTTACATGGCTTCGATGTTCAAAATCAATCTTGAAACCGATTGCATCCGATTACTTGATGCAGGAGCTGGATCAGGCATACTTTCTGTAGCCTTGATAGAACGTATCCGCAACATGGGCTATCAAGGTGAGATTATATTGACTTGTTTTGAGAATGATCACAAAATAATCCCTTTGCTGGCAGAAAACCTGAAAGCTTTGGACAAAGAGTATCGAGTAACCTATCATTTGAGAACCGAGAACTACATCACATCTCAGCAGTTCAATCTTCAGCCTGTGCTTGTTATGGATAGCGATGCGTATGATTACATCATAGGCAATCCTCCTTACATGAAATTGGGCAAAGATGCCAAGGAAGTACAAGTTATGAGCGAAATTTGCCATGGGGCTCCAAACATGTATTTTCTATTTATGGCAATGGGCATCAACAGTTTGAACTGGGGTGGTGAACTGGTCTATATCGTGCCAAGATCATGGACCTCCGGAGCATACTTTGAAGCCTTTCGCAAATATTTATTCAACAACTGCGTAATAGAGCAGATTCACCTGTTTGAAAGCCGTGACAAGGTTTTCAACAGCGAGCCAATCTTACAAGAAACGATGATTATTAAGGTAAAGAACTCTAAGGCAAAGCCAAAGAAGATTCTCATTACCTCATCATCCACTTCTGATTTTGACAAAGTTTCAGCCTATTATGCCGAATATGACTCCGTGGTAAGCAAGAATGGATACGTGTATCTTATAACCGACGAGAAGCAGGAGAAAGTCCTGAAGCGAGTTAACAGGCTTACTTGCACACTTCCCTCAATAAATCTGAAGATGTGCACGGGGCTTATTGTAGATTTCAGGCTCAAGGAAGAACTTCGAGACCAATACGAAGATGGTGCTTGTCCGCTGTTCTATTCTTCTCATATAAAAAATGGTACTGTTGTTTGGCCTCAAGGAAGGCCTGGAGAATATATCTTGGCGAGCAAAAAAGCCCAACTTCAAAAGAACACAAATTACCTATTCGTAAAACGACTGACTTCGAAGGAAGAGCACCGTCGTCTTCAATGCGGCATTTACCTCAGCAAAAACTTTCCAGAATATCAGCACATCAGCACACAGAACAAGGTAAACTTTATTATGTGTGAATCCGAGGAAGTTGTTTATGGGCTATATGCTCTTTTTACCTCCACCTTATATGATGATTATTATCGGTTGCTTAATGGCTCAACACAAGTGAATTCAACTGAGGTGAATTCAATTCCCGTCCCCTCAAAGGATATAAT
>JAZQBS010000166.1:0-5628 GCA_045545875.1 Bacteroidales bacterium
GATGTATGACCTTGCTTTGCGTGCTCGGATGCTGTGTGATTCATAACGAAGCACGTGAGACATTTGCGAAGTATTCAATCCAAACAACATCTTCACCTCGCTTCGCGTCTTCTGGTCAATCACTATCTGCTTCATGGAAACGGGCGTAGATACGGTTAAAGGCTTTCATGAAATCCTTGGCCTTATAACATTCTTCATGATTCACGCAGTAGCAGAGGGCCGACATCAGATAGTTCAGTTTCCTCAGGCACTCATTGTAATTGTTCCAATCCACAACGACAATTGTGCAATTCATTACCGAAACGCCCATATCGACCTGATTCATCATGTCCTCGGTGATACGATAGATCTCAGCTCCCGAAAGGCGCGTCCAATCCATGAGGAAACGCATGTAGTCAATCTTTCCGTCGGGGTACTCTCCACGCCAGGTGTTGAGAACCATAGCATAGAACTTTTCAAGACTCTCGTATTCGAAGAGCCTACCCTTACGGTTGGACAGCTTCAACTGATTATATACTAATTTCATAATTCACATTCAGTATTATTGCCTACGGCAAGAAATCTTTGTGGAAGGATATAAAAGAAGTTAGAAGTTGATTTCAAGTTGGACGTGATTCGTAACATGAGGCGTGCCCGTCTGTTCAACCTGGCGAAGTGCCTCCTTCGGGCTCAGATCGCGACGCAGAATGCCATCGAGGAACATCCGACCCTTCTCGGTCCACACAAGATAGCTGTGCGAATGAACCACTCCAACGCTGTCGTGATAGGAATGGGTGCGATTGCGCGTCAGTCCGTGGTTGCAGAAGTCGACATAGAGCATCCATTGTCCGCTCTGCAGGTAGATCACGCCCTTCTCGTGCAGCATCTTCGTCAGTCCCGCGTGGGTCGTGCCGTGTTCCTTCGCAACCTGTGTCATCGTCATGCAGTTCACACTCTCGAGCACCTCGTCGCAATAGGTGGCCTTCGGTTCAAGTATGCGGATGGTCTCGTCCTGCTCCGCAATCTTGCGGTCACGTTCGGCGATGGTTCGCTCGTGAATCTGGAATGCCAGCGACATGATCTCGAGGTCGCTATAAGGCTTGCCCTCTCCATCGTGTGTCGGAATGTATCCACCCGTGCGTCGAATCTGGGGCAGCACCTCTTCACAAACCCAGTCCTGGAACTTCTCTGCTTCTGGGAGTTTGGAGCGCATCACCAATCGGTAGATGTCTGACTCTGGAATGAATTTCATTCGCTGAGGTCCTCCTTTCGAGGGGGTGGTTAAAATAACAACCCCTTTGCAAAAGTCTCTGATGGCTTGTGCCGGGTCCTTGTAGCCAAGTGCCGTTGCAACGTCTTTTCCACAGAACAAGACTTTGTCATTCACTTTATCCATCACCGTGCGGACGTTTCCGAAATTCGGATGTTGAAATGTTTTTACATCCACTATCGTCCCATTTGTCTTTTCCATATCTAAAAAGCTTTATTCATTATTAATATTAATATCGTACCCGAAGCTCTCCACGAACCAGACTTCGCCAGCTTTACGGACTTCGATCCACATCCGCACATCGAGCACGATGCCGGCAGCCTCGCCCTTATCAACCAGCACAGTCGACTCGTTCTTCAGCCCTTCGGGCAGGAAGGACATCTGCCGCATCATTCGTGCCTCCTCGTCCGCGCTCGGCTTCACCTCGGTGACAATACCCTTTTGGGTGAACTTGCCGTAAATCTTTTCAGTCATTTCCTTATACATTATTAAAGGGTAAAACATAACACCAATCCACGAAGAGGGCCCATCTTCTGTTTCGGCGATGCAAAGATAGGAACAAAAAAAGTCCTATCCAACAAAAAATGTCAGATAGGAATCAAGCACGGAATAATGGAATTGTATGCGGAATCGTCCGCGGAAAAATGGAATCGTATGCGGAATTGTCCGCGGAATTTTCGCCAACTTAGTTCAAGTTCTCGTCAAGGATTTCGAGGAAGGTGTTGGCCACATCGTTCGTCGCAAAGAAGGGCTGGGCAGTCTTCGCCATATTGCGTTCGATATAGAGTTCGGCAGTCCACTCCTTGATGGGCATACGGTACACCCCGAAGTCGGTCTTTCGCAGAATGTCCTTGTCGAAGGGCACAGGCAGGTCGGTGAGCTCGATGAACTTCAGGTAATTCTCGAAGCCCGCATAGTCTTGTTCGAAGGCAAAGCCCCGCTCGATGGCAACGCGGAAGATGGCCACCCACTGCACCTTCTTCGTGAAGAGCGGCTTGCCGTTGCTTCCCTTGCGGTTGAAGAGTTCCACCAGGCTCTTGCGGAAGGCCATACGTCGCTGCATCTCCTTGCCACATTCCATCATCCGCAGGCTGGTGCCGGAGCCCTCCTTGTTGCCGAACACATCGACGCCCAGGGCGCTGCTCCTGATGCGCGCAAAACGGTCCTGACTCAGCCTCGGGCGTTGCGAAAAGGCGGCGATGCAGATGCCGCAGATCTCGGGCTTCTCGGGCGCCACGAACTTCATAGGTTTCAGGTTCGGGTTGTCGGGGATGAGCCAGGTGGCCTCCTCGTCCTGACGGATATATTTCAACGAGAACCCGCCGTCGTACTTCACTGCCACGCAGTCGCCGTTCTGCACACGCGACACGTCGATGTCCAGCACAGCAATGTCGCCATCGAGGATGCCTGCACCCGACATTGAGTCACCGTCCACGGGTATCGTCACCAGGGTGCCCATGGTGCCCAACAGCGACCCGAGCGCAACCTTCTCAAGACCTTCCACCACGCCTGTGAATGGTCCCGCTCCGATGGCTCCCGTGGCCAGCAGCACCTCATCCCCAGGCTCCAGGATTCGTGCCCCCTCAGGCCACGGTCCCTCATATCGTTTCACTTCAATCTTCATATCTCAATATTATTGCTTACGCAAGAAATCTTTGATTTCCCCCTTGATTTCTGCTCGAAGAGCATAAAAGTACCTACCTCTTTCAGATAAAATCAATCGGGATCAAAAGGCGTATTCTCCTCCTCACTCTCCCCCGTCGCCGGGATGACGACGCCGATGTTCCGCACACGTGCCTCGATCTCAGCCGCCAGCTCGGGCGTGTCGCGCAGCATCTGGATCGTGGCCGAACGTCCCTGCGCCAACGGACTGCCGTCGTAGCGATAGAACGAGCCGTTCTTCTTGATGATGTCACCCTCGAGCGCCAGGTCGAGCACCTCGGCCATGCGGTCGATGCCCACGCCGAAGATCAGGTCAAACTCGGTCTTGAGGAACGGAGGCGCCACTTTGTTCTTCACCACCTTGACGCTCACGCGGTTGCCCAGCACCTGGTCGCCATCCTTCAGCGACGTCAGTCGGCGCACGTCGAGGCGTACCGAAGCGTAGTACTTCAGCGCGAGGCCGCCCGTGGTCACCTCGGAAGGACCGAACATCACGCCAATCTTCTGGCGCAGCTGGTTGATGAAGATGCAGCATGTGTTGGTCTGGCTGATTGCGCCCGACAACTTGCGCAGCGCCTGGCTCATCAGGCGTGCCTGCAGGCCCACCTTGTTGTCGCCCATCTCGCCCTCGATCTCTGCCTTCGGGGTGAGTGCTGCCACCGAGTCGATGACGATGATGTCGATGGCTGCCGAACGTATCAGCTGCTCGGCTATCTCCAGCGCTTGTTCGCCGTTATCGGGCTGGGCGATAAGCAGTTGCGTCGTATCCACGCCCAGCTTCTCGGCATAGAAGCGGTCGAACGAGTGTTCGGCGTCGATGAAGGCTGCGATGCCTCCCTGCTTCTGCGCCTCGGCGATGGCGGTGATGGCAAGTGTGGTCTTGCCCGACGACTCCGTGCCGTAGATCTCCACGATGCGTCCGCGCGGATAGCCTCCCACGCCCAGCGCGTGGTCGAGTCCCACCGACCCCGACGAGATCACCTCTACCTTCTCGTGCGTATTCTCTCCCATCATCATGATGGCTCCCTTGCCGTACGACTTCTCGATCTTGGCCATCGCCTGCTTCACGGCTTCCATGCGGCCTTCTGCCACGTTCACGTTCATTGTGTTCACTTGCTTTGTCATAATCTCTATATTTTTTGTTAATGATTGTATGTGCGATTTTGTTTTCGCGATGCAAAGATAGGCCCTACTTATGCGAAAAGGGTGCATAAGTTCTAAAAAATCATAAATTTTTCCCAATTTTCACCATCTTTCCCCAAAATCCCCTATCTTTGCATGATTTTAAAAGGGATTCTAAGGGATATTTGGGATTTTTAGGGATTTTTAGGGACGAATGTTTTGTTAGTCCCTATTTTCCACAGGCGAAAGTAACGTCCCCAAATATCCCTTAATATCCCTTCAAATCTCTTAATATCCCTAAAATATGCCCACAATTCAAGAAAACCACAAACTCCGCAGCTGCCTCTGGCTCGTCAACCTCCTCAAGGAGCATCGCGAGCTCACCTTCGACCAGATCGACCAATACTGGCAGCAGGAAACCTCCCTCAGCGACGGCGCCCCCCTGCCCAAACGCACCTTCCACGACCGACTCAACTCCATCCAGGACATCCTCGGCGTCATCATCTCCTGCAACCGCAAGAACGGCTACCGATGGTACATCGAGACCATGGACGACGACAAGGCGCACCTCACCGACTGGCTCATCTCAAGCTTCTCCATCGGCCAACTCATCTACGAGGCACAGGACGTGCGCGACCGCGTCCTCATCGAGAATGCGCCCCAGGGCATGCAGTACTACAAGACCATCGTCGATGCCCTCCACAGCCATTGTTGCCTCCACGCCACCTACCATCGCTTCGATGCCGAGGCCTACGGCTGCCATCTGCGCCCCTACGCCCTCAAGTTCTACGAAGGCCGCTGGTACCTCCTCGCCCAGAAGAACGACGAGCCCCAGCTCAAGACCTTCGCCCTCGACCGCTTCGAGGGCACCATGTCGTTGCTCTCCGACGATCCCTTCACCCCACCCAAGGACTTCGATGCCGCCGAGTTCTTCGCCAACTGTTTCGGCATCTACACCGGCTCAGGCAAGGTGCCCCTCATCCGTCTTCGCGCCACTGGCACCGAGGTCAACTACCTCCTCACCAAGCCCCTCCACGCCTCGCAGCGCCAGGATCCTTCCGACCCCACGCTCTTCACCCTCCGCTGTTATCCTACCGACGACCTCATGTACGCCATCCTCAGCCACGGCCGCAAGCTCTCCGTCCTCGCGCCCGAGGAGTTTAGAATGAGGATTATGGAGGAGGTTGAGGGGATGAAGGAGGGGTATGAGGGATAATTTTCACTCAATCACCCTGAACGACAGTTCGGTGTGAGCTACATCCATCGAGCAGATCTGCTCGGCGAGGAGGTTCATGTTGTGGAAACGGTCGTAATCAGATGGACCCCCACAATCCCCCTGCTTAGGGGGAAGAATCAAGTCCGGACGAGCAAGTCCTCCCCCTAAGCAGGGGGATTGAGGGGGTCTTGGCATGGCGTCAAGATCCTCCGCCCAAGGGGCGAGGATGAGGAGGGAGCCTTCGGCACAGGCGAAGAAGCGCTCGCCCTCGGGCTTCTTGGTGATGGGTTCCTTCTGGAGATGGATGAGGGGAAGGCGGCAGTTGATGGCGATGTTCTTCATATCGCGCTCGCCGGGAAGTCGGAGGCCAAGCGGTCTT
>JAZQBS010000167.1:0-3967 GCA_045545875.1 Bacteroidales bacterium
TTTTTTCGTAATTTCGTAATACCGGGATTTCGTAATTACGGTATTACGTTATTCCGGTATCCCGTGAAAACGGGATGGCTTTACTTCAAGAACGTGGAGCGCATGGGGGTGAAGGTGTCAATGAGGACGCCGTCCTTGAGGCACTTGCAGCCGTGCACAACGTTCGGAACCTTCATCAGCACGTCGCCAGCCTTCACAATCTTAGTCTCGTCGCCGATGGTGAACTCGAATTCACCGCTCTCGACGTAGGTGATCTGAACATGTGGATGGCTGTGGAGCTTGCCTTCAGAACCCTTCTTGAACTTTACCTTCACCATCATGAGGTTGTCGTTGTAGCCCATCACCTTGCGATAGACTTCACCTGGGTCGCCTGTGCGCTCCCATTCCTTGTCGGCGTCGAACACGAAAGGATTGCTCTTCGTGGTGATATCGCGGGTGTAGACGGTCTGACCGTCGTCGGTGACGGTAATGACGCCGTGGGGTGCTGCTGTGAGGGTGCTGTCGGTACAGCAGGGTTTGTCACAAGCCACTGGTTCGGGCTGGTTGCACTTGCATCCTGCAAGAAGGGTGGCAAGGGCGGCTGCGAAAAGAATCTTTTTCATAAATCCCATTGTTATTTGTTAAATATTAATTGTTAATTGATAAATTTCGGCACAAAGATAGCAATTTTTTTGGAAAATATACCAACATATCAAAAAAAAATGTATATTTGCCCTGTTTTTTAATCCTATTCTTTATGAAAACACATCTGTTATTTATTTTTCTAAGCCTGACAATTCTGTGCGGAAGCCATTTTTCCGCACAGGCACAAAACGGTACATTCACCAATCCTATCCTCGGAGGTGACTACCCCGACCCAACCATCATGCGTGATGGCGATGATTACTACATGACGCACAGTGCGTTCGACTACGTGCCGGGTCTCGTCGTCTTCCACAGCCGCGACCTTGTGCATTGGGAGCCGATCAGTGCCGCACTCAATACATTCCTGGGCTCGGTCTGGGCCCCGGATATATGCAAATATAATGGTAAGTACTATATCTACTTCACCGTGGCCTTCCCGTCGGAGGCCGTTCGTGCCAAGGCAGGGCGTGATTTGAAGCCCAGCAGCCGCATGAACTTTGTCGTTTCGGCCGATTCGCCCTATGGTCCATGGAGCGAGCCTGTTGATTTGGGTGTCGCCAACATCGACCCTTGTCATGTGGTGGGCGACGATGGCCAGCGTTGGCTCTTCTTGAGCGGTGGCCAGCGTGCCAAGCTTACCGACGACGGCTTGCATGTTGTTCCAGGTACGCTCGAGAAGGTCTATCCCGGGTGGATGTACCCCGAGGATTGGGCCACCGAAGGTCTTTGCCTCGAAGGGCCGAAGCTTCGTAAGATAGGCGAATACTATTATTATCTGAATGCTGAGGGTGGCACGGCAGGACCTCCCACCAGTCATATGGTGGTGGTGGCGCGTTCGAAGAGCATCGACGGCCCTTGGGAAGACAGTCCCTACAACCCGCTCATCCACAACTACGCCAATTCGAACCGCTGGTGGAGCCGTGGACACGGTTCGCTCATCGATACGCCTGACGGACGTTGGTATTGCGTCTATCACGCCTACGAGAACGGTTTTACCGACCTGGGCCGTCAGACTTTGCTGGAACCCGTTGAGCTGACCAAAGATGGATGGTTCCGTCCTGTCATCCGTGACAAGCAGGGACTTAGCGCCGACCCTGTCGGGCCCATTCCGGCACCAATGGGAGAGGGTTTGAAAGGTTCGAAGGGTTCGAAGGGTTCGAAAGGTTGTTTGCCTCAGTTCCGCGTCGGCCTCGATTGGAAATCCTATCGCACCTACGAGCCTGAGCGCATCGAACACATTGCCGACGGCATTCGCCTCACAGCCAAGGGCTCACTTCCCGGCAACTCGTCGCCCTTGATGTTTGTCGCCGGTGACCATCGCTACGAGATTGAAGCCGAAATCGAGCTGAGCGACGACGAGACACGAGCCGGCCTGGTGCTCTACTACGACAGCGTGTTCTATATGGGTACGGGCTTTGATGCCAATCGCCGCTATCGCTACCGCAAGGGCGGACAAAGTGGTGGTGGCATGCACCCTCAGGCAGGTACACGTCACATCTGGCTTCGACTTCGCAACGACAACCATGTCGTCACGGGTGCTTACAGCTACGATGGCGTGAATTGGAAACGCGAGACATGGGGTATGGACTGCTCGGGCTACAACCACAACACGCTTTATCAGTTCCAGTCCGTCCTGCCAGGGATTTTCTGCGCTGGCAAGGGTTCGGCCACATTCACCCATTTCGTCTATCGTAATCTCGACATCGAGGATGCAAAGGCCGCTATGCGCCGAGCCGCAGCCTTCATGATGGATTCGATCAGCTATGAAGGCGCATTCGTCTGGAGCTATCTGCCCGACCGCAGCCGTCAGTGGGGCGAGCTGGAGGCTCCCTACCGCACGATGGTATGGTTGCAGTCGCCCAGCACGCCATCGATGGGTCATCTGATGATCGATGCCCTTCATGCCACGGGCGACGAATATTATTATGAGCAGGCCCGCAAGATTGCCGAGGTCATCATGAAGGTGCAGCATCCCGAAGGAGGCTGGAACTACGTCGAAGACCTGGCAGGCGAAGACGAACTCAAGCAGTTCTATGCCACTATCGGCCGACAGGCTTGGCGTCTGGAGGAATTCCAGCACTATTACGGCAACTGCACGTTCGACGATGAAGCCACTTCCGAGTGTGCAACGTTCCTGCTGCGCGTGTATCTTGAAAAGAAAGATCCCGAGGTGCGCAAGGCGCTCGACAAGGTCATCAACTTCATGCTTGTCAGTCAGTACCCCAACGGCGGCTGGCCCCAGCGTTTTCCGCTCATGTACAGCCATCCTTTCCGTGGCAAGGAAGACTATTCGTCGTTCATCACCCTTAACGACGATGTGATGCCTGCCAATATCGAGTTCCTTATCCAGTGCTATCAGGAACTGGGTCGCAAGGACCTTTTGAAGCCCATCCGCAAGGCACTCGATCTCTCGCTCAAGTTGCAACAACTTGCTCCGCTTGCCGGTTGGGGTGACCAGTACTTCGTCAAGACCCTCAAGCCTGCCCACGCCCGCAGCTACGAGCCACGTTCGGTCAACACGGGCACCACGGTGCGTATGGTTCGCGCTATGATGGATTACTATCGCCTCACAGGTGAAAAGAAGTTCCTCAAGGGTATCCCCGCTGCGTTGCAGTTCCTACGCGAACAGCGTCTGCCCGATGAAGAGGCAGCACGCTATGGCGGTGGCGGCGGCACTGGTGGCAGGGCCGGACGTCGAGGCGGCGAGGGATTCCTCGTAGCGCGATTCCTCCTTCCAGAAGACGGTACGCCCATGTACGTGCATCGTCGCGGCAGCAATGTGGGCAATGGTGAATATTACACAGACCAGGAGATCAGCCGCACCATCGCACATTATGGCTCGTGCGCCTTTGTCAACCCCGACGGATTGGAGCGCGAATATCAGGCGTTGAGCCAGGCTGATCCGAAGGAGGTCACTGCCTCGTCTCCCTTGCTCTATCCCAAGCAGAACGTTGCCGTACCCGTCTATTACTTCAAGCCTTCGCCCATGCAGGGCGGTGGCGCACGTCGTGGCTTCGGTTCGGTGCAGGATATAATGAAGGCCCAGCAGCCCGGTGGCGGTTGGCTGACTCCATTGAGCCAGATCTCCAACGTCTATAAGCCCCTGCCCGAAGGACTGGCTCCTTCGAATAGCACCGAATATGCCACCACGTTTGTGGGTGACGAGTACGACACCTCACCCTTCACGCCCGAACAGGCCGTCATCGGATATAGCACACGCGACTTTATCCAGCTGATGACACTGCTCATTCATTATGTAAAGGGATACTAAGGGCTTTTAAGGGATATTTAGGGAATTTAAGGGACGATTGTTTTTCTTGTTCTCTATGCAAATTGTTAATTA
>JAZQBS010000168.1:0-7955 GCA_045545875.1 Bacteroidales bacterium
TTGACAATTCAAGAACTATGAAACTGAATAAGACAATGTTGGGTGTGGCGCTTGTGGC
Organism: Bacteroidales bacterium; assembly: GCA_045545875.1. Lineage (GTDB taxonomy): Bacteria > Bacteroidota > Bacteroidia > Bacteroidales > UBA3663 > Liminaster. The sequence continues at coordinate 59 of JAZQBS010000168.1, forward strand.
TCTTGCGCTGTCGTCCTGTGAGGACAGCCTGAACTACAACGAATATACCGCATACGATAAGGCCTATATCGATCGCAACTTCAATTATGTGGGCGGCTTTATCACCAAGATCTACAACGATCTGGATTCCGATTTCGGCAATCTGGGTGGTGCCATGCTCTCTTCGGCAACTGATGAGTCGGAATATAGTGGCTATAATGCTACCGGCAATACCATTGAGGATTTCCTCAACGGCAACTGGAGCCCCTCCAATCCTCACCTGACCATCTGGTCGCAAGCCTACGATGGCATCACGTATTGTAACGAGTTCCTCGACAACTGGACGGGCTTGACCTTCGATGAGTTCAAGATGAACCAGGACTACTACAAGCAGATGTTCCAGTACAACAACTACCAGTGGGAAGTTCGTTGGGCACGTGCCTACTTCTATTTCATCCTGGTACGTCAGTATGGCTCTGTTCCTTTCAAGATTCATAATGGAACGGGTGACGAGGATACCGCACTGCCTTGCACCTCATACGATGAGATCTTCAAGTTCATCGACGATGAGTGCAACGCCATCAAAGATCAGATTGTCGAGGATTACACCGAAATCTCCGACTATGCCTATACCACAGTCGAGACCGGTCGTGCAAGCCGTTTTGCTGTTTTGGCTCTTCGTGCACAAGCTGCCCTCTATCATGCCAGCCCGCTCTTCAACCCCAACAACGACGTGGAGTTGTGGCGTCAGGCAGCCTTGGCCAACAAGGAGCTGATCGATGCGTGCGAGGCAAAGGGCAAGAAGCTTGCTTCTACCTACAGCAACCTTTGGGCTAGCGACTTCTATAGCAACTCCGATGTCTATGACGAACTTCTCTTCGCTCGCCGTGTCGCTGCCTCGACTTCTGTCGAGCAGAACAACTTCCCCGTGGGCTATTCCAGTGGCCGTGGCGGCAACTGTCCTACCCAGGACCTCGTCGATGCCTACGATTGTACTGATGGCCTCCCGATTACCGAGAGCCCGCTTTACGATCCGCAGAATCCTTACGCCAATCGTGATCCTCGTCTCGGCATGACTATCGCACACAATGGTGAAGCATGGCCCAACGACATCACAAACACCAGCTACACTACGTTGCAGACCTATACGGGTGGTGCGCATGCTCGTCCAACCACGGCTTACGCTACTCCGACCGGCTACTATCTCAAGAAGCTGCTCTACAACGGTTGCATCCTTCGTTCGGGTTACACTACAGCTGCCACCTATCACGGTTGGCTCACCTTCCGTCTGGGCGGTATGTACCTCAATTACGCCGAGGCAGTCTTCCAGTATTTCAAGAATGCAGGTAGCCCTCGAGCAGCCGATGTCACCACCGATGTCTTCCCCGTTTCTGCACGCGAACTGGCCAGCAAGACACGCAAACGTGTCGGTATGCCTGAGATTGCCGATCATCTGTCGAACGAGGCATTCTGGGAGGCATATAAGCGTGAGCGTCAGGTAGAACTTGCTTTCGAAGGTCATCGCTTCTACGATATCCGTCGCTGGAAGGAAGATGGCAACAAGTTCCTCAACATCCACCGTATGGTCATCACCCAAAACGAAGACGGCTCTCTGAACTATCAGACGGTGCCCTACACTCGTGGCGATGGTCAGTGGCAGGAGAAGTGGAACCTCTTCCCATTCTCGCAGACCGAGATCCAGAAGTCGGGCGGCGCCATTCTCCAGAACAAGGGTTGGTAATCTTCTGAACAATAGTGGTCGGAGTAATCGGAGAACTCTGAGTTCTTGGAATTCTCCGAATACTCTGAAAACTCTGAATACTCCGATCACTTAAAAACTATAACCTATCTTCCAACATTATTAACAATTAAAACCAATTGCAACATGAAGAAGTTTACTCTTTTTGCAACAGCTGCTCTTTTCATGGCAGCTGCATCGGTCAAGGCTGACACGAAGATCATCTATCAGCAGACCTTCCAGGATGCCACCACAGCTCTTGATGCCTGGCAGACATCCCGTGCTGCTTCGGTAGTTCAGGTTATTCAGACTTCCGAGGCTAACTACATCCAGTTCGGTGATGGTGCTGCTAATTACAACGGAACAGCACACTGGTCTGAATGGGGTGACGTTTATGGTGAGGAGCTTGCTGCTGGCCAAGACTACACAATGACCTTCTCTTTCTGCTTCAAGCAGTTCGGCAACAACTCCAGCAATGCTGCTCAGCGTAACAACGAAATTGCTATCTGGAACGTTCCCGCTTCTGCCATTACTCCCAATTCTTATTGGGGCACCACTACCGCTTTCCTTACCGATAGCGCACGTGTAGCCGACAATCCTGGTCTCGATTATCTCTTCAAGATTACCCAGGCTACTGGCGAAGGTGGTATTGCTACTGCTGTAGGTGGCACTTGCTGCTTCTACATCAACGATGCTGCCGATTCCGTTAACGTAGCTGCTGGCAACTGGTATGTTGTGACTCTCAATGTGTCTGGTCAGACCATTAACTATGACATCAAGAACTATGGTGAGGAGTCAACTCTTTGGAGTGGCAGCCGTACACTTGCTGACGGCAATGACAACCGTGCTGGTGGCATCGTTCTTTATCAGGCCCGCTACATGGGTATCACCCAGCTCATGAACATCAAGGTTTCCCACGAGATTGAGGGTTCTGTAGCTGAGAAGCCAACCGTAATCCTTTCTGCAGTGAAGGGTAACGATCGTGAGTACACCATCTCTTGCCTTGACAATGAAACCCTCCACTACATCGTTCCTGGTGGTGAGGAGCAAGAGATTAACTACTACGATGCATATAATGAGGAGACCGGCACTTTCGGTTCTGTAGTCGTTACCTGCACCCAGAGTGGTGAACTTAAGGCTTGGACCACCAAGGAGGATGCAACCTCTGAGGTTGTTACCGTTAATGTAGAGTGCGGCCTTATCACGCTTCCTGAACCAGCAGCCGTTATCACATCGGTAGAGGAAGGCTTCGGCAAAACCTACAATGTTACGGTTGACAATTCTTCTGTACTTCTCAGCCCAGCTGTAGCTCTTTCTTGGAAGATTGACTACGCCGATGGCACTTCAGAGACTGGTTCATACAGCGGTGCAAGCACCTCTATATATCTGGCCAAGGCAGGTTCTGCTGTCATTACTGTTACTTCTATCCCTGTTGAGGGTGTTTACTACTATGGTTCTAACTCTTATACCCTCGTCAATGACGTAGAGTATCAGATTGCTATGGACGTACAGTATCACCTTTGGACTGGCGAGCAGCTTGCCGCTAACTCGGCTTTCGAGAGGACCGAATGGACCGATACCAACGTGTCTCACTGGTCGGGCAGATGGATGAACGCCACAACGACCGAAGAGAAGGATGAGGCAGGCAACCCCATCGGCGAATGGTGGAAGGCTCCAGGTCAGGTATTTTCTACTGTCGAAGAGGCCAATGCCTACATCCAGGTTTACACCCTTATCAATGATGCTGACGGTGTGAACTATGGCAAGGAACTTCTCCCATTGATTCCCAACACTGCTCGTGCTAATGTTGCTATCCTCGTTGAGGAAGGTATCTTCGTGAATGGTACTTCGTACAACAATCTTGAAGTCACCTTCGACCCACAGTGGATCACCGACAATGAGGCCAAGCCAAACTTCATCGAGATCAAGATTACTGGTTCTTACGACCGCTATGACAGACAGCCTGGTTGCCACACCACCGACATTGTGAAGACCGATGACACCTCTTACTTGCTCTATCGCTACGACAGGGCTATCAATAGCGCACGCGTCTTCACCTACAAGGGCTTCGAGCCAGGTGCAAGCATCCGTGCCATCGAGAACGACATCACCGCTCCTGAGGATGCCGCTATCTACAACATCCGTGGTCAGCGTGTCGAGAACATTACCGCTCCTGGCATCTACATCCAGCGTGGTCACAAGTTCATCGTGAAGTAATCCATTACATCAAATCTCATATCATGGTACCGGTGGCATTTTGCCATCGGTACTTTTTCTTTTTTTGCATCCTCCAATTTCATTCTTGTGGGTCAAAATGAAGATTCTGATTTTTTTTCGTGTTTTTTTGCTCGAATATTTTGAGAAGTGCAGTTTGTTGCTTATCTTTGTAACCTCATATACACATCACGCTCACACATAAATATCTGAATATGCGAAACATCAAGCTATTCCTCATTGCAGCCCTTGGCGCTGCTTCGTCGTCAGTATCTGCTCAGCGACAGAACACTGACCAGTTGGACCGTGGCCTTGTTGCCATCCAGACTTCAGAAGGCGTCTATTGCTCATGGCGTATCCAGGCTGACGAGTATTACGACACACAGTATAACCTTTATAGAAATGGTGCCAAGGTGAACGAGGCTCCACTATCTGTTTCCAATCTTTTGGTGAAGGAAGGAACTGCTTCCGACACTTATACCGTACGAACTATCGTTCGTGGGGTAGAACAGGAGGCCTCCGATGTTGCCAACGTTTGGGCCCAGAACTATTTGGAGATTGTCCCCAAGCATGATGCTTCGCTCACCTCCACCTACGTGCCCAACGACATCTGCATGGCCGACGTGGATGGTGATGGCGAACTCGAGATCCTCATCAAATATGATAACCAGAGCGAGATCAGTGCCAGTTATCCAAAGAACGGCAACAACGGCGAGTATTCGCTCTTCGAATGCATGAAGCTCGACGGCACCGTGCTCTGGTGGGTCAATTGTGGACCCAACATGGGCGACTTCCAGAACAACGAACAGAATATCGTAGCCTACGACTGGGATGGCGACGGACGTGCAGAATGTGTTTTCCGTGCTGCCGATGGCACTACTATTCATTTGGCCGACGGCTCGACCTATGTTGTTGGCGACGCTTCGCTCAACTACCGTGCTGCTACGGGTGGCGGTACCAACTGGTTTATGCACAGCGGTGCCGAATTCCTGCTCTATGTCGATGGACAGACTGGCAAACCTTATCAGTGTCTCGACTATCCACTTCCACGCTTGGAAGAGAGCGAGAATCCGAATCATCTGCTCAGTGGCTCGGCCTACGACAATCTCGTTAATACGGCTTGGGGTGATGGATATGGTCATCGTAGTTCGAAGCATTTCTTTGGCGCACCCTATCTCGATGGTCATAAGCCCAGCGTCTTCCTAGGTCGTGGTATCTATACACGCCATAAGTTCGTTGCCTTCGACGTCAATCCTGCCACCCACGAGCTCGTGCAGCGTTGGCGCTGGAATTGTAACTCTCCTGGTCCATGGTACGGACAGGGCTATCATAACTACACCATTGCCGACGTCGATTGGGACGGACGCGATGAGATCATCTTCGGTTCGATGGTCATCGATGACAATGGCCTTGGCCTTTCCACTACCGGTCTTGGTCATGGTGATGCCCATCACGTAGCCGACCTCAATCCCTATGTCCATGGTCAGGAGGCATTTGCCTGCAACGAGGATTACCCCGACAACAACTACCGTGACGCCACGACATCGAAGATCTATTATCGCCAGACCAGTCCCAATGACGATGGACGTTCGATAGCTGGCAACTTTTCGAACGACTTCCCGGGTGCCATGGGTTTCAGCGGTCACGACACACCCATCAGCTGCGTCGTCAACGACCACGTCAATGGACTTACCAATTTAGGCGTTTCGATTAACTTCCGCATCTATTGGGATGGCGACCTGCAGGAGGAGTCGTTCAATGGAAGTGGTTCACGCAATTCCACCGGTCAGATCTTCAAGTATGGTCAGGCAAGTGCCATTGCTACCCTTCCTGGTTCCATCACCAACAACGACACCAAGGCAACTCCTTGTTATCAGGGTGACATCTTGGGAGATTGGCGTGAAGAGGTAATTATGCGCACTTCGGCCAACAATATCCGTATCTATACTACCACCGAGCCGACCGCTTGGCGCAACTACTCGCTTTGGTACGACCATCAGTACCGCAATGCCATGGTTTGGCAGATGTGCGGTTACAACCAACCTCCTCATGTCAGCTACTTCCTCGGTGAGCTCGAAGGCATCACCATGGCTCCGCCGCCGCTCACTACTGTTGGCCGTGAGGTTGTGGCTGCTGGAGGTACCATCTCCACTTCGCTCAACGACAAGCACGTTCTTGTCAGCGAGAATGCCGATGCTGCCGTTTCTGTAGCTGCTGGCGCCTCTCCTTACATCATGACGTTCAATGTGCCCTCTTGGGTACAGGGAACAGCTCCGAGCGAATGTACTTCACAGGAGAGTGACATCATATATGATTATTATCGTCTCGACGTGACGGGCGAAGCCTTCACCGGTGCCATGCGCCTCGTCAAGCAGGGCGATGGCATCTTGACCTTGCCCAATGTGGAGCAGACTTATACGGGCAAGACCGATATTTGGGCGGGTACGCTCAACTTCGATGGTTCGTTGAAGAACAGCCGTCTCTGGCTTAATCGTTTTGCCGAACTCAACTCCGATGGCGGACGCTTTGCCACTATTCAGGCTGACTACGCTTCGGTTATTCGTCCAGGTGGCGCTAATAAAGTGGGCAACATCGAGGTTGATTCGTTGCTGCTTGGCTTTGGCTCGCGCATCGTCTTCGACATCACCGATGCCAGCACCTTCGACCAGATTAGTGCACGTCAGTTGGTGATCGAAAAGAAGGATTGGGAGTATGGCCCACAATACAGTGCGCCTGTCCTTGAGTTTGTATGTGCCCAGACGCCTGCCGAAGGCGACTATGTGCTCATCAGCACCGAAGGCTGCAATGGTGATGCGGCTAACCTTGTGGTTGAAGGTTTGAGCGGAGTCAAGTACAACCTCTCGCTTGACAATGGCAAGGTCATCCTCCATGTGCTTAAGACCCGAGCAGCTGAGGAAATCGCCTGGACGGGTGCAGTCAACAACATTTGGGATTTCGATAACACAAAGAACTTCTCTTCTTCGTCCCAGACCTTCGTGACGGGCGACAATGTCGTCTTTGGCGACGATGCCGTGCTTACCGATGTCAATGTGGCCGAGGAACTCCGTCCGGGCAGTGTCACTTTCTTGGCAGACACCAAGGACTACACGCTTTCGGGCGATGGCAATATCACGGGCACTACCAGCCTCAAGCTTCAGGGTTCAGCTACTGTCAATATCGGTGGCACTAATACCTATACGGGTGGCACCTACGTCAATGGCGGTGTGCTGGTGCCTGAGATGCTTGCCAACAAGGACGGTGTCGCTTATGCTTCGCTTGGTGGTGTCGATGGAAACATTGTGCTCGACAACCATGCCACTTTGCGCACCACGCGCGACATGACCACCTCGCAGCCCATCCTTGTGGGAACCAATGGCGGCACGCTCGATGTAAGCAGCGGCACCCTGATCCTCAACGGCAGTCTGCGGAAGCAATTCAGTGCCGGTCAAGCCAACATTGTGAAGGAAGGACGCGGAACGCTGCAACTCGAATGTGCACCCACTTTCGATACGCTCTTTGTCAATGGCGGCACAGTCTATGACTTCGGCGACAATCACTTCTCTGGTCGGACCATCGTCCTGAGTGATGCTACGCTGCGCTACAACAACTCGATCTACTCCAGCAATAGCGAATCGGCCAAGTTTGTAGTGCCAGAAGGTAAGGAAGGCACCATCTATCCTGATGGTCGTTGCGACTACACTGGATCCTTGTCAGGCGGCGGTACGTTCAACGTTCACGCCACTTGGGTACGTTTGTACTTCAATGGTAACTGGAGCGCCTTCACGGGCATCATCCGTGCCTATCAGGATGGCAAGGTCGGCAACTACACGCCGACGTTCGAGTTCAATAATTCGTATGGTATTGGCAAGGCTACGCTTAGCATCCAGTCGGGTTGTACTGTGCATACCAACGGCAAGAACTTTGCTATCGGTGAACTCACAGGTTCAGGTAGCATAGACAATACGG
>JAZQBS010000169.1:0-2558 GCA_045545875.1 Bacteroidales bacterium
CGAGCACCTTGGTGTTGATCCAGTAGCAGGTCGATTCGCCGCCCCACGAACGAGCGAAGGTGAACTGCTTGCATTCGCTCTTGACGGTGCAGTCGAGGAATACGTAGCCATAGTTCTTGCGTGCATCGGTCGAAGCGGTGCAGTTGGGTGCTGCAATGACGTCATCACCGTTGCCTGGATCGACGGTGCGGCTCTCGTTGACGAGGGCTACACGGTTATAGACCACGTTGCCATCGCCGCAGAGGTAATCGACGGTGCCGTGAATCTCGGAATCCTCCCAGTAGCGGTTGCTTGCGCGGTTGCTGTAGTAGGTATCCTGGTAAGAGAGCATGCGGACATTCTTCTGGATGGTGTTGGTACCCTTGTCCTGCAGGCAGACGGCACGACCTGCGCTGCCCGACTTGTAGTATTCGAGGGCATTCTGGATGGTGAGGTCCTGCAGATAGAGGTTGTCGGAAGTGTTGAGCAGGGTAGCGGTAGTGCCGATGCCTTCGATCTCAACGGATGGAGCATTGACGAGGATGGTTCCCTCCATCGACTCACCGATGATCGAGATGTTGTTGCCCGAAATCTGGGTGAGGGTGAGCTCGCCGAGGTCATATGTGCCGTTGGGCAGGAAGATCTTGGCGTTGCCGGTGCCGTTGGCAGAAGCCAGGGCGATGAGGAAGCTGTTGGCATCGTTGGCGGGGATGCAGTAGTAGCCGGTAGCTTCGTCGTACTGTACGAAGTCAACCACGTTATAGACGGTCACCTTGTGGATGTAGGTGGTGCCGCCGAAGGTGATGGTGAGGACGTCGGCCTTGTCGCTGTCGTACTGGAAAGTGGTCTCAGCGCCATCGTTCTCGACCTGTACGGGGAAGGTGGCAACGGTCTCGCCAGCCTCGTTGGTGACGGTAGCCTCGGCACCTTCAGCCGAATAGCGGCAGTTGCCGACGCTGATGATGGCCTTGCCGGCTACGGCGATGGAGAGGCTGTTGCCTGCACTGAACGACCAGCCGTGCTGGGTGTCGTGGAATGAACCACCATTGTTCCAGATGGCCTCATGGTCCTCGATGTAGAAGTTCACCTTGTTGAGCTCGTAGATGTAGCGCGAAGTGTTGGTGGGCACTTCGATTTCGGTAGCCTTGGCATAGAGGTTGAGGTTCTCCTGAACGGAAACGCCTTCGGCAACCTTCACTGCACTCGACTGGGTGGAGTTGAACCAGCCACGGAACTTGTAACCTTCAGCCACGGTGACGTTCTCGGCACCATAGGCATACTTGAGGGCAGAGCCGCCTTCAACCTCTTCCTCGCCGATGATGGTCTTGCCATCGACGTCGTAGTAACGAACGGTGCAGATAGGGATAAGTTCGCAAGCCTCGGCATAGAGGAATGGGCAGTAAGCACCCAGATTGAGCGTGAGGGTAGTGGGCTCCTCGCTGTTGTAGGTCCATGTTACGAAGTGATCAAAGCTGGTGTTGGTGTCACAACCTGCACCACGGGTGTCGAGGGTAGCCAGGGTGTTGCCTTCGGCATCAGCCACGGTGGCCTGGTCGCTGTAGCCGCAACCGCCTACGGTGAACTTGACTGGACCGTCAACGGGAACGGTAACCACGGCGTTCGAATAGCCATGCTGCGAGTCATGCCAGGTGCCGGTGATGGTAACGCCTTCGGGCAGACCAGTCTCGGGAGCGAGGACGGTGTATGGGTCAGAACGGAAGTCCACCTTGAAGTCGGTGAATGCGCGACCTTCCTCCTTGCCACTAACGGTGCCGTTGATGCGGATGTTGCCGATCGACATCTTCTTGTTGTTGGCTACATTCGAGATGTAGAAGCGCAGCTTGAAGGTGCGGCAGGCCACGGCAGTGATGGCCTCGTCGTGGGTGAGGGGAGCCACGTCGGCGTTGACGTTGTTGTTGCGAAGGATCTGATTCTTGGGGTCGGAATAAGCTACGATTTCGCTCTCGACTTCGTCGCAGACATACGACCAGGAGAAGTAGGCATTGTCGGTACCCTGCTTTACAGCATCGAACTGAACGTTGGAAGGAGTAAAGGTCAGGCCCTTTTTCATTTTCACGGTATATTCAACCATGTCGGTCTCGACGCATCCTGCATCGCCAGTCGATGGCTGATAGGTGGCCAATGTGCCGCCTCCATTGCTGGTGGCATCGTAGGTGCTTACGTTGAGGTCGGTGCCTACCTTGAGGCTGGTCTCGAGCACGGCGTTCTCGATTTCGGCCGAAAGGGTGGCTGAGTTTTCGTTACCCACAGTCCAGGTGGCTGTGCCGGCAACGCCATCCCATGTCTGTGCGCCAGCGGTGGCTGCCACAAACAGTGCAAAAACTGAAGTTAGAATCTTCTTCATAGGCTTAAAGATTAAGTGTGATTAGAAATATGGTGTTAAAAAATAGTGTTCGTGCTTTTGGCGGGAGATCTGAAAAGAACTGTGCCCATAGATGCGGCAAAATTAGAAAAGAAAAATTAAAAATGCAAATATTTTTACACATTTTTAAATATATAATGAAAAAAAGGGGGTAAAATTGTTCAACTTATCATTTTTATTACTATTTTTGTCCCCG
>JAZQBS010000170.1:0-4331 GCA_045545875.1 Bacteroidales bacterium
ACCCGCTTGGCCCTCCGACTTCATAGCGGTGGCGGCGGCGGACACAGCGGCGGCGGTCGTCGATAAAGGCAAAATTGATAGCGGCATCCGATCCGGGATGGCCGCTATCTTGAAAATCAACGTGAAAAAACATATTATTTAATTCGAACATCCTCATAGATATGAAACGAATTATAGTATCAGCAGCCGCCATTCTATTGGTTGCTGCATCAGCAAACGCACAAAATATTGTCAATGCCGCGCATATTGGTTCCGAAAGCATTAGTGGAACTGCACGCTATCGGTCGATGGCAGGAGCCTTTGGCGCGTTGGGTGGTGACCCGTCGGTAATCACCGACAACCCTGCCGGCTTGGCTATTTATCGCGGGACCAACGTTTTGACCATCACCCCACACTGGGGATTCACAGGCACAAAATCGAAAGGTTCGGAGGAAGCTACCAATAATGATCACAACTTTGCCCTGTCGAATTTGGCTGCAATCTTCTCTTACCGCACACCCAACAGTGACAACCTTGTGAACTTCAACTTCGCCCTCAGCATCGACCGTCAGTACGAGAACAACTCGAAATACAACACCGTCATTGATGGAGGGAGCAGCTTCGGTCAGTACCTTACAAACCAGGCCAACAACTATCTTGGCGGAACACTTTCTCCTCAAACGGAATTCGACTGGTACAACAACGGCTCGCGGGCACCATTCCTTTCAATGATGGCCTACGACATCTATGCCATTGTCGATGATCCCCACAATCCTCACGCTGTAATTGATCCGATGAAAGGACAGACAGCCTACAAACGTCTTTTCGTCGATGAGGACACTCGCTTAGACCATTACAACATCTCTGGTGCCTTCAACTTCAACGATGTCTTCTACTTAGGAGCAACGATGAGTATCTCGGATTATCGGTCAATCCAGCGGACTGAATTTGACGAAGATTATTCTTACGACTACGATGGCAGTTACATTGCGTATGACAACAAAGTTGAATTCAAAGGTTCTGGCATCGACTTCAAAGCAGGTGTAATCTGGTCTCCTTTCGACAGTTGGCGAATTGGTGCATCTGTACACACTCCTACATGGACCACCATCAGCGAATACTACGAGGGATCCATGATTACCGATGACGAGCATGTGAGCGATTGGAGCACATACTACGACAGTTGGAAATATGAGTTCAGCACACCTTGGGAATATCAGTTCTCAGCAGCCTACATCTTTGGCACAAGAGGACTCTTGAGCGTCGAGTATGACCTTCGCGACTTCACGACCATGAAATATTCTCGCAACCGCAGCTATGGCTTGACCGACAACTACTTCAGCTACGCCAATGACTGCATCGACACTTACCTGCAGCCTCAACACACCTTCAAGGTTGGTGGCGAGTATCGTATCACAAAGAATCTGAGCGGTCGTCTGGGATATGCATTCGTCACATCACCCTTTACCGACGATGCCCTCTACGGCAACGTTGCTGCCGGCGACATCAACCAGTGCTTCTATGAGACTACCAAAGTCAACTACCAAACCCTTGGCAACCAGTATTACATCACGGGCGGTTTGGGCTGGAGCGGCGCGAACTGGTATATTGACGCAGCCTTCATGTACCATCATTCAAGGGTTCATGCTGCCGCTTATCCTGGTGACTTTGCACCCACTGAGCCCATCGACGTGAACTTCGGCGAAAAGAATGTCGATGTCACCATCGGTTACAGATTCTAAATATCTTCAATAATAGTGGAGAATTACCTATCAACACTCAATGAGAGCCAACGGGCCGCCGTAGAATACTGCGACGGCCCTCAACTTGTAATTGCCGGTGCAGGTTCGGGCAAGACACGCGTCTTGACCATGAAGATTGCCTATCTTTTAACCCATGGATATCGCCCACAGGACATCATTGCACTGACCTTTACCAAGAAGGCAGCCACCGAGATGCAGCAACGTATCCAGCAGATTGTTGGTCCTGCACCAGCCCGACGACTCTGGATGGGCACCTTCCACTCGCTCTTCTGCCGCATCCTCCGACGCGAAGCGGGTCGTCTGGGTTTTCGCTCCGACTTCACCATCTACGACCAGACCGATTCCCGCTCCTTGATCAAGACCATCATCAAGGAGATGGAACTCGACGACAAGATCTACAAACCCAACAGCGTGCAGGCTCAGATTTCGAACGCGAAGAACAACCTGATCACCCCGGGTATGTACAGCGCAAACAAGGAACTGCTCACCTATGATGCACGCTCCAAGCGCCCACTACTGCACATCATCTACCGGAACTACTGGAACCGCTGTTTCCAGGCAGGAGCCATGGACTTCGACGACCTGCTGGTCTATACCAACATTCTCTTCCGCGACCATCCCGATGTGCTTGAGTTCTACCAGCAGTATTTCAGCTATGTGCTCGTCGATGAGTACCAGGACACCAACCGTGCCCAGCATCTCATCGTCGAACAACTCGCTGCCAAGCACGGTCATCTCTGCGTAGTGGGTGACGATGCCCAGTCAATCTATTCTTTCCGTGGCGCCAATATCCACAACATTCTGGATATGCAGCACAAAATTCCTGACACCAAGCTCTTCAAGCTGGAGCAGAACTATCGCTCGACGCAGAACATTGTGGATGCCGCCAATTCCCTTATAGCGAAGAACAAGGATCAGATACGCAAAACAATCTTCAGCGAAAACGACCGAGGCTCGAAACTCATCCTCACAGGCACCTATTCCGACCTGGAGGAATCCTATCAAGTGGCTGGACGTGTACAGTCACTTCATGACGACCAGGGTTACAACTTCCGCGACATCGCCATCCTCTACCGCACCAATGCGCAAAGCCGCACGCTCGAGGAAGCCCTGCGCAAGCGCAATATCCTCTATCGCATCTACGGAGGCCTGTCGTTCTATCAGCGCAAGGAAATCAAGGATATCATCAGCTATCTGCGACTCATTACCAATCCTGCCGACGAGGAGGCGTTCAAGCGCATCGTCAATTATCCGGCTCGAGGCATTGGCCAAACCACCATCAACAAGATTGCAGCCATCGTGGCAACTGGCAAGACCTTCTTCGAAGTGTGCTCCGACCCTGAGACCCACAACCTGGATGTCAACAAGAGCACAGCCGCCAAACTTCGTGGGTTCACAGCGCTTATCCACCATTTCCAGGAACTGAACGAACAACTGAATGCTTATCAGCTTTGCGATCGCGTCATCGTCGAGAGTGGCATCAAAGCCGACCTGGCTCAGGACAACACTGTCGAAGCAATAAGCCGTCGTGAAAATGTCCAGGAACTTCTGTCAGCCATTCAGACGTTTACACTGGGAGCCGTTGAAGAAGGTCGCGAAGTCAAACTCGTCGATTTCCTTGCCGACGTCTCTTTGAGCGGAGACCTGGAACCCGAAGGACACGACGCCGACGACGACATCAAGAACTCCGATTATGTTTCCCTGATGACCATCCATTCGGCCAAGGGTCTCGAATTCAAGAATGTCTTTATCGTAGGCATCGAGGAGAACCTGCTACCTTCAGAAATGTCGCTCAACGAACCTGGTGGTGTAGAGGAAGAACGTCGACTGCTCTACGTGGCCATCACCCGTGCCGAAGAGAATTGCTTCATGAGTTATGCCAAGTCGCGTTTCCGCAACGGAAAGAGCGAAGCAAGCCGACCCAGCCGATTTATCAAGGATATCGACAGGCAATTCATCCAGCAGACCGGCAGTCCCGATTCAAGCACCGACTACGGCAGCGCAGGCGGTGGAAGATTCGGCTTCGACTATGGCAGCCACGGCAGCTTTGGCTCAGCGGGCAAAGAGGAAAGGACAATCGACAAGCGCAATATCGTCTGGCATCATCCCGGGGAACTTCCCGAGGCACAGAAACAGCCCGAACAGAAGTCCTCTCCGCTCGACCTCTCCGGTCCTATCCGCAAGACCATTCGTCCAAACGGTGCATATACCGAAGGCATGAAGCCCAAGGCCACACCCACTCCTTCCGAATCAGCCGCCATCACCTTCAATGGACAGCTTCTGCAGGCAGGCACACGCATCGCCCACGACCGTTTCGGCGAAGGCACTATCACTTCGGTCGATGGCAGCAACGACAGCGCGCGTATCTCAGTCAATTTCGACCATGTCGGGAACAAAACCCTCCTGCTGAAATTCGCAAAAATCAAAGTGATATAACCAAGCCCCCTAAATCGAGTAGGAGGTAAACGCTAATCGTAGGCGTTTATCTCCTACTTTCACGTTTACCGACCTCTCACACCACCGTACGTGCCGTTCGGCATACGGCGGTTCCTTATTGTTGCACGCGGACTATTAAACGATGATAGTCCA
>JAZQBS010000171.1:0-50402 GCA_045545875.1 Bacteroidales bacterium
CTTAGGCAGCTTGGCAAGACCTTCGGCGATGGCTTCGTCGCTGGGGATGACGTCGGTCATCACGCCATCGTTGAACTGCTGGTAAGCCACGAGGTCGAAGTAGCCGGTACCCGAGAGGTTGAAGACGATGGTCTTCTCCTCGCCGGTGAGCTTGCACTTGTTGGCCTCGTCGATGGCAACGCGGATGGCGTGGCTCGACTCGGGAGCAGGCAGGATGCCCTCAGCGCGGGCGAAGATCTCGGCAGCTTCGAAGACAGCAGTCTGCTCGACGGCACGTGCCTCGAAATATCCGTCGTGATAGAGTTGTGCGAGGATGGGGCTGATGCCGTGGAAACGGAGACCACCAGCATGGTTGGACGACGGGATGAACTGCGAGCCAAGTGTGTACATCTTGGCGAGTGGGCAGATCATACCTGTGTCGCAGAAGTCGTAGGCAAACTTGCCACGGGTGAAGCTGGGGCAAGAAGCTGGCTCCACACCGATGAGGTGATAGTCGGCCTCACCGCGAAGCTTCTCGCCAAGGAATGGCCCTGCGAAACCGCCGAAGTTCGAGCCGCCGCCAAGACAGCCGATGAGGATGTCGGGCTTGATCTCGTACTTTTCGAGCGCCTTCTTCACCTCAAGGCCGATGATGGACTGATGGAGAAGCACCTGGTTGAGCACCGAACCGAGCACGTAGCGATAGCCGGGAGTCTTAACAGCCGTCTCTACAGCCTCCGAGATGGCACAGCCGAGCGAACCCGTCGTGCCAGGATGATTGGCCAAAATCTTGCGACCCACCTCTGTCGTCATACTTGGAGATGGAGTTACATTGGCACCATAGGTACGCATCACCTCACGACGGAAAGGCTTCTGCTCATAAGACACCTTCACCATATAGACCTTGCAGTCGAGGTCGAAGTACGAGCAAGCCATACTCAAAGCCGTGCCCCACTGGCCGGCACCGGTCTCGGTGGTCACACCCTTCAGACCCTGTGCCTTGGCATAGTAAGCCTGGGCGATGGACGAGTTGAGCTTGTGCGAACCGGAGGTGTTGTTGCCTTCGAACTTATAATAGATCTTGGCTGGCGTTCCGAGTGCCTTCTCAAGGAAGTAGGCGCGCACGAGTGGTGAAGGACGGTACATGCGATAGAACTCCTGCACTGGCTTAGGGATGTCGAACCACTTTGTGTCGTTGTCAAGCTCCTGCTTGTTCAGCTCTTCGCAGAAGATGGGGTTCATCTCCTCGAGGGTCAACGGGTGACCGTCGCCTGGGTGGATGAGTGGAGCGGGCTTCACTTTCATGTCAGCACGCACGTTGTACCACTGTGTGGGAATCTCGTTCTCAGCCAGATAGATCTTGTAGGGGATTTTCTGCTCCATAGTAGGAATTGTTTAATGAGTGGGATGGATTAATATAATAATGAGTAAGAGGATTAAACAACCTTCTTATACACTTTTCCGACGGCGATAATCTCTTTGATGCTTTCTCTAATCCGGGCGATGGCCTTGACCTCGGAAGGATGGGTCAGAAAGCGCAAGGCGCGGATGACGTTGTGGGCACGCTGCGAATACCACCAGCAGAACTTGCCAATCGGAATCCACAGCAGAATCCAGACGAGGGCCTGCCACCACATTCCAAAGCCCAGACCCATCACGAGCAATGTGATGAGGGCAAACAACGGATAGAGGATGACGATGGAGAGGATGAGTCGATAGGAATTGGTGAACATCTTGTCCTCCTTGAGGAGTGCCAGCGGTGCCCAGTAGCAGATGATGTGCGGCCAAAGGCTCACAATCCAGAGCGGCAGCAAGGCGAGCACCAAAAGACCTTTGGCCAATGTTCCTGCCCATGTGGGAGGTGCAGCCATCATCGTGTCGCGGATGCCCAGCTTCTCTTCGCGCTCCATCAGTTCATCGACCTGCTCGACGAGCTCCTCATTGTCCATCAAAGGTTTGAGCTGCTCCACATAGACCTTGTCCTCGGCCAGCTTCTCAGGCAAAGGCAGGTTCTTCATCGTGGCAGGATTGAGGGCCGAACGACGCAGGAAGTCCTTCTCGGCATAATGGTCCTGACCCTCGTCGAGCATCATGCTCTGGATGGAAGCACGCATCTTGCGTGTTACTTCGCGCATCACGCGATAGGGATGCTCCTGAAACTCGGCATAGTATGGTTGCAGCGAGATGGGCTCGCCCACCATCCACAGGAAGTCGTACTGCACGTCGTGATAATCGCTGTAATGATGAGCTGTAGGCAGAATCTTGATGTCTTCCTTCCAATCGTTGTACTTGGCGGTGTGGAATGCCATGCGGACAAGACCCGTCGAGAACGGATCGAGGTAATGTCCCTGCGTATGACCCGATTCGGGGAATACCAGCACATTGCGACCCTGATTGATGCGAACAGCAAGGCGATCGAACAGCCTATAATTTTCTTCAAGTGCTTCGCCTCCTTCCCAACCCATTCGGAAGGCAGGCATCAGGCCCAGCCACGACAGGAAGGCCGTAATGGCAGGATTGAGAGAAAAAACGTTGGCGCGTACCACAAAATGCTGCAGATAATCGACAGGATAGGCAAAAGCAATGTTGATGGCATCATTGGCAGCGTTCTGATGATTGCAGGCAATGAAGTACTTCTCCCCTTTCGCAGGGATATTTTCCTTGCCTACGGTGTAACGATTCCGGATCATCAGCGTACTGTTGATGAGGTTGATATACCACTTGTACAGGACCAGACCCGGTTTTTGATGAGAATGTAACGGTGTCACAGAATGACTAAATTTAAAAATAACACGAAATAACGGCGGCAAAGTTACTCAAATTTGGGCAAACAGCCAAATTATCGGCCGAAAAAATAACCAATCGGAATAAAAAGTCAACATATTGGCAACATTTGAGTACTTTTTTTGCCAAACAAAAGGCGTTAGGAAGGAAATAGCACAATTTCGGCTGTTATTGTGCTTTCGCAAAAATCATAAGCACAATTTCGGCCAACATTGTGCTATTGCGATAATTAACAGAACAATTTCGGCCAACATTGTGCCATTGCGAAAATTAGCAGCACAATCTCGGCCAACATTGTGCTATCGCAAAAATTAATAGGACAATCTCGGCCAACATTGTGCTATCGCAAAAAATAATAGGACAATCTCGGCCGACATTGTGCCATTGCGAAAATTAACAGGACAATCTCGGCCGATATTGTGCTATTGCGAAAATTAGCAGAACAATCTTGGCCGATATTGTGCTATTGTCTTCTGACTCGCTTTTCTATCTCAAATGAAACGCCGAATCGACTGGCTACACGCAGTAAACTCTTATATGAACGCCATCCACAACGTTTGGCCACCTCTTCAAATCGTTGGAGGCTGACTTCATTCTTATACGAATCTTTCACCTGCTTCGAGAGTAGGAATCCCTCGGGAGCATCCTTCGACTTTTCAGCGACGAATTCCTTCACACTATTGAAACCAGCCTTCTGTTCTTCCCAGAGGTCCTTGGCCTGTAGCAGACGCCAATGTTGCACGATGTCCTTGATCTGCATACCAGTCAGCAGATTCACAGCTTCGCGCAACGACCTATCGTTCACATCGAGAAACAAGGCGATTTCGTTGGCCTGTATGGTTCGGGTGTTATTCAGCGCAAAAATCAGCGCATCCATAATGAGTTCTCCCGTGGGAGTATTCCTGTTTTTGTACAGTTCCTCAACGCTTGTGAATTGTTTTAATTTGATCATAATCGTATGCTTAAGACGGCGCAAATTTACGCATTTTTTCCGACATTACCAAATCTTTTGGCGACTTTTCTGCCTCACTCCTGCATTTTGAATTCCAATGGTGTCATTCCCGTCAGGCGCTTGAAATATTTGCTGAAAAAGGAGGGATTGGGGAAGAGCAGATCGTCGGAAATCTGAGCCACGGTCTTGTCGGAATGTTTCAGTTCGACCTTGATGCGAGTGACGAGGGCGCGATCAATCCACTCTTTGGCTGTGACGCCGCTGGCCTGTCGGATGATGGTGCCGAGATAGCGTTCGGTGAGGCACATCTTGGCGGCATAAAAGGCAATCTGGTGTTCACGTGCCACATGCTGGTTGACCAGATAGATGAACCGGTCGAAGATGGTCTGTTCGCGCGAAAGCAAGGCCTGCTGTCGCTCGGCCTGCTGACGATAGAGCCCGTCATAATGATGCATCAGCGCAGCCACAAGACTGCTGACTGTCTGCCTGTTGTAGTCGGGCTGGGTTACCAGTTGCCGAATGGTCTCGATGATACGTCGGGCCGTGTCGAAATCTGCCTCATCCACCTTGAGCTGGAAGTCGCGCACCTGTCCGCTAAAAGACGAAGGCATCATGCCGCTGGCAAAAGGCATGGGGAAACTGTTGAAGAGCGCCATGCCGAAGATTTCGAGATCGTCGGAAAGAGAGACGGGCGTGATGATGGTACCTGGCCCAAGAAAGACGAGCGTTCCGGCCTCCAACTGCTTCTCGACGAGGTTGAAGTTGATGCGGGCTTGCCCGCGCAGAATGAGGCCGAAACGATGGTCGTCGATGGCAAAAGGCGGACGCTGCTGGATGATGACGCCAAACACCTTCCGGTCGACATGCAGGATGCCCAGTTCCTTACTAATATATATATGTTCGCGCAAATGTTCGTAGTGCGGCTCCAGGATGTCATGAATCCGCGAGAAGTCCATCAGTTTCGGCTGTTTTTCCATAAAATATCACGATTTGATGGTGCAAAGATAATGAAAAATTGGTTATTTACACTCTTTTTGTAAACAAATCGAACAAAAAGAACATTTTTCCCCTTCAAAAGATAGCGGGAGATTGAAAAAAACGCCGTATCTTTGCACCATCAAAACCAAATGAAGGAAAAACGTATGAAAAGATTATTCGTAGCAATGATGCTGCTGCCGCTCCTGGCCCAAGGGCAGACGCTGGAGGAATGCCAGCAGGCAGCGGAGCGCAATTATCCATTGATAAGCCAATACGGGCTGATAGAGAAGACCACCGACCTTACGGTGAGCAACCTCAGCAAAGGATGGCTTCCTCAGGTGACGGCTTCGGCCCAGGCGACTTATCAGAGCGATGTTGTCGCGTGGCCCGATCAGATGCAGACCATCTATCAGCAGATGGGGCTCGACATGAAAGGGCTGAAGAAAGACCAGTACAAGGTAGGCATCGACGTGCAGCAGATGGTCTTCGATGGGGGCGCCATCAGCAGCCAGCGCGACATTGCCCGCGAGCAAGGCCGCGTGCAGGAAGCGCAGACCGAGGTGACGATGTACCAGGTACGCCGCCGCGTAAATGAGATGTACTTCGGCCTGCTGATGCTCGACGAGCAGATAGCGCTGAACAACGACCTGCAGTCGCTGCTTGTCGCCAACGAGCAGAAGTTAAGTTCAATGTGGAAGCGCGGAACTGCCTCGGAGAGCGACTATCAGGCCGTCAAGGCCGAACGCCTTAACGTTATGCAACAGGCCACGACCCTCGACGCCCAGCGCAGGGCGGTAATGAGGATGCTCTCGGCCTTTTGCGGCATGGAAGTGACCCACGTGGAAAAACCGGCGCTCATTGCCCTCCCCTCGCAGGACGTGGCACAGCGTCCCGAACTCAAGGCCATCGATGCCCAGCTCAGCCTGGCCAATGCACAGGAGCGTTTGCTCAACGCAGCTTTGAGGCCCAGGCTTTCACTCTTCGCTTCGGGCTTCTATGGTTATCCCGGCTACAACATGTTTGACGACATGATGTCGCACGACTGGTCGTGGAACGGCATGGTAGGCGCCCGCCTCTCGTGGAACCTCGGTGCATTCTACACCCACCGCAACGACAAGGCGAAGATCCGCCTGCAACGCGACATGGCCGAGACGAGCCGCGAAGTCTTCCTTTTCAACAACCGTTTGGAACTGATTCAGCAGAACGAGAACATCGAGCAATATCGCCGACTGATGAACGACGACGAGGAGATCATCGCCCTGCGTTCGTCGGTCAGAAAGGCGGCAGAGTCGAAGCTTGCCCACGGCATCATCGACGTGAACGACCTCGTGAAGGAAATCAACGCCGAGAATGCGGCCCGCGTGCAACAGTCGATGCATGAGATAAAGCTGCTGAAGGAGGTCTATGACATGAAATTTACAACCAACAACTAAACACAAGATATGAAAAAGCTCATAACCATGGCAAGCGCGGCCCTTCTGCTGACGGCTTGCGGAAATAGTGAAAAGGAATACGACGCCACAGGCACCTTCGAGGCCACAGAAACCACCATTTCGGCCGAACAGAACGGCTCGCTGCTGACCTTCGCCATCAACGAGGGCGACGAGATCGAAGCCGGAAGCGAAGTGGGACTGATCGACACCACCCAGACGTGGCTCAAACTCCAGCAGGCACGAGCCATGCAGGAGGTCTATCAAAGCCAGAAGCCCGACATGGAGAAACAGACCAGCGCCACTCGCCAGCAACTCGCCAAGGCCCAGGCCGAGCAGCAGCGCTACAAGGAACTCGTTGCCGACGGTGCCGCACCCAGCAAGATGCTCGACGACGCAACCAACCTGGTGCAGGTACTGCAGCGCCAGCTGGCTGCCCAACTCTCTTCCCTCTCGACCAACACGAATGCACTCAGCAAGCAGATGGCTGCCACCGAAGTGCAGATCGACCAACTGCGTGACCAGTTGCGCAAATGCCATATCAAGGCTCCGCTCAAAGGCACTGTGCTCGAAAAATATGCCGAACGTGGCGAATTCGTAGCCGTCGGCAAACCATTGTTCAAGATGGCCGACATGGAGCAGGTCTATATCCGTGCTTACGTCACTTCGGCACAACTCCAGAGCATTCGTACCGGTCAGCAGGTGAAGGTTTTCGCCGACTACGGCGACGGGAAAAAGCAGGAGTACGACGGCACGGTTTCGTGGATCTCCAGTCGTTCGGAATTTACGCCGAAGACCATCCTGACCGACGATGAGCGTGCCGACCTTGTGTATGCCGTCAAGGTTCGTGTCAAGAACGACGGATTCATCAAGATTGGCATGTACGGAGAAGTGAAGTTTTAGGTTTTACGGGAGTTAACAGGAGTTAGCTTCGCAGGAATTAACGGGAGTTAACGGGAGTTAACGGACGTTACCTCCGCCTGTAGAGATTGGGACCAATTTACATTCGTCCGTTAACTCCCGCGCGAGAGCGCTAACTCCCGTTAACTCCCGCTAACTCCCATCAATTTCCATCATCCAAACCACTAAAACAATGAATGCCATTGAAGTGAAAAACGTCAGTATGCAGTACGGAGGGGTGCAGGCACTCGCCGACGTGTCGTTTGCCGTCCCCAAAGGCGAGGTGTTCGGGCTTATCGGTCCCGATGGAGCCGGCAAGACGTCGCTCTACCGCATCCTCTGCACCCTGTTGCTGCCCGAGGCAGGCACGGCTCTTGTCGATGGGTTCGACACGGTGCGCGAGATGAGGGAGATACGCAAGCGCGTGGGCTACATGCCGGGCAAGTTCTCGCTCTACCAGGACCTGACCGTCGAGGAGAACCTGACCTTCTTCGCCACCCTGTTCGGCACCACTGTCGAAGAAGGCTACGACAGCATTCGTGCCATCTATTCGCAAATCGAGCGATTCCGCAACCGCAAGGCCGGAGCATTGTCGGGCGGTATGAAGCAGAAGTTGGCACTCTCGTGCGCCCTGGTTCACTCGCCCAGTGTGCTGCTGCTCGACGAACCAACGACGGGCGTTGATCCCGTGAGCCGCAAGGAATTGTGGGAGATGCTCCTGATGCTCAAGGAACGCGGCATCACCATCATGGCCTCCACGCCCTATCTCGACGAGGTGCGCTGCTGCGAACGCGTTGCCTTCCTCGACCATGGCAAGATACGCGGCATCGATACGCCCGAGGTGATACTCGACAGGTTTAGCGACGTGTTCAATCCGCCGGGGATTGAGAAAATGGCTGCGACTGAATCGCAGATTACTGAAAACGTGATTGAGGTGGAACATCTGGTGAAGGCCTTTGGCTCGTTCCATGCCGTGGACGACATCTCGTTCACTGTGAAGCGGGGTGAAATCTTCGGTTTCCTTGGTGCTAATGGTGCAGGCAAGACCACAGCTATGCATATGCTGACGGGATTGAACCAACCGACAAGCGGCACGGGCCGTGTGGTGGGCTACGACATCCGCACGGAATATGAGCAGATCAAGCGCCACATCGGCTATATGTCGCAGCGCTTTTCGCTCTACGAGGACCTGACCGTGGCCGAGAACATCCGACTCTTTGCCGGCATCTACGGGATGAAGGACGACGTCATTCGTCGAAAGACCGACGAGGTACTGGAGCGACTGCAGTTCGCCGACCACAAGAACGACCTCGTGAAGTCGCTGCCCTTGGGCTGGAAGCAGAAACTGGCCTTCACAGTCAGTATCTTCCACGAGCCCGGTGTCGTCTTCCTCGACGAGCCGACAGGCGGCGTTGACCCTGCCACACGCCGCCAGTTCTGGGAACTCATCTACGACGCTGCCCGTCGCGGCATCACCATCTTCGTCACCACCCACTACATGGACGAGGCCGAATACTGCGATCGCATCTCCATCATGGTCGATGGCAAGATCAGCGCCCTCGGCACGCCCGACGAACTGAAGGAGCGATTCCATCAGCCCGACATGGACCACGTGTTCACCTATCTCGCCCGACAAGCGACACGTTCAAACGACTGACCCTATGAAACAATTTACATCATTCGTCATCAAGGAAGCCCGCCACATCCTGCGCGACAAGCGCACGATGCTCATCCTGTTCGGCATGCCGACCGTGCTGATGCTCCTCTTCGGCTTCGCCATCTCGACCGATGTCCGGAACGTGCGCACCGTGGTGGTCACTTCGCAGATGGACCCGCTGACACAAGCCGCCGTCGAGCGACTCAGCGCCTCAGAATATTTCAACATTATGGCCACCACAGCCACGCCCCAGGAGGCCGAACTGATGATACGCCACCAGAAGGCCGACCTTGCCATCGTCTTTGCCAAGGACTTTGCCTCGAAACATAGCGGCTTGCAATTCATCGTCGATGGTGCCGACCCAAACATGGCGCAGCAATGGACCAACTATGCCACAGGCGTCATCACCGGCATGCAGGGCGGACTCGTGAACCAGAAGATGCTCTACAACCCTCAGATGCTGTCGGCCTACAACTTCGTGCCCGCCATCATGGGCATGCTACTGATACTCGTCTGCGCCATGATGACCTCCATCTCGATAGTGCGCGAGAAGGAACGCGGCACAATGGAGGTGCTGCTCGTCTCTCCCGTGCGTCCGCTGATGGTCATTGTCGCCAAAGCCATTCCCTACCTGGTGCTGGCTTTCGTCATCCTGATTGTGATACTGCTGATGGCCCACTATGTCCTCAGCGTGCCGCTCGCCGGCTCGCTGGTATGGATTCTGCTGATTTCGGTCATCTATATCCTGTTGGCCCTCTCGCTCGGCCTGCTCATCTCGAATGTGGCGCAGACGCAACTCGTGGCCCTGCTCCTTTCGGCCATGGTGCTTCTGATGCCCGTGGTGATGCTCTCGGGCATGCTGTTCCCCGTCGAATCGATGCCGAAGATCCTGCAATGGATTTCAGCGATTGTCCCACCGCGCTACTACATCTCGGCCATGCGCAAACTGATGATCATGGGCGTGGGCATTCGCGAAGTGATGCACGAAGTTGTCATCCTCGTCGGCATGACCGCATTCCTGCTCACCGTCGCTCTGGCGAAATTCAAGGTGAGGCTGTAAAATTTATAACTGGGAGTTATTGGGAGTTAACAGGAGTTAGCGCTAAAGCGCGGGAGTTAACGGACGATAGTTTCCCTGATACCAACGTTAGCAGGCAAGGTGCTGTCCGCTAACTCCAGCTAACTCCTGTTAACTCCAGCTAACTCCCTAAAAAAAGTTACATACCAATTTAGACTGCTATGACACTGAAATATCTTATCCAGAAAGAGTTCCTGCAGATAAGGCGCAACACCTTCCTGCCCCGGCTCATCTTCCTCTTCCCCATCGTCATCATGTGTGTCATGCCCTGGGTGATGAGTATGGAGGTGCGGAACATTGTGGTGGATGTGGTCGATAACGACCGCACGATGTCGAGCCAGCAGCTCGTCCACGACATCGAGGCAAGCAACTACTTCATCTTCCACGGACAGCAACCCACCTATCAGGCAGCGCTTGCGGACATCGAGACCGGAAAGGCCGACGTAGTGCTGGTGATTCCGCAGGATTATAGCCGCGACCTCACCATGGGCCGGCAGCCGCAGGTCCTCATCGCCGCCAATGCCGTCAACGGCACCAAGGGAGCGATGGGCTCGGCCTACCTGTCGCAAATCGTCACCGCCCATGCGCTGCCCGAAGCTGCCACCATCCAGTCGAAGGTGTCCACGCTCCTGCTCTACAACAAGCACCAGAACTACAAGGTCTTTATGATTCCCGCACTCTTTGCCATCGTGATGATGCTGATGACGGGCTTTCTGCCTACACTCAACATCGTCGGCGAAAAGGAGGCAGGCACCATCGAGCAGATCAACGTCACCCCGGTCTCGAAGTGGGCATTCATCCTTTCCAAGCTCATCCCCTACTGGCTCATCGCCCTCTTTGTCATCACCGCCGGTCTGTTGCTGGCATGGGGGCTCTACGGCATCACCAGCAGCGGTCCCATCTGGCTCGTCTATGTGCTGGCTATGTTGCTGGCGCTGTTCTTCTCGTCGTTCGGCCTCATCGTTTCGAACTATTCCGACACCATGCAGCAGGCGGTCTTTGTCATGTGGTTCTTCGTGGTTTGTCTCATGCTGCTCAGCGGCCTCTTCACGCCTACGCGCTCCATGCCGCATTGGGCCTATCTGACCACCTACGTCAACCCGATGCACTACTTCATCGACGCCATCCGCACCGTCTTCATCCGAGGCGGCACCTTCCATGCAGTCGCCCATCAGATTCTCGCCCTGCTCTCCATCGGCCTCATCATGGCCTGCTGGGCGGTACAGAGTTACAAGAAGAACAACTAACTTAGAAAAGCCGAGATAGCAAAACAACTATTCTCGGCTTCTTTTATCATAGTTTTGGACCTTTGCTATACCTTTTTCCCAATTATTTCCTTACCTTTGTAACGCACTTTAGATTCATCAAAAACAAATAACCAACCTTCTTAAACCAATCATCATGAACATTCTCATTCTACAGGCCTCTCCAAGGAAAAATGGCAACACCGCATGGATGGCGGAAGAGTACAAGAAAGCTGCCGAGGCAGCAGGACATCAGGCAACCATCGTCGATGTGGCTCACAAGAAGATAGCAGGCTGTCTGGCTTGCGAATATTGCCACACCAAGGGAAATGGCGCTTGTATCCAGAAGGACGATATGCAGGATCTCTATCCACTGATGGCCGAAGCCGAAGTACTCGTGCTGGCCGCTCCCATCTATTATTTTGCACTCAACGCACAGTTGCAGGCTCCCATCGACCGCATGTATTGCGTGATGAAACCTGCCAAGCTGCAGAAGATGGCATTGCTCATCTCCAGCCACTCTCCCGGCGTCTATGAAAGTGCAAAGGCCGAGTACCGCGACCTCTGTGGCTTCTGGGGTGCTACCGACACCGGCACAGTCACCGCCATGGCCTCCGAGCAGAAGACCGACGAGACAAAGGCCAAGATTGCCGCCATCGTAGGCAACCTTTAAGCAAAACACGAACTCCAAAGCGTTTTCCATCCTGCTTTGAACAGCTTCAAATGGACGGTGCTGGCCGACAATCGCGCCAGCGATCCACGTCTCGAAACCGAACATGGGCTGAGCATCCTGTTGGAGACCACACGCCATCGCGTACTGCTCGACACGGGAGCCAGCGACCTTTTCATACGCAATGCCGACCGTCTGGGCATCAACCTCAGCGAGGTGGACTATGTGTTCATCTCGCATGGTCATGCCGATCATGCGGGGGGCTTGCGTCATTTCCTGAACATCAACTCGAAAGCACGCATCATCGTCTCGCCCGATGCGCTGAAGGGGGAGTATTTCTCTAAGCGCAGGTTTCTGCACAGCATCACGACCATGTGGCCCACTTTGCCGCAAGAGCGGTTGCTGCTCATCAGCCAAACCTGCGAGATTGATGAAGGCCTTCACATCATCGCCCGCATCCCCCAATCCCACCCTTTGCCCAAGGGGAACGACATGCTCTTCGTCCGCAATGCTGCGGGTGAATACCTGCGCGACGACTTCTGCCACGAACTGGCGCTTTATGCCGACGGACTGCTTTTCACCGGCTGTGCCCACAGTGGCCTGGAGAACATCCTCGCTGCCTGTCCTTGGCCCGTGGAGACCGTCATCGGCGGCTTCCATCTGCTCGACGGGCAGGAATCCGACGACGAACTCATCGCCCTCGGGAAAAGACTAAAAGAAAAATATCCCCAGACACAATTCTACACCAGCCACTGCACGGGTGACAGGGCTTTCCAACGGCTTAAAAGCGTTATGGGGCCACAACTTGATACATTTATTTAACTCATTCCTATGAAAGTCAAAAAAGGTTACGGATGGACAGCCGTCTATGACGAGAAACTGGACCGATATTTCGGAGAATACGGAGGTGGCATGAACTATAACCTCTACGAGCTTGACAAAGCTCAGTTCGACCAGCTCAACACAGAGATGACCGAAGGTGATGCGTGCCAGATCATGTACAAGGGGCGGCACATGTATATGAGCGTCAACGACCGGTGTGGGCCGCCTTATACCATCGTCTTCGACGACGAGTACAAGACGCTTTGTCCCTGGGCAAAGGTAATGGGTGAAGACCAGAGAGTCTGGCCGAAAGAACTGACCGATGCTGCCGTGGAACTGTTTGCAAGTGAGAAGAAGAACCGCGAGTATCGGAAAAAGAAGAAGGATTCGAACAAATAGTTCAAAATAGAATCGGTATCTAATCGTATAGAAAAGCGAAAAGCACTGTGAATAAACTGTTGAGACATCTGATTGTCATCATCGCCCTGCTTTGCGGGCTCCTTGGCTCTGGAATAAGAGTCAAGGTGCAAGAAGTTGCGACCAACCAGGTCGTTGGCGAGGTGAGAAGCATGCGTCCCGACAGGCAGGACAGGCTGTGGGGCGAAGAACCACAAAGCCCCCTCAGTGCCTCGATGCGAAAGCCATCGTCGTCGCATCGGGTAGTTTCTACACGTACATCACGACTGCTGCCGACCCAAGGCGGCAAGTCAGGCCACAGTTCCGACCGTTGGGCCAACGGTCATTCGTCCAACCTTTTAAATCATTTGCCGTCGCTGCTGTGCCAAAGCCCGTTGTGGCTTGGCATGGTTGCTCCGTCTCCGCGCCTTTATTACGTCATCGCGCTGAGACGTCTTCTTTGTTAGTGACCTACTCCATGTGAACAAATAATGTAGTAAGTCTCCTAATAAATCAATTTAAAGACAAAGAAGAAAAAACAATGGCAAATATAACAAGTCTGCAGATTTGGGATGAAATCTGCACTGATGCTCGTTTGGGTGTCAGCAAATCGCTATTCGGGTTGAAGACCACCGTAACTTACCGACCCACAGGAAGTAAACTGGATGCCAACATAGCCGGTTATTCTCCCGCCGATGGAGCACAACTAAAACGCATCATCGAGAATTTTCACGAAAGCACCGTCAAGGACTTGGGCAATTTCCGCCCCAAGCCCGTACCCAACGGCAACTATCAAGTCGAAGTTTGTGCTTCGCAAGACGGTGAATATCTTGCCGTGATGATGTATCAGTTCATCCATTTGGGCTATGAGCCCGTGACCGGTATGCATACCTTCGAAGGAGAGAAAGCACGCCTGCTGAAGCAAATACTATTCTAATTTCCAAATCAGCGGCAGTGCTTTCGTGCATTGCCGCTGATGAATCATTAAATTGCAAGACTCATGACGTTCACACCTGAAAACATCTTCTTCTTGGGTGCAGTGCTTATCTTTGCGAGCATCATCATCAGCAAGTGGGGCTATCGTTTCGGCGTGCCGACGCTGCTGCTGTTTCTTTTCACCGGCATGCTTTTCGGTAGCGATGGTCTCGGCCTGGAGTTTCACAGTCACGAAGACGCACAGCTTGTTGGTATGCTATCGCTATCGGTAATCTTGTTTTCGGGCGGCATGGACACCAAGCGACGCGACATCGAACCCGTGGCTGCACAAGGTCTGATGCTTTCGACAGTTGGCGTGATGCTGACGACAGGCATCACCGGCCTGCTCATCTATTATCTTTCGCAGTGGACGCGGCTTGACATCGGATTGTCTCTGCCCATGTCGATGCTGCTGGCAGCTACCGTATCGAGTACCGACTCGGCATCGGTCTTCAACCTGCTGCGCACCCAAGGCATCGGCTTGAAGCACAAACTTCGTCCCATGCTCGAACTGGAGAGCGGCTCCAACGACCCCATGGCCTACGTGCTGACCGTTGCCCTCGTCGATCTGATTGTCACAGCAGGCGAGTTTTCGGGCATGGCATTGGCCTCCAAGATTGTTGGACAGCTCGCCGTGGGCGGACTGCTCGGCTTCCTGTGCGGACGTGCGCTGGTGTGGATTGTCAATCACATCAATCTTCCCAATCCCTCACTCTATCCGGTGCTGGTGCTGAGCATGATTCTCATCGTCTTCACCTTCACCGACATGATGCAGGGCAACGGATACCTGGCCGTCTATGTAGCCGGACTGGTGGCAGGCAACACGCGCATGTCGTACCGCCGCGAGACCAAGACGTTCATGCAGGGCATCACCTGGCTGCTGCAGATTGTCATGTTCCTCACGCTCGGTCTGCTCGTCAACCCGAGCGAGATGCTCAGTGTCTGGATCGTGGCCATCGCCATCGGCCTCTTCATGATCTTCGTTTCACGTCCAGCGGCTGTCTTCCTTTGTCTGTTGCCCTTCAAGGTGCCCGCCAAGGCAAAGCTGTTCCTTTCGTGGGTAGGCCTGCGCGGTGCCGTGCCCATCATCTTTGCCACCTATCCCGTCATTGCCGGCATCGAGGATGCCAACTTCCTCTTCAACGTCGTCTTCGTCATCACCCTGCTTTCGTTGTCGCTGCAAGGCACAACCATCACGGCATGCGCCCATTGGCTCGACCTTGCCACCGAAGAACCGAAAGAAGGCAATGAGTTCGGCCTGGAGCTGCCCGACGAATTGGAGTCGAAACTATCGGAGATGACGCTCTCCGAAGCCGACCTCGCCGAAGGCAACCTCCTGAGGAACCTGCATTTTCCCGAAGGGACACTGGTCATCATGGTGAAACGCCGTGGAAGCTTCATCGTCCCGAACGGACAGCTGGAACTCAAGGAAGGCGACATCCTGCTCACCATCAGGCATCAGAAATGACCTTCCCTTTCGCACATGGGACAAAGGTTTGAAACAAAGAAAGGGCGTGAAGTCCAACCCAAACGGTTAGCTTCACGCCCTCATTTTTATCTTCAAGCGACGAGGATCAATAGCTCGAGTGCTCGATCTGCGATTTCACTTCGTTGACAATCATGGCAGCGAAGTCGTCGATGGACATCGAGCCGCCATCACCTGCACCCTGCTTGCGGATGCTGACCATACGCTCGGCCTGCTCCTTCTCGCCCACGATGAGCATGTAAGGAGTCTTCTTCATCTCGTTGTCGCGGATCTTGCGGCCGATCTTCTCGTTGCGGTCATCGACATAAGCGCGGATTTCCTGACGCTCAACGACGTGCCCAAGCACCGTGCCCTCCTGGAGGAATACACCGGCACGTGGTGCGGATGGTGCGTGCGTGGCTTTGCCGCCCTTGAGAAGCTCGCCGAGCTCTATCCCGACGAGTATGTGCTCGTAAGCTACCACAACAGCGACCCGATGGAGATCCTCATTTCCGATAGCTATTCGGGCATCAATGAGTTCCCATCGTACGTGGCCGGCTTCCCCGATGCATACGTCGATCGTGTCATCGAAGTGGATCCCTACTACGGCTATGATGCTGACTATGGCATTGAGCCGATGACCATCACCCGTCCGCTCAACGACCGCTGCAAGGTATTCGGCCATGCCAACATCGAACTGAATGCCATCCTGAGCGAGGACGCTTCGACTGTCGATGTCAGCACCGCCGTCACCTTCCCATACGATGCCACCGAGGCCAACTACGGTCTGGAGTACGTGCTCGTGGCCGACGGCCTGACTGGCGAGGACAGCAACTGGGCGCAGAGCAACTACTACAGCGGTGATGCGGAAGCAGCCGAGGACGAGAACCTCGCTCCATTCGTCGCCCAAGGAAGTTATGTGGCAGGTCTCGTCTTCAACGACGTGGCTGCTCAGGTATCTGCTACTAACGGCATTTCGATCGAGGGCAGCATTCCTGCCACCATCGTAGCCGACCAGATCATCAACCACGAATATACATTCACGTTGGCCGATGCTGTCAATACGAGTGGTGATCCTGTCATCCAGGATGTCAACAAGCTGAAGGTCGTAGCCATCCTCGTCAACAACGAGACGGGCGAAGTGCTCAACGCCAACAAGTGTAACGTCACCCTGCCCACCGGCATCCGCTCCATCAACGAGGGCAGCAAGTCGGCCCATGCTGACTACTACGACATCAGCGGCCGTCGCTCCGTCGCTCCTCTGCGTGGCGTGAACATCGTCCGCAAGAACGACGGCTCGGTCAGCAAGGTTATGGTCAAGTAAGACGTAGCTTGTACTGAAATCTTCATCCTTTCATAAAGAGGGTGTGCCAATGATTTGGCACACCCTCTGTTTTCTTTATGTTATGACCTAAACTGCAAAACTTCCCCTACAAGAATAAAAAAAGATGCAAAAAAAGAAAAAAATGGCAAAATACTTGTTTAATTTGGGGGAATTGTATATATTTGCACCGATGAAAAATGATAATACAAAGAACCAACAGATCAAACTAATTGTTTTTAGCTTATGAGTTATTCACAAATTGCACAACTCGAACTGATGAACGCAGCGGCCAACATCACATCACAGGCTGATCTTGATGCTTTGCGACTGACCCTTTCGCTCTTCTTCGCCGAACGGGCTCAAAAGGCTATAGACAAGATGTGGGACGAAGGCACCTTCGATCAGCGCAAACTCGATGAACTACGTGGTCAACATCTGCGCACTCCTTATAAGTCCCTCTAAGAAGTATGCGTTACGTTGTCCTCGACACCAATTGCCTCATTCAGGCCCTACCTACCCGAAGCCAATACCACAAAGTGTGGACAGACTTTCTGGCGGGTCGATACCGTCTATGCGTCAACAACGAGATTCTCAATGAATATGAGGAAATCCTTGCCATACACACATCGCCCGAAGTGGCACGTAACGTTGTTGAAGCTATTGCTCGTCATCCTCAAACCTACTATCGAGAATCCTTTTATCGCTTCCGCCTTCTTTCAGACATAGATAAAGACGATGATAAATTTGTGGATTGTGCTATTACTACTGGAGCTGATTTTATTGTCACCGAGGATAGCCATTTCAACCTGTTAAAAAGTATTCCATTCCCTCGAATTAACATATTATCTCTCGACGAGTTCAACGAAATACTTTGCAACGAAGACGAAACAAACAACTAAATCTGTTTTATGCAAAAAACATAGAGTGGGAAGCCAGCCGAAACAAATCGGCATGACTTCCCGCCCTTCTTTTATTGGTGGAAAGCGAATATCAATAGCTCGAATGCTCGATCTGCGACTTCACCTCGGCAACGATGGCAGCAGCGAAGTCGTCGATAGCCATCGAGCCGCCGTCGCCGGCACCCTGCTTGCGGATGCTGACCATACGCTCGGCCTGCTCCTTCTCGCCCACGATGAGCATGTAAGGAGTCTTCTTCATCTCGTTGTCGCGGATCTTGCGGCCGATCTTCTCGTTGCGGTCATCGACATAAGCGCGGATCTCCTGACGCTCGAGGATATTCTTCACCTCGTAGGCATAGTCGTTGAAGCGCTCGGAGATGGGCAGGATGGCCACCTGGTCGGGAGCGAGCCAGAGCGGCAATTTGCCGGCTGTATTCTCGAGCAATACGGCCACGAAGCGCTCCATCGAGCCGAAAGGCGCACGGTGAATCATCACCGGACGGTGCTTCTGGTTGTCGGCACCCGTGTATTCGAGCTGGAAGCGCTCAGGCAGGTTGTAATCGACCTGGATGGTGCCCAGCTGCCAGCGGCGGCCGATGGCATCCTTCACCATGAAGTCGAGCTTCGGGCCATAGAAGGCAGCCTCGCCATACTCGACATGAGCAGGCAGACCCTTCTCCTGGCAAGCGTCGATAATGGCCTGCTCGGCCTTCTGCCAGTTCTCTTCCGAGCCGATGTACTTCTCGCGGTTCACCTTGTCGCGCAGCGAAATCTGTGCCTCAAACTCCTTGAAGTCAAGCGCCTTGAAGATGATCATGATGATGTCGATGATCTTGAGGAACTCCTCCTTCACCTGGTCGGGGCGGCAGAAGAGGTGGGCGTCGTCCTGTGTGAACGAACGCACGCGGGTCAGACCGTGGAGCTCGCCCGACTGCTCGTAGCGATAGACGGTGCCGAACTCGGCCAGTCGCAGCGGCAGGTCGCGGTAAGAGCGTGGCGAAGTCTTGTAGATCTCGCAGTGGTGGGGGCAGTTCATCGGCTTGAGCATGTAGAACTCGCCCTCCTCAGGCGTGGCGATGGGCTGGAACGAATCCTTGCCGTACTTGGCCCAGTGCCCCGAGGTGACATAAAGGTTCTTGTTGCCGATATGTGGGGTGATGACCTGCACGTAGCCGTAGCGCTTCTGGATCTGGGTGAGGTACTCCTGCAGACGCATACGGAGAGCAGCTCCCTTTGGCAACCAAAGGGGAAGACCCTGGCCTACGTTCTGCGAGAAGGCAAAGAGCTCCATCTCCTTGCCGAGCTTGCGGTGGTCGCGCTTCTTGGCCTCTTCGATGAGCTTGAGGTATTCGTCGAGCATTGAAGCCTTGGGGAAGGTGATGCCATAGACACGGTTCATCTGTGGGTTCTTGTCGTTGCCGCGCCAGAAGGCACCGGCTACGCTCAGCACCTTGCACGCCTTGATGGGGGCGGTGGTTGGGATGTGCGGGCCACGGCAGAGGTCGGTGAAGCTACCCTGTGTGTAGGTTGAGATGTGGCCATCCTCAAGTTCGGAAATCAGTTCGCACTTGAAAGTCTGACCTTTGGCAGCAAACTCCTTGAGCACCTCGTCCTTCGGCACGTCACGGCGCACGATAGCCTGCTTCTCGCGGGCCAGCTCCATCATCTTCTTCTCAATCTTGGGGAAGTCGGCCTCCTTGATGTTCTCGCCATTAGCGGGCACTACATCGTAGTAGAAACCATTCTCGATGGCAGGACCGATACCGAACTGGATGCCGGGATAGAGTTCCTGCAGCGCCTCGGCGAGCAGGTGGGCCGAAGAGTGCCAGAAGGCGTGCTTGCCCTCGTCGGAATCCCACTTGTAGAAATTGATGGTGGCATCAGTGGTGATGGGACGTGTCATGTCCCACATGTCGTCGCCCAGCTTGGCAACGAGAACATCCTGTGCGAAACGTGGGCTGATCGATTCAGCCACCTGGAGGGGCGTTACGCCGTCCTCGAACTCCCGTACCGACTGGTCGGGAAAAGTGATTTTGATCATAGAATTACAAATTTCTATATAGTTTATGGAATTAAAATGCGCTTCCTGTGCAGGTCAGCTTACAAAGGCGAACCCTACGTGACACAAAAAGCGCGGCAAAGATACGAAATAATTCGATACCTTCGCCGCGATAAGGGAAAAATTTCAGCATCAGGCGAAATAATTCGCAGGTTTGCTGTTTTTTGACTACTGAGTGTTAGGTTTTCATGTCAATCTCTTGAGCCCATAACCATGAACCCTTAACCATGAACCCTTAACCCTTAACCATAAACCATGAACCATGAACCAAGATTACTTCCGATACATCTTGACAGTCTTCTCGCTGCCATCGGCAGCCACCATCTTCACGATGTTGATGCCCTGCTGGGCAGCCTGGAGCTTGCGGCCCTCGGCGTCGTAGAACTCGACACGGGTCACTGGCTTGGCCTCCACATTGCTGATGCCATTGGGATCGACCTGTGGAGCAGGCACGGTGGTGATGTTGCCATCGCGGTCGATGTTGACTACGTTCGAATAGTTGGTCACGCCATCGACGGTATAGACAGCCTGTACGCCCAGCTCGTTGAAGAGCACTTCCGAGATGAAGACCATGCCGTTCATGATGTTAAAGCCATCGCTGAAGTTGTAGGGCACGAGCGTCATCGACTCGGTGAGGGCAGGATAGTCTTCGGGCGTGAACTCGAAGATCTGGCCGTCCATATAGACGTAGTAGCCCAGGCAGTCGGGATTGATGAAGTAGCCGTTGACGTCCTTGTTGTCGAGCTCGAAGCCCAGCTGAGTCTGTCCGAAATACGACCAGTCCTCAAGATAGAGATCGTAAGGATCGGAAGGTACGGCGGGCACGTCGCCCGTGTAAGGACGGATGCTGAACTGGTTGCCGTAGTTGAACAGATCCTGGTTGGCCTGAATGACGGAAGCCCAGCGTGTGGCATCGAGGTTCTCGTAGTAGCCGGTCTCGGGATCGTAGGTCAGCACATACTCGTCGGCAGGATATGGCGTGAGCGCGCCCGTAGCATCCACCGTACCGTCGGTATAGAGTGCCTGGAAGTAGAAGAGGAAGACGTCGCCACCCAGGAACTGTCCGCTGGGGAAGCTGACGGTGTTGCCCTCCTTGGTGCCCTTCACCCAAGCTGCAACGCCAGGAGTGAGGCCGTTCATATACACGTCGCTGCCATCGACATAGACCAGGCCCTTCGACGACTCAAGCAGACCGAAGGCATTCGAATAGTTGAAGATGAACTCCTCAGGCTCGGCACCCTCGGGCAACTCCACAGGAGTGAGTTCGCCCTCGATGGGGTCGTAGGAGAGCTGCATGATCTGGTCCCAGAATTCGATTCCTCCGTTGGCATCGTAGTTGATGAGGCCGAGGTAGCGCGTGGGGCGCTGCGCATTGTCGTCGAGGTAGATGCGGCCGCCATCCTTCACCAGCTCGATGTCCTTTACGCCAGTGACGTTCATCTCGTTATCCAGAATGAGCTCGACGGGATAGACGGTGTAGATCACGCCACGCTCCTCGATGTCGAAGATGGGCACATCGCAGGGAACGGTGACGCGGGTGCCGTCGGTCGAGATGTTGCCCTGCACCCAAGCCTCGTCGTTGTAGAACGTGTTGGGGAACATGTTGTTGAAATAGACACGGCTGCCGTCGTCGCTGAAGCTGAGGCTCACGCCGATGCCGCCATAGTGAACGAAGCCATACATCTGGCCCATGTAGATGTCGGCGCTGTAGCTGTAGGGCACGGGGGTTCCTTCAGGAGTAACCAGCGCCTTGGCGCGGCGCATGCCGGTCTGGGCATCCTGGCTGAGCTTGCCGTCGGCGGTGAGGCGGCCCAACGAGTGTACGGCCTGCACATTGAGGGCAGGAGCCGACGTAGTCTTGACGGGAGCGGAGAGCTGTGGGGTGGCAGCCATGGTGCCCAACGCCATCGTTGCGGCAGCTGCCAGTAGCATAAATTTCTTCATAGGGGGAGATTATTATTATTTGTTGGTTTTGAAGGGGAGTAAAAGGGGGAGTAAAAGGGGAGTAAAAGGGACATTACCTTATTGGGACGAAGTTGGGCTAAAGGGAACTATTGTCCCTTAAAATCCCTTAGAATCCCTAGAAATCCCTTAGAATCTCTTAATAGTTATCTATAAATCTTAATGTTCTTCGAATCGCCATCGGCGGTCATCATCCTGACGATGTTCACGCCCTGCTGGGGACGCTGCAGACGGCGACCCTCGGCATCGTAGAGCTCGATGGCAGTCACCTGCTTGGCCTCAACGTTGTTCAGGCCGTCGATGCCCTGCGGGGCAGGCTCGGTGGTGACGTTGCCCTCAAGATCGACACTGACCACGTTCGAGTAGTTGGTCACGCCATCGACGGTATAGACGGCCTGCACACCCAGCGTCGAGAAGAGCGTCTCACCGATCATGCAATAGCCCTCGAAGAAGTCCCAGTTGTCGGCGTAGCCGTAGGGGATGAGGGTCATCTCCTCCTCCAGTCGTGTGAAGACTTCAGGCGAGCAGGTGTAGATCTCGCCATCCAAATAGAGGTAGTAGCCCAGCTTGGCGGGATTGATGAAGTTGCCATCCACATCGACATTGTCCATCCAGTACATGAAGAGGTACTGGCCGTACTCTTCGAGATAGAGGTCGGAGATCTCGAGACCGTAGGGGTCGGAAGGCACAGCGGGAGCATCGCCCACGTAGGGCTCGATGACGAAGCTGAGGGCGGCATCGTAGAGGTCGCCCGTCGAAGCGAAGATCGAGGCATAGTAGTCGTGCTCGTCATCGTCGTACGACGTGTAGGCGCCCGTCTCGGGGTCGTAGGTCAGCACGTAGTCGCCGGGAATCATCTCGTCGTAGTTGCCTTCGCCGGTGATGAGGGGCGTGAAGTAGAGGTAGTAGTCGTAGGCGCCGATGTACTGGTCGCCCTTGAAGGTGACGGTGTTGCCTTCCTTCGTGCCCTTCACCCAAGCCTCACGACCGCAGGCGAGCATGTTCATATAGACGTCGTTGCCATCCACATACACCTTGCCCAGTTTGGCCACGGGATAGCCGTAGTCGAAGCGATAGATGAACTCGGCAGGCTCGGCACCCTCGGGGAGCTCCACCAGTTCGATGTCACCATCGTAGGGGGCGTAGGAAATGAGTTTGGTGTCGTCGAAATAGCCGACAAACGAGCCGTCCTCGTCCAATACGCAAAGGGTGATGACGCGAGTGGGATTCTCGGCATCGTCGTCGAAATAGTAGCTGTCACCGTCCTTGACGAGTACGACATCCCTGACACCGGTAATATAGTCTCCGTCCAACAGGATCTCGGCTACACGCACGGGATAGGTTTCATTCTCGTTAGTGGTCAGCTCGCCGATGGCTATGTCCATAGGAATCGTAACGCTGGTGCCATCAGCCGAGACGTTGCCCTGCACCCAGGCATCGCCACTGGCGAACGTATTGGGGAACATGTTGCTGAAGAAGACACGGGTGCCATCGTCGCTCATGCTGACGCTCACAGCGATGTCGTAATTGTTAAGGTCGGCAAAGAGGTAGGGCTTGGCGGTGCCTTCGGGAGCCACCACCTTCTTGGCGCGAAGCGCCTGGCTGGCCTTGGCCGGAACCTTGTGGATATCGGCGACGGTGAATTTCTTGCCCTGAAGAACGAGCTGTGGGGTAGCAGCGACCTGCCCGAAAGCGAGGGTAGCGGCTGCTACGAGTAGTAAAAGTTTTTTCATAGGGTTGAAAATTTAAAGGGATAAAAGAATTGATGATTTATGAATAAACGTGTCTTGAAATAAGAGCGCGGCAAAGATACGAAATTTTTTCGATATCTTCGCCGCGATAAAGTGAAAAATTCTAAATCGGGTTGAATAATGCTCTGGTTTGCTGATTTTTGGTCACTGGGTATTAAGTTTTCATGTCAATCTCTTGAGCTTATAACCATGAACCCTTAATCCTCAACCATGAACCATAAACCATGAACCATAAACCATGAACCATGAACCAAGATTACTTCTTGAACATCTTGACGGTCTTCACGCTGCCGTCAGCAGCAACCATCTTAACAACGTTCACGCCCTTCTGAGCTGCGTCGATCTTGCGGCCCTCAGCGTCGTAGATAGCCACGCTGGTGATCTGCTTGGCAGTTACGTTGTTGAGACCTACAACAACCTGTGGAGCGGGCTCGGTGGTCACATTGCCATCTACGTCAACGCTAACTACGTTCGAGTAGTTGGTGACATCACCCACGGTGTAAACGGCCTGTACGCCAAGGCTGGTAGCCAGAGGCTCAGCCACCCAGAAGTTACCAGTGCCGATATCATAGCCATCGGAGAAGGTGTATGGGATGAGATCCATTTCCTCAGTAAGTCTTGAGAATACGTCGGGAGTGAGAGTGTACTGCTCGCCGTCGAGGTAGATGTAATAAGCAAGGTTGTTCAGGTTGAGGAAGTCACCTTCGGTGCTAATAGGATCGAGGCTGTAATACAAAACATACTGCTCGTAATAGTCATCCCATTCCATTTCGAGATCGTAAGGATCGGTTGGAGTAGCGGCAGCATCGGTGGGCTTGCCAATCAGGAGGTCAAACGAATAGGTGTAGAGATCGCCGTCCTGGGTGAAGAGACCGCAGTAGAAGTCCTTGCCCTCTTCTTCAGCAACAGTAAAGACATTCTTCTCGGCATCGTAGTTGAGTACGAGGTCACAAGGATAGGTGTAGAGATAATTTTCCTCATTTTCCTCATAGGTGGTGCCGTCAGTATAGAAAGGCTGGAATACGAGGAAGTTGCCGCAATCGACATACTGGTCGCCGGGGAAAGTGGCCTTGTTGCCGTCGATGGTACCCTTCACCCAAGCCTCGCCGTAGCCACTGGTGAGGAGGTTCATATACACATCGCTGCCATTGATATAGACCAGACCCTGCTCGATGACGAGGCTTGCGCCGAACAATCCGGCTACATAGCTATAATAGACATAATCTTCGGGCTGAGCGCCTTCGGGGAGCTCAACGAGGTCGGTACGGCCGGTGTAGGGCTCGTAGGCCATGACGTAGGTATAGTCGAAGTAGCTAATGAACGAGCCGTCCTCGTCCAGTGCGCAGAGTGCAAGGATGCGAGTGGGAGCATCAGCGTCATCCTCGACGTAGATCTTCTCGCCATCCTTCTTGAAGACGAGTTCCTTCACGCCTGTGATGTAGTCTTCTTCGTCAGTAATCAGCTCAACGGGATAAACCGGATAGATAGAGCCATCCTCATCCTCCAGCTCGGCAATAGCGATGTCGCTGGGGAAGGTTACGCTGGTGCCGTCGGTTGAGATGTTACCCTGTACCCAAGCTTGGCCATTGTCGAATTTATAGACGAACATGTTGTCGAAGTAGATCTTCGAGCCATCAGCGCTCTTCGAACCCATAACGGGTACGGCCGAATAATAGTAGTCGGAGAATACGTACTGTACCGGGTCGCCTTCGGGGGTCACTGCGCTCTTGGCACGCATAGCGCCACTGGCTACAGCATCGTTGAGCTTGACATAGTCCTTCAGGTTCGAACCGATCACGCCCTGAGCCTTGAGCTCCTTGACTGCATCATGCGACTTGGCCTGAGTGGCAATCTTCGGGGTAGCCGCGGTAGCGCCCAACGACATGGTTGCAGCAGCTACGAGAAGTAAAAGTTTCTTCATAGATGTTAATAATTTGGGGTTAATAATTAGTGTTATAAAAACAGAATTTGAGATATGCAATGTTTAGTATTCTCCTCGCCCCCTCCCGCATGGGGAGGGGATGAGGGAGACAAGAGGTTGCGGATTTATCGGTTGAAGATGATGCGACCGTTGCGGATGAGGAGACCCGAAGCCGACGTAGCGGGACGACCCTGCAGGTCGAACGTCTGCTCGATGGCGGGAGCAGCATCCTGCTGCACCTTCTCGATGCCGGTCAGGCCGTCGATGTAGGGCACCTTGGCACCCTGCACGATTTCGCCCGTGGCTGCGTTGATGAGCAGCACGGCAGCCCATACATTGTTGCCATCGGCAATAGTGGGAAGCAGGGCCTCATATTCCACGTTGTAGGTCTCGCCCTTGACAACCTGCTTGGGAGCGAGGTCGTTCGAACCAGTGACCGAAGGATAGATGGCGCGTGCCACATCGTCAATCAGGATATCGGCATGGCTGGGAAGGTCTTCAAATCCGCCCATGGCGCCATAACCGCCGCCCGAATAGTAATTGGACTGATTGATGGGAAGCTGATCCTCAAGGATGACGAAGGCCATGTTGTACTGGGTATTGTCGTTGTTGACAAGGAAATTCATCTCGGTGCTGAACTTCACGTAGCTGCCATCCACGAGCTCGGCCTTCAAGGTCATCTTGGCCTCGCTGTAGGGATACATGGCGTTGTAGTTGGCTTCAATCTCCTGGGCACTGGGATCAATCACCTTGGCACGGTTGACCACGGCACTCGGATAGCCTTCGATTCCCGTGTCATTTCCCATCCAATGATCATAGGCACTCACTACGTAAGCATCGCCATTGTGTACGCCGATGCCGATATAGGTATCGGGATAGGTCTCGCGCATGTAGGCCATGCCCACCAGGCCGCGTACGCACCAGCCACACCAGCCGCCGGTAGCCTCCTCGACCACCATAGTGCGGATGTTCACATTCTTGTCCATGGCAGTGGTGGCGGTGCCGACATTGTCGGCAGGATATTCATCGGCCGAGCCATCGGCCCACTTCAGGTTGGCCTCGATGGTCACGTCACAATTGTCGGTGATGATGTCCGAAGGCACCTCGACGCGGATATCAGCCTTGTCGCGGTAGTTGAGCGTGCCGGGATATTCGTAGGTGTAGGCCAGTGTGCCGTTGAGGCTGAATTCGATGACGGGCTTCTCGGCAGCCACCAGGGCATTGTTCCTGATACGCACGTTCATCTTGATGGCATCGCCCAGTGGAGTGATGCTGTAGGGCGTCGTAGCCGAGAGGACGCTGAGGTCGTGCTGAGGCAGGTTGTCGCCAGTGATGCAAGCCTCGACGGGCAGCGAACCGAAGTTACGTGTGCCGAAGTTGGTGTACTTGCCGTTCTTGCCTACCCAGCAGCCGTCGGCATTAGTCTCGCCGGCGAACGAGATGACGTTGAGCTTCTTGGGCTGCACGAACTCGAAGCCGATCCAGAGCTCGGCCTCATTGCCGCTGATGGTGTAGGGCTGGTCGAACGTGATGGTGTTCCAGCCGGCAACGGGTGCAGACAGGGTACCTGTGTTCATACGTTCGCCGTCGATCGAAGCGGCAATCCAACCAGTAAGAGACTCGGGATAGGCCGATGCCTCGGGCAGACCGGCATGCACAGCAGAGATCTGCAGGCCCTGATATGCCGCAAGCATCGAAGCGGGAATACGAATAACCTCGGCGATGGTGGCATTGGTGCCACTCTGGCCCGTCACGGTGCCGTTATTGCCACCAGCAATCTGTCCGTCGCAATAGCCGACGTAGAGCTGACCCTCGGCCTTGGCAATGCTGAATGAGAAAAGGGTGATGGCACAAGCCACCAAAGAGAGTAGAAGTTTACGCATAAGCAATATCTTGTTAGAAAAATATAATTGTATAGCGGAAGATAAGATTTCAACTTCACAAAGACGGGGCAAAGATAAAGCATATTTCAATCCATTCCAAATTTTTCGAGTATTTTTTCACAAAAACAAGGAAAAAAGTAACGTTTAGCAAAGAAAAAAGCAATTTAGTGTCAATATTACTACACCAAATTGCTTTTTCAGCGCGCTTGCCGATATTTGTCTGACAGTAGCCGGCTGTAATGGTTTCCCAGGTGCCTTAACTCTCGTCATCGACCACGATGCAGTGCTGCATATAGTCGCGCACCACCATGTGATGTGTAACCCATATCAACGTCTTGTGAAGTTCCTGCTGCTGCAGTTCCTCGAGAATCTGTCGTTCGGTGTTTGGATCGAGAGCTGAAGATGCCTCGTCCATGATAAGTATCGACCCTGGCTGGAGCAAGGCGCGGGCAATGGCGATGCGCTGAGCCTGTCCCTCGGAGAGGCCGCTGCCCTTCTCGCCACAAAGAGTGTCGAGGCCGTTGGGCAGGTCATAGACGAAGAGGGCGCTGGCACGTGACAATGCATCGTGCATCTCGTCGTCGGTGGCATCGAGCTTGCCGAGCTGGAGATTGTCGCGAATCGTGCCGCTCAACAGGCTGTTGCCCTGCGGCACGTAGGAGATGGCATAGGCATCGGCTTCCAAAGGAAGCGTATTGCCTGCCTTATCGACAAGACGCACCGCACCCTGGGTGGGACGCAACAAGCCGAGAAGGATACGCACCAAGGTGCTCTTGCCACTGCCCGTCGGGCCGATGATGGCTGTGCTCGTAGAAGGAGCGAAAGTGCAGGTGAAGTCATGGAGCACGTCATGTTCCCCATCGGGGTAACGATAAGTGACGTTTTCGAGCTGTAGTCCCACAATGGTTCCCTTCGTAGGATGAGCCTGCTTCTCTTTATTTAAAGAATAGGTAGAATCGGGATTCTCGAGTTCCTGCAAACGTTCACCAGCCGTCGTGGCACGAACAATGGCGGGAAATAGTGCCGAAAGATTCAAGATAGGATTCTGCACCTGGCCGACGAGCTGGAGCAAAGCGGTCATCATACCGTAGGTCACCGTACCCATCATGATGCCGTAGGCCGACCATACGAAGGCCGTGTAGTAGCCCACCATGAAGCCGCTCGAGATGAGCAGGCGCGTGCTGATCGAGAAGCGCAGGCGACGCGAGAAAGTGCGGAATAGATGGTCCTGTCGCCCGACGAGACGTTCGATCATCAGTCCCGTTCGACGCAGCGAGAGCAAGAGCGGGCGGTTCTCGACCGACTCCTGAATGTGGCTCTGGATGTCGGCCTCCTCACGGCGAATCTGCTTGGTGAGCCGACGCATCGTCTTGTAGTAGATCTTGGTGAGCACCACGGCCACGGGAACGATGACGAGCACTATCCACAGCAGCCTCGGCTGCAGGCTGAACAGGAACCACGAAGCAGCCAACAGCTGGAACGTGGCCAGAAAGACATCGGGAATGTCGCGTGTAATGCACTCCACCACAACACGCAAGTCCTCGCCGATACGGCTCATCACATCGCCCGACTTGCGGTCCTCCCTCCCATGCCACGGGCTGCCCAGCACTTCGCCAAACAGTCGGCTGCGCATGGCATTGACCAGGCTCTGGCTGACGCGTCCGTTCACCCATAGGTTCACGCCGCGCAGCCCAAGTCGCATCGCCAACATGAAGGCAAGGATGCCCACCCACGTCCAAAGGTCACCCTCCATCTTGCCTGTGGCAATATCGACGATGCACTTGCTGACGTAGATGAACAGCAGGCCGAACACGATACTCAACAGGCCAAGCATCAGACTCAAGAGGAGCTTGAGCCTGAAACCTTTGCTTTGTTCATAGAAGTATCGCAGTTGGTTCAGCATCGTGAGTTATATTTTTCACACAGATTTACACAGATCTTCTATTTGACCCAGCTAACTATGATACTATTATCTGTGTTCTTCTGTGAAATCTGTGTGCCATTATTCATTCATTCCTTGGTAAGCGACCTCGGCGGCTTCGGAATCCATGTTGCAATGCAGTTCGTAGAGCCCGACCTGCGGAGCGAGCCGGCTCAGGAGCTGCATCGTGCGGATGGTCACCATCGGGTCCTCGGTGCGGAACGACTGCTGGAGCAGCGTCGGGAATGCCTCCTGCACCGTGAGCGGATGAATCTCGTTTTCCAATCCACGGCGAAGCACGACGATAGCCTTCAGAGGCACGGCGATATTGTTGCTCAGGTGATGCTTGCCATCCCATGGCGTGCCGTAGGCGATAGCGCGCTCCCCTCCTATTCTGACGAGCGGCTTGTCGTCGTTCACCATCACGGCACGCTCACCGAACAGTTTGCGCCAAAGCCGCACATGTGTGCTCTTGCCGGTTCCACTGAGCGCCGTGAACATATACGCCTCGCCATCCACCGCAACAACCGACCCGTGCATCAGCAGCACACTACGCTCAAGGA
Organism: Bacteroidales bacterium; assembly: GCA_045545875.1. Classification (GTDB taxonomy): domain Bacteria; phylum Bacteroidota; class Bacteroidia; order Bacteroidales; family UBA3663; genus Liminaster. The sequence goes on from JAZQBS010000171.1 coordinate 29,614, forward strand.
AGGCCTGTGCAATCTTACGATAGACGGTCAACGTCTCAAGGTAGGGCTTAGAAAATTTGCAGGGAGGCAATCCTTCAAGCACGCGCTGCTCGTCGCTCAGCTTGTCCTCTTCGTCAAGTTCCTCATCGGTAGTCGAAACTTCTACCTCCGGTTGCTGTTCCGTCCGATAGTCGGCACACATCAACTGCACCTCTTCGTAGATCGAAAAGATGCGGACAGGGATATTTGCGAAAAGATAGGTACCGGAGAACATTGGAAGGGGAGTAAAAAGGCTTTTTAAGGGGAGTAAAAGGGGAGTAAAAGGGACGTCACTTTCGCCTTGAAAAAAATGGTGAAAGGACAAGTTAATTAGGAGGCAAAAAGACGGAGACGAATGGACAAGAAAAACCATCGTCCCTTTTACTACCTTTTTACTCCTCTTTTACTACCCTTTAATAACCCTTCATTATCATTATTCGTCAAGGACTTCTGCCTCGCGTAGTTTCTGGATCAGATCGGCCACATCGTGGCGCAGCTGCTCTTCGGGGACATCGTACGTCTCGAGCATCTTCTGGACAAGCTGCTCCTCGGTGATATCCTCACGCAGGAACTCCATCATGTCCTTGGCAGACTCGTTAAGGCTCATCACGCCACGATAACGTCGTGCATCCTTTCCCACAGGTACGGCGGCCCAGAAGTCGGTTACCTCCTGAATGGCGAAATTATATTTCAGTTTCATTGCTGTTGTTTATTTTGTTTGCGATATTTACGAATCACCCATTTGGTATGGAAATAGACCAGTACTGCACGGATAGGGAAAAAGAAACACCACAGGAAGACATAAAGCTTGTAGCTGAATGGCACGTTGGGATGTTCCTTGGTGGCTCGAACAGGCAACACCTTGCCATCGCGCGACCTTGACTCAAGCACGCCGATGATGTGCCGGTCCTGAATGCCCGTCTCAGGATAATACTGGTTGTCACCGCAAAGGATGTAGTCGTTCTTGCGCACCCAAAGCACGCGGTGCATTACATACTGTCCATTGTCCCGACGATAAAGGGGGACATCCCACATCTTGAGACGTCCCTCTGGTTTGGGTGCAATGATCAGCAGGTCGTGATGCTGACGCAGCAAAGGCATCATGCTGGTGCCCACATTGGTATAAACCAGCTTGCCCTGCTTGGCAAGAATCTCTTCAAAAGACATTGAACAACAGTTCAGACAGGCATGTTGCCATGCTTCTTTGGCGGGTTGGACTTGTTCTTGTTGCGGCAGCATTCCAGACCCTGGATGAGTGCCTTACGGGTATCAGCAGGAGCAATGATGTCGTCGATGAAACCAAGTTCAGCAGCGCAATATGGGTTGTTGAACTTTGCCTCATACTCCTTGATGCGCTCGGCCTGCTGTTCGGGTGTCTCCTTGCGATAGAGGATAGACACAGCACCCTTGGCTCCCATCACAGCAATCTCGGCACTTTCGTATGCGAGGTTGACATCGGCTCCGAGTTGCTTGCAGTTCATCACGATGTATGCGCCACCATAAGCCTTGCGGGTGATGAGGGTGATCTTCGGCACAGTGGCCTCGGCAAAGGCGTAGAGCAACTTAGCGCCATGGCGAATGATGCCGCCATGCTCCTGGTTGATGCCTGGCATGAAGCCCGGAACGTCTTCGATGGCGATGATCGGGATGTTGAAGCAGTCGCAGAAACGCACGAAACGTGCACCCTTCTCTGATGCGTCGATATCGAGGGCGCCAGCCAGTACCTGGGGCTGATTGGCAATGAAACCAACGGTGCGACCTGCCATACGTCCGAAGCCGATGACAAGATTCTTAGCAAAATTAGGTGCAATCTCGAAGAAGTACTGGTGATCGCAGACGGGCTCGATGATGTCCTTGATATTATAGGGGATGTTGGGGTCGGCAGGAACCACACCTTCCAGTTCATGCACCTGACGTGTCACTTCGTCGGTCTGTGGCAGGGCGGGCGCATCCTCCATATTGTTGTTGGGCAGGAAGCCGATGAGTTCGCGGATGGTCATCAGGCATTCCTCATCGCTTTCGCAAACGAACTGGCAGACACCCGACTTGGAAGAATGAACATCGGCACCTCCGAGGCTCTCCTTGTCGCAGTCTTCCTGCGTCACCTGCTTCACGACATTTGGACCAGTGATGAACATCTGTGCCTCGTCGCGAACCATGAGGATGAAGTCGGTGAGTGCTGGCGAATAGCAGCTACCGCCCGCGCAGGGACCCATGATGGCCGAAATCTGCGGGATGACACCCGAAGCCATCACATTACGATAGAAGATGTCGCCGAAACCGGAGAGTGACTCGATGCCCTCCTGGATACGTGCACCTCCCGAATCGTTCAAGCCTATGATAGGCGCGCCATTGCGGAGTGCCGCATCCTGCACCTTGGCAATCTTGGCAGCATTGGCAGCACTGAGCGAACCACCCAGCACGGCAAAGTCAAAGCCATAGACGAAGACCAGACGACCGTCGATCTTGCCATAACCGCACACCACGCCATCGCCGGCCACACGCTTGTTCTCCATACCAAAGTTGGTGCAGTGATGCTTTACATATTTGTCCACCTCAACGAAAGTGCCCTTGTCGAGGAGAATATCTATTCTTTCACGAACGTTAAGTTTCTTATGTTCCATAATTTCTATCATGCATTAAGGTTAAGTGATACCAGCACCTGTTCTGCCATCACCGAATCGTTTTCGGCGCAGCGCACCTCGGCCACTGTGCAAGCCTCCGACACCGAGATGTTCGATTGCATCTTCATAGCTTCGATGGTGAGCACAATGTCGCCAGGCTGGAGTTGCTGACCAGGCTCCACATAGACCTTGACAATCTTGCAAGGCATCGGGGCCTTGATCTTGTCGGCCTGCTTCTCCGAATCGTTCTTCTTGCGCATACGCATATACTTGGCCTGCGAGTCGAGCATGTCGATCTCGTAGTTCGAATAGTTGAGTGCCACACGATAATGCTTGCCCGTGTCGCCCTTGATGAGGGTGGCATCGTAGGAAAGGCCATTATTCAAAATCGACACCTGTCCGTTGGCAAACATGCAGATATCAACGTGGTAGATCTTGCCGTCGATCTCAATCGAGACGTTGTTGCCTTCCTTGCTGAGCAAGGTGACCTCGGCCAGTCGGTTTCCTATCTGTATTTCCATATCTTATACTCTTAGCACGCCCTTCTGGAGGCCAAAGGCACGCCAGCGGTTCAGGGCACTTGAATTCTCGTTGATGTTGTCGGGTTTGTTCTCCTCGTAGTTCATGAGGTAGTCGATGTAGGCGGCGATGATGGCCATGTCCTCGGAATCATTCTTGAAACCTGGACGTGGACGCAAGCGGTCCTGGTTCACCTCGATGAACGAAGTGTCGTAGTTACCTTCCTTGAACTGCGGCACGTCGATGATGCGACGCAGATATCGGATGTTGGTCACCAGGCCGGCAACTTTGTATTCGTACAATGCACGACGCATACGCTCGATGGCATACTGTCGGCGTGTAGCCCAGACGATGAGCTTGCCAATCATCGGGTCGTAGTACATCGGAATCTCATAGCCTTCATAGACTGCCGAATCAATACGGATGCCAGGGCCATGAGGCTCGACGAGGCGACTGATGACACCTGGTGCCGGACGGAAGTTGTTCTCGGTATCCTCGGCACAGATGCGGCATTCAATAGCATGACCACGCTGATGCACATCCTCCTGCTTGATGGTGAGTTCATGACCATCGGCGATGAGGATCTGCTGTTTCACCAGGTCGAGGCCAACAACCTCTTCGGTGACAGGATGCTCCACCTGCAGACGGGTATTCATCTCGAGGAAGTAGAAGTTCTTGTACTTGTCGACAAGGAACTCGATGGTGCCGGCGCCCACATAGCCCACAGCCTTGGCTGCAGCAACTGCGGCTGCTCCCATCTTCTGGCGAAGTTCGGGGTCAAGGAATGGCGATGGCGACTCCTCGACAACCTTCTGATGACGACGCTGCACCGAGCATTCGCGATCGCCAAGATGTACCACGTTGCCATGCTTGTCGCCCAGGATCTGGAACTCGATATGGTGAGGGCCTTCGACAAACTTCTCGATATAAACCGTGTCATCGCCGAAGCCCGACATAGCCTCCGACTTGCAGGCATTGTAAGCCTCGACTACATCTTCGACGCGATGCACAAGGCGCATGCCCTTGCCACCGCCACCCATCGATGCCTTGATCATCACTGGGAAGCCGATGGCCTTGCATACGCCTACTGCCTCCTCGGGCGAATTGAGCTGGTCCTGGGTACCAGGCACTACAGGCACTCCTGCTGCAATCATGTGACGACGTGCCTGTATCTTGTCGCCCATGTCGATCATTGTCTGCGGATTGGGGCCGATGAAGATGATGCCTTCTTCCTCGCAACGACGTGCGAACTCGGCATTCTCGCTCAGGAATCCGTAACCTGGGTGAATAGCATCTACCTTGTGTTTCTTGGCCACCTCGAGGATCTTGTCGATCGAGAGATAACTCTCACTCGAAGGTGCCGGGCCGATACACTCTGCCTCATTGGCATAGAGCACATGACGGCTCGTGCGGTCGGCTTCGCTGAACACAGCCACCGAGCGGATGCCCATCTCATAGCAGGCACGCATCACTCGAATAGCTATCTCGCCGCGATTGGCAATAAGTATTTTCCTGATCATAATTGTATAGTATAGGTTCTGAAAGGTTCGAAAAGTTCGAAAGGTTCAAAAGGGTTTGAAAGGTTCAAAATTAACCATTGGCATTGATATGCTTCAGTTTTTCGGGATTGAGCAGACGAATGCGACGACCTTCGACCTGAAGGATGCCATCGGCAACGAGCGAACCGAGAGTGCGAATGGCATTCGATGTGGTCATGTTCGAAAGGGCTGCAAGGTCTTCGCGAGGCAACGCTGCATTGATGGTCATACCATCGGCCTCGTATCCATACTTGTCGATAAGCATGGTGATCGACTCGGCAAGGCGTCCGCGAATATGCTTCTGCGTGAGGGTAATCGTTCGCTCATCGCTGGCACCAAGGTCGGTGGCCAGATTGCGGACAAAGTACATGGCAAGTTGTGCGTTGACCAAGCAGATTTTCTCGATCAGCTCCATCGGGACCAGCGCAACCTGCGTGGGGACCATGGCCACAGCCTCGGTCTGATGATCCTGCCGTGCAAAGAAGCTGCGATAGCCGAAATTCTCGCCCGGGCCGAACATGCGGGTGATCTGCATGCGTCCTCCGACACCCAATTTCTCAAGCTTGATGTGCCCGGTCAGCACACAAACCAGATAAGTCGAATCCTCGCCAACCTTGTAGAGCGATTCGCCCTTACTATAGGATTGGACGATGGCCCTGTTGCAGATTACCTGTCGCTGATCGTCATCAAGGAAGCCCCAGAAGTCCTGTAGGCCGCGTCTAATGTCTGTTTCTGCCATAACGTATGAAAAATACCTTACGAATTAATATGTGTATATCTAAATGTTTTGCTTTACTTACCATCGATAGCTGAAGCCGATGGTCATCATTTCCTTGATCTCCCGCTTTCGGTCGCGTGAATCGTCGAATCGCGGATAAGCGTAGAACCTGCCGGTGAAGAACCGGCTAATCCTGAAGTCGATCGTGTTCTCGAACTCTACCTTCAGCATGCTGTAGGAGGTGAAGTAGTAGAGGCGCGAACTCCACGACACATCGTCGCTGATCTTCCAATCGAATTTTGTGGTGAGCGACGAACCGAAACTGTTCTTCGTCCTGTCGCCCTCGTCGATGCCGTATTGCTTGACGTCCACACGGTGGTCCTTCACGTACTTCATGTCGTACGACAAAGGTGCCAGCAGGAGCGAATAGACAAACCTTTTGTTGGGCGACGTGTACTTGTAGTCGACACCGAGCGAGATGTTCACTTCGAGGGGCGAAAGGAACGTCGATTTGCAGACCGTCGAATTGGTGGCATAATAGTCGAAGATGGGTGTCTTGGCATAGAGCTGTGCCGTGTAGTACCACTTCTTCCACATCTTGTAGCCGTACTTCGAAGTCAGCGTGAACTCATTGTCGTTCACCCTCATCCGGTGGATGGTATCGGCCTTGGTGTAATAGCCCGAGAGCTTCAGGTCGAGAATGGTCTCGAATGAGGTTATCTGCTCCTCGTCATATCGGGTCACGGTAATCTTCTGGTCGCCCGAAAGCGACATGTTGTTGTCGCCGCTCTTGTACCAGTTGTCCGACAAAGCCGTCTGCTGCATCGTCAGCGTATGATCGCCCTTCCAATGCCACTTGTCGGCCTTGATGACCACGGTCTGGCCGAAATAGTCCAGACTGGCCTTGCTCAGGTCGATGTCGAGATCTTCGGCGATGCGTGTATCGAGCACTGTCGAACGCGAATCGATCGTTTGGCTCACCGCTGTCGGAACAGTAAACTTTCGACGCACATAGCGGAACCTTCGCGGATCGGCACTTGCATATTTGTAGCGCACCAGATGACGGTACTGTTCGTTGAGCTGTTGACGCTCGTATTGCTGTTCCAAGTGCGGGACAGGCACACCTGCATAAAAATGCTGGTCTTCATCCATCTGCACCTGCTGATAGAACCGCAGCGACGAGTCGGCAGGCACATAGCCCGAGTTGATGACAGGCAGTCGCATGTCGTAGAGGTAGAGCATGTCATCTCTCGACGTGTCGGGTGGCAAGGCTTCGACAGACCTGCGCAGTGTGTCGGCCATGATGCGTATCGACCTGCGCACACGAGCAACAGGATTACTCGGTCCCAAAGGGTGGCTGCGGCGCCATGAACGATAGACCGACTGGCGCATATACTCGGGCACAGGCTTCAAAGGTTTTTGAGCTGCCAAGGCCTTCACATGGTCAAGCGAATCCTTCAAGGCAAGCGAGTCGAGGACAGCTGCTATCGAGTCGGCAATGGCAATGCTGTCCTCAACGGCAGCTATCGAATCGAGCACATCCTTCGGCAGCTCCACATAGCGGTTCACCTGAGCCGGGGCATTGGTCACGACGGTATCCCCAACGAGCAAATCATCGGGGAGTAACGTAGTGTGATCAATGATCTGGGCTTTCAAGCCCACGACCAAAAGGACCAATATGATCAGGCTGGTCACTTTTTGCATAGTAACAATGCCGAAACGATAATTCTATTCAAAGAACAAGCGACGAAGGGATGCGGCGGCAGTTATAGTTCGAAGCCATAATCTGCCCGTATGCACCTGCACTTCGCAGTGCCACCAGGTCGCCTCGTCGGGTGACAGGCAGCACCTCGTCTTTGCCGAAAGTGTCGGAGCTCTCGCAGATGGGGCCCACTACATCGTACTTCTCCTTCGGCCCGTTGGACGGAGCGGTGATGTTCTCGATATTGTGGTGCGCCTCATACAGTGCGGGGCGTATCAGGTCTGACATGCCGGCATCAAGAATGACGAATTTCTTCTTCACGCCCTCCTTCACGTAGAGCACACGACTGATGAGTGCCCCACATTGGCAAACCACGCTGCGTCCCAGTTCGAAATGTAGCTCCTGGCCTCGATGCAGCACCAGATGCTCGGCAAAGATCTTGAAGTAGGAGGCGAAATCCGGTATCGGATGCTCATCGGGATGCTCATAGTCGCATCCCAAACCTCCTCCTACGTTGATCGTCCTTATTTTCACGCCCTTGGCTGCAAGTTCGTCCTGCAGGCGGTTGACCGTGTTGCAAAGATCGACGAAAGGCTGAAGGTCGAGTATCTGGCTTCCGATATGGAAATGCAGTCCCTCAAAGCTGATATTCGGCAGAGAATGAGCATGCTGGACAATCATGTCGAGCATATCCATCGAAATGCCGAACTTGTTCTCCGACAGTCCCGTCGTGATGTAATGGTGCGTATGGGCATCGACGTTCGGATTGACGCGCAATGCCACCCTCGCCACTTTTCCTTTGGCTTGTGCCAACTCATTGATGACATCCAGTTCGGGCGCCGACTCCACATTGAAGCACGCAATATCGGCATCAAGAGCCAGATTGATCTCCCAATCGGCCTTGCCGACACCGGCAAACACAACCTTCGACGCTGGGAAACCCGCCTTCAGGCAAACCTCCACCTCGCCGCCGCTCACACAGTCACAGCCGAGACCCGCAGCATTCACGATGCCGAGCACCGTGGGATCCACATTCGCCTTCACGGCATAATGCACGTGAAATCCCGCATAACGCGCCGCTTCACGATTGATAACGTCAAGCGTCTGCTCAAGCAGTTTTCTGTCGTAATAATAGAACGGCGTCCGTACGCCTTGGAATTGTTCTACTGGAAATTTCATCAATGAGAAAGATAGAAGAATAATAAGAAAGGGCTGAAAGGGATGCGGGAGGACGTTTTACTCGACATTAAGAGAATGAGATCCAGGGGACATTCGTCCCTTAATATCCCTAAATATCCCTTAGAATCCCTTAGAAAATCAGAACAATGCTGCACTCAGCGCCTGCAGGGCCTTCACCTTGTCCTCCTTACGAACGAGGACCGAGATGTTATAGTTCGAACCACCATAGGAGATCATTCGAACAGGCACGTCACGCAGCGCATCGACCACCTTCGACTCGAAGCCGAGGTTGTCCCAGCGCATATCGCCCACCACGCAGATGATCACCATGTCCTTATCGACCGACACGGCGCCGAACTTCTTCAGGTCGGTCACGATTTCCTCGAGGTGCTTGTCGCGGTCGATGGTCAGCGATACACCTACCTCCGACGTGGTGATGAGGTCGATGGCTGTCTTGTAGTGCTCGAAAATCTCGAACACCTGGCGCAGGAAGCCGTAGGCCAGAAGCATGCGGCTCGACTTGATGCGTATCGACGTAATGCCATCCTTGGCGGCAATGGCCTTGATCTTGTTCAGTTCGGTCTCGTTGCTCACCAGTGTGCCGGGAGCCTTCGGGTCCATCGTGTTCAGCAGACGCACGGGGATGTTGTACATACGTGCTGGAGTGATGCAGGTGGGGTGCAGGATCTTTGCACCGAAATAGGCAAGCTCGGCAGCCTCGTCAAAGTTGAGCTGGCGCACAGGTTTGGTGTTGGCCACCATGCGCGGGTCGTTGTTGTGCATGCCGTCGATATCGGTCCAGATCTGAATCTCTTCGGCACGGATAGCGGCACCGATGATCGAAGCCGAATAGTCCGAACCGCCACGCAGCAGGTTGTCGATGTCTCCGTAGGCATTGCGGCAGATGAAGCCCTGGGTGATATACACTTCCTGCTCGCCGGCTGTGCGCAGCTGCTCCCTCAGATGCTCTTCGATATATTGGAAGTCGGGCTCGGCGTTCTTGTCGATGCGCATGAAGTCGAGCGCCTGCAGGAAGCTTACCTTCACGCCCTCCTGCTTCAGATAGAGGTTCATCAAGTTGGTCGACATCAGTTCGCCCTGGGCGACGATGCACTTCTCCTCGTAGATGGTGAACGGACGATTGGCAAACGAACGGATATATTCGAAAATGCCCTTCATCACACGCTTGGCCTCCTTCTTCAAGTCGGCATTGGTGTAAAGTGCTTCGATAACCTCCTTGTATTTCTGCTCCAGGCGGACAATGACTTCACTGGCTCCCACAGCATTCTGCAGACGATAGTAACCCGAAATCTCGAGCAGCGTATTCGTCGTTCCCGACATGGCTGAAAGCACGACAAACTTGGGCTGACCGTCCTCGACGATAAGTTTAGCGACATTCTTGATACGCTCAGCCGATCCGACTGACGTTCCACCGAACTTAAGAACCTTCATTACTATTTTAGAAATTAAATTTTACAATGCTTCAATAACACACCCATGTATCAACGCAACGCTTTCGCACGGGCAATAATACGCGGCAAAAATACATCTTTTTATGTTTAGTGCCAAATTTTTACTCGAAAAAGTGTCAAAAAAGTATGTTTTTAAACATCTACTCTCCCATTTCGTCACTCATATTCACCAAATATAAGCGCTTGCGGGCTCGTGTAAACGCTGTGTACAGCCAACGGTAGAAGTCCGGTCCCAGGTGGTCGGGATTGATGTAGCCAAGGTCCAGATAGACGTCCTGCCACTGTCCGCCCTGGCTCTTGTGACAGGTCACGCAATAGGCAAACTTCACCTGCAGCGCATTGAAGTAGGGATTCTCCTTGATGGCCTTGTAGAGTTCGCGCTGGTTGCGGCATTCCGGATAGTCCTGAGCCACAGCTGCCATCAGTTGCTGCTGCCTTTCCACGGGCAAATTCGGCCCCTCGACGGTCAGCGTGTCGAGCATCACGATCACCTCGGTGTCGATGTCGTAGTCGGGCAAGGTGATGGCCACTTTGGCAAAACGGAATCCGTAAAGGTCAATCACCGAACGCACACGGTTCACCGTCACCACGTCACCATTGGCAATGAACGGTAGTTGGTCGAACTCCTTGCCCCAATAGTAGTTGTTCTTCACCACCAGCAGGCGGTCGCCCGACGTCAGCTCCTCCTCGCGGTCGAGTATCTGGTTGCGCACGCCAAGGTTGAACTTGTTGGCGCGTGCATTCGAGCGGGTGATGATGATCGTGTCGTCCAATCCCTCCTTCTGGTAGCTCTCCGACAGGCAGTCCAGCAGTTCGTACCCGTCGATGCGAAGCACGTCGGCATACATTTTATAATATATATTAGGCAATTGGAACAGCCGTTGTGCTGTCGAGCTTTCTGGTGGTGCCTCCATGCCCATCATCAGCCTATTACGCAACACCGTGGCATTGTAGAGGATGCCCGACGTCAGTTGCTGGCGTGCCACTTCAGTAAGTTCCGTGGTCATCACCTCCAGCCCGTAGCCCTGCAGTGTGCCGACGTCGAGCGCGGGGCTTCGCCGCTGCCCCACCGGAGGCAGCTGGGCGGCATCGCCCACCAGCAGCAGCCTGCAGCCCTCCGACCCATAGACGTACTCGATCAGGTCGTCCAGCAGATTGCCCGTGCCGAAGGGCGAACCCTCGTTCAGTGTCGAGATCATCGACGCCTCGTCGCAGATGAAGAGCACGCCGGTCCTCCGGTTCTCAGTCAACTCGAAGCCTTCCATCTCCACATTGAACCGGTGCTGCCGGTAGATCGTCTTGTGGATCGTGAAGGCAGGATGTCCCGCCATCGAGGCAAACACCTTCGCGGCCCGTCCCGTCGGCGCCATCAGCTGAACGGGCATCTTCGCCTCATCGAGCACCTTCACCAACGCCCCCACAAGCGACGTCTTGCCAGTGCCCGCATAGCCTTTCAGGACGAAAATCCGGTCTCTCCGAGTGACCCCATATACGAACTCACTCAGCAGCTCTATTGCTTCTTTTTGTTTTTTATTGGGCAAAAATGGCAACTTTTCAGTCATTTTTTGCCCAAAAATAGAAAATATCATACTTTTTTTGTATTTTTTCGGGGCAAAGATATACAAAATTAAAAAAAGTTGTTTATATTTGCACCACAAAATGACAAAAATATTACACAGTCCAAAAAAAATACAATCCATCATATCATCATGAAAACTTTACTTAACATTCTCCTTGCTGCCTCAGCAATCCTCTTGGTCGTCATGTGCTATCAGTCCTTGATGATCCCTATTGATTTTAACAAAGAAGTTGCACGCCGCGACGCAGTCGTAATCCAGCGTCTTAAGGACGTTCGTACTCTCCAGGAAGAGTACCAGAAGAAGTACCATGTTTATGCCGCTTCTTGGGACCAACTTGTAAACTTCGCTAAGAATGACAAGATCGCCATCGTTCAGAAGATCGGTACCCTTACCGACGAACAGCTTCAGGCTGGTCTTAACGAGCAGAAGGCTTGGACCTACCTTCAGGACCCCAAAAAGTATGCTAAGCAGATCGCCGAGTTCGGTTTGAGCAAAGCAACCTTCAGCCGTGACTCAATCTTCGTTTCTGTGCTCGAGAAGGACTCTGCACTGAGCCGTCCCGACTTCAACATCGACGAGCTCCGTTTCGTTCCAATCTTCTTTGAGGGACAACCTAAGGACACCATCCTCCTCGCAACCGGCACTCAGGTTTCTGCTTCTGGTTTCGAGATGCCACTCTTCGAGGCAAAGATTCCTTACTCAAACTACCTCGGCGACCTCAACGAACAGGAGCTCTCCAACAAGATTGTTGACCGCGAGGAGCTTGACAAATATCCTGGCATGCAGGTAGGCGATGCTACCGTGGCTAACAACAATGCCGGTAACTGGGAGTAATCCTCACAATGACAAAGGACAATATGACCATCCGGTTTGCGCCGGATGGTTTTTCGTTTATTGACTGTTCCGGCGCCTCTTCTTCTCCGAGCGACGACGCCACGTCTCCACGCCTCAGCGTCGCAACGTCCGCTCTGCTCGACGACGCTCCCTTTCACGAAGTCGCCCCTGGGCCCGACTACCAGCAGCGCCTCCACGAGGCCGTCCTCAATGTACTGCCCGAAAGCGAGACACCGCTCGACCTGACCGTTCAAGTCCTCTCCGAGCGCGTCGTCATCCTTCCGCCCGACACCGACCCCGATCTGGCCACATCGATGTACCACGTCACGCTCTCCGACCTCGACGAGCCCGAGCAAGTGCTGCTCCAGCCCCTCACTTTTCCATCTGGTCAGCGCGTCACACTTTGTTTCGGCATCGACCGCCAGCTTTACCTCTTCCTCGAGCGCAACTGCGGCGACCTCCGCTTCGAGCATCACCTAGCCACCCTCCTCCAAGGAGCTTCTTCCGCCCCTGCGTTTCAGTCGCAGCCATCTATGGCTGCTCAACCCGCCTCGCAGGCATGCCTGGCCACCATGGTCACCCCCCAGTTCCTCGAGCTCGCCCTCTTCCGCGCCGGTCAGCTCGTCCTAGCCAACATCTACCGCACATCCCAGGCCGACAACCGACGCTACTACATCCTCAACACCTGGCTGCGCGAAGGCCTCGACCAGCTCAACGACCTCCTGCTCATCCTCGGCAAAGGCGACCCTGCCGCCCAGCTCCATCAGGATTTGCGCCCCTTCATCAAGCATATCAATCGCAATTATTAATTGTTAATTATTAATTGTTAATTTGAAAATCATCACCGGCCAATACGGCGGACGCCGCTTCGACCCGCCACGCAACCTCAGCGCCCGGCCTACCACCGACCTGGCAAAGCAGGCTCTCTTCAACATCCTCCAGAACCGCATGGACCTTGAGGGTTGCAGAGCGCTCGACCTCTTCAGCGGCACAGGCAGCATCAGCTTCGAACTGCTCAGTCGAGGCGCCGCCCATGTCGTCAGCGTCGAAATGGGGCACTCCCAGCAGCAGTTCATCCAGAAGGTGGCCGCACAGCTCAACGTCCCCCGCAATCGACATCAGCTCATCCGAGGCGACGTCTTCCGCTACCTCAACACTCCCCCCGCCGTATCAATCGGCGCCAGTGCTCCATACGCTGCGCCTTTCGACCTCATCTTCGCCGACCCGCCCTACGACCTCGCCGAGCTTGACAAGCTACCCGACCTCGTCCTCCAACCTGGCTGGCTCGCCCCCGATGGCAACTTCATCCTCGAACACGGCAAGTCCTCCGACTTCTCCTCCCATCCCCTCTTCCAGGAGCTCCGCACCTACGGCGCCGTCCACTTCTCCTTCTTCCAGCATCCCCATCTCTGAATCCCCCTGAGCGCCCCTTCCGCGTTCGCGTCCTTCCCCCAGCGTTCCCGTCGCAGCCATCTATGGCTGCCCAAAATACCCCTACAATATGAAACACCTCCTCATCCTCCTCTCCGCCCTCCTGCTCCTCCCCCTCAGCAGCTGCCGCAATAGTCTCGAACGTGCCCTCAAGCCCGATTCCTCGGGCACACCCTACGACCTCTACCTCGTCATGGAAGAGGCCCTCCGCGAGACCGCACTCAACGACACCCTCCACGCCATCTTCGAATTCCCCATGGAGGGAACACCCAATGGTGACGAATACTTCCGCGTGCGCCATCTCACCCCCGAGAACTTCGCGTCACAGGTCATCCGCATCGTCGCCAATGTCGCCATCGTTGACATCAACCCCACCAACGGCGAACAGCCCGTCGTGACCCTCGAGCGCGAACCCTATGCCTACAACCAGGTCATCGTCCGCATGCATGCCAAGACCATCGAGTCGCTCACCGAATACCTGCCCCAGATCCAGGAGCAGCTCCGTCAGGTATATGTCAAGAACGAGATGAACCGTCGCATCAAGATCATCACCAAGGAGCACCTCATCAAGCAGCAGGACCGCCTCATGCGTCTCCAGAACGCTTCGCTCTATATTCCCCGCGCCATGGATGTCACCTGCCGCCCCGCCAAGGACAGCACCTTCTTCTGGTGCACCGACAACTTCGCCTCCAAGCAGAGCTACCTCGTCGTCTATAGCGTGCCCTACACCGACCAGAACATCTTCACCCTCGAAGGCGCTGTCGCCGTGCGCGACTCCGTCATGGGTGCCAACATCGAAGGCTCCGACTCAACCCAGCATATGGAGACCAACCGCAATGTCGTCCTCCCCGAATACAAGGCACTCAACGTAGGTGGCCATTACGTCGGTGAGCTCCGTGGTATGTGGCGCATGCGCAACGGCCTGATGGCTGGCCCGTTCATCTGCCACATCCGTCTCGACGAGGTCAACAAGCGCGTCGTCTTTGCCGAAGGCTTCTGCTATGCTCCCAACGATAGCAAGCGCCTCCTCATCCGCAACCTCGAGGCCTCTCTCTACACCCTCGAGCTTCCCTCCGACCAGCTCATCCCCGAGATCGAAGTCACGCTCGAATAGGCCTTGGCGCGATTCCATCGTGCCCTCAGCGTTCCAGTCGCAGCCATCTATGGCTGCCCATCCCTCCCTCTTCCCTCTTCCTTCTTCCTTCTTCCCTCTTCCATAGCATGTATTTATTCCGCATCGGTATAACCCACGGTGATATCAACGGCATCGGCTGCGAGATGCTGATCAAAGTCCTCCAGGACCCCGAGATGCTCGAGTTCTTCACCCCCGTCATCTTCGGCAGCGCCCAAGTGCTGCGCAGCACCGCCCAGCAGCTGGGCATCAGCATGATCCCCCTCAACATCGTCCCTCGTGCGGCCGACGCCATCGAAGGACGCATCAACCTCGTGCCCGTCTGCGACAACGCCGAGCCCGAAGTCCAGTTCGGACAGCAGACCGAAGCTTCCCTTCAGGCCGAAGCCAGCTCACTCACCGCGGCGCTCGAAGCCTACGACAACGATGACATCGATGCCCTCGTCACCCTCCCTGGCCACCTCGACAACGACCAGTCGTCACACGCCCTCTCCGACTTCATCCATCGTGCGCTCAACATCCACGACGCTTCGTTCGACTGGATCATCAACGGCAATCTGCGCATCCTCCAGCTCCATCACTACGACGTCACCACCGAGCTCGGCGAAGGCATCGCGTCCGAAGCCTTCCAGAACGACATCCGCGCCATCAGCCAAAGTCTGCGCTACGACTTCGGCATTATGCGTCCACGCATCGCCGTCGTCTCTTCGCACGAGAAATTGCGCAACGATCTCGATGAACTCCACGAGCAGGGTGTCCTCGCCTTCGGTCCCCTCGATGCCACTGCCTTCTCCCAGGGAGCTTGGCAGGACCACTACGACGGCTGTCTCTTCCAGGATCAGGACGAAGCCTTCCAGCAGGCCATCGCGAGCCGCGATGCCGACTACAATATCGGCTACATCTCCGGTCTCCACCTCATCCTCACCTATCCCTTCGTAGGCATCCGCTACGACATTGCCGGACAGAACCAGGCCTCCGAGGTGCCCCTCCGGCAGGCCATCTATGCAGCCCTCGACATCCTGCGCCAGCGCATCCGCTACCGCCAGGCCACCAGCCATCCCCTCGAGAAGCAATGGGTGCCTCGTGGCCGCGACGACTACAAGTTAGACCTCACGAAAGACGACGAATAACGCCATGTCAAGTTTCATCATCGAAGGTGGCCACCCCTTGTGTGGCACCATCAGGCCACAAGGTGCCAAGAACGAAGCCCTCGAAGTGCTCTGTGCCGTGCTCCTCACCCGCGAGGAAGTCACCATCACCAACATCCCCGAGATCCTCGACACCCTCAACCTCATCGAGCTCCTGCGCAAGATGGGTGTTGTCGTACATCACCTCGAACGCGGCACGTTCCGCTTCCGCGCCGACCACATCGATGTTGCCTATCTCGAAAGCGACGACTATCTGCGTCGCTGCATGTCGTTGCGCGGTTCGGTCATGCTCCTCGGTCCGCTCGTCTCGCGCTTCGGCCATGCCCTGTTGCCCCAGCCCGGTGGTGACAAGATCGGTCGTCGTCGTCTCGACACCCACTTCATCGGCCTCCAGCGCCTCGGCACCGAGTTCACCTACGACCCCGAACGCCATCTCTACCGCGTCGAGGCTACCCATGGCCACCTCTCGGGTTGCTACATGCTGCTCGACGAAGCCTCCGTCACCGGCACAGCCAACATCGTCATGGCTGCAGTCTGCGCCGAAGGCACCACCACCATCTACAACGCTGCCTGCGAACCCTATCTCCAGCAGCTCTGCCGCATGCTCACGCGCATGGGCGCCCACATCGAGGGCATCGGCTCTAACCTCCTCACCATCGAAGGTGTGCGCGAACTCCACGGCACCCAGCATCGCCTCCTGCCCGACATGATCGAAGTCGGCTCATTCATCGGCATGGCTGCCATGACGGGCTCCGAACTCACCATCGCCGACGTCTCTGTGCCCGACCTCGGCATCATCCCCGACGCCTTCCGTCGCCTCGGTATCACTGTCGAACAGCGTGGCGACGACCTCTATGTACCCGCCCACGACCATTATCAGATCGACTCGTTCATCGATGGCTCCATCATGACCATCGCCGACGCCCCCTGGCCGGGCCTCACGCCCGACCTGCTGTCGGTCCTCCTCGTCACTGCCACCCAGGCACGCGGCGTCGTCCTCATCCATCAGAAGATGTTCGAGTCGCGACTCTTCTTCGTCGATAAGCTCATCAATATGGGTGCGCAGATCGTCCTCTGCGACCCCCACCGTGCCACCGTCATCGGCATCGACCGCCAGTACCGCCTCCGTCATGCCAACATGACCAGCCCCGACATCCGCGCAGGCATCGCCCTGCTCATCGCTGCCATGAGCGCCGAAGGAACCTCCCGCATCGACAACATCAACCAGATCGACCGCGGCTACGAGGCCATCGACCAGCGTCTCAACGCCCTCGGCGCTCACATCACCCGAAAGGAGGATTAATCCTCCCCATCCCCCGCGTCCCCGTCGCAGCCATCCTTGGCTGCCCCCATCCCCCGCGTTCCCGTTGCAGCCATCTATGGCTGCTCGTCACCCCTCATCCCCTCTCCCATGATCAAAGACTTCCACAAGACCGCCATCATCGCCGGCAACCGTTACGTCAGTTACAAGGAGATGCTTCGCCGCATCACCTATTTCGCCCGATACACTTCGCCCCACGCTGGTGCCAAGACTGTCATCCTCTCCGAAAACCGCGAAGGCTGGATCTACGCCTTCTTCAGCATCTGGCTCAATCGCGGCATCGCTGTCCCTGTCGATGCCACCGCCACGCCCGATGAGGTGGTCTACACCCTGCGCGACAGTGAGGCCGAATGCATCTGGACCTCCAACAGGAAGCTCGACACGGCCCGCGAAGCCTTGCGTCTGCTGGGTCGCGAGCTGCCCATCCTGATCATCGACGAACACGAGCTGGTCGAACTGTCCGACGACATCCGTCCCGCCAAGATCGACTACGAGTCGTCGGCTACTGCCGTCATCATCTATACCTCCGGCACCACGGGCTCGCCCAAGGGCGTCATGCTCTCGTTCGGCAATATGATGGCCAACGTCGATTCGGTCTCGAAGGAAGTGCGCATCTATACGCAGGATCGCCGCGCCATCATCCTCCTGCCACTCCACCACGTGCTCCCCTTGTTGGGCTGTCTCGTCGCTCCCATCACCGTCGGTGGCGGTGTAGCCATTGCGCCCGCTATGACCGGACCCGACATCCTCGACACCCTCAAGCGAGGCAAGGTAGGCCTGATGATTGGCGTACCCCGTCTGTGGACTACCCTCATCCGAGGCATCAAGGCGAAGGTCGAAGCCAAGGCTCTCACGCGCGCAATATTTAAAATGTGTCGTGCCCTTCAGTGGCGCTGGCTCAGTCGCCTCGTCTTCACCTCCGTGCGCCAGGCACTTGGCGGACATCTCGACATCCTCGTCTCGGGTGGCGCAGCCCTCGACCGCGAGATTGCCATCGACATCAAGACCCTCGGCCTCGACCTGCTCGAAGGCTACGGTATGTCCGAGTGCGCACCCATGATCTCGTTCACGCGTCCCGACGACATCGTCCCCGGCTCGGTGGGCAAACCCCTCCCCTCCGAGAAGGTCATCCTCAAGAATGGCGAGATCTGCGTCAAGGGTCCCAATGTGATGCAGGGCTATTACAACCGTCCCGAGGAGACGGCTGCCATCTTCGACGACGAAGGCTGGCTCCACACGGGCGACCTCGGACGCTTCGACGACAAGGGCCGCCTCTACATCACCGGTCGCACCAAGGAGATCATCGTCCTCTCCAATGGCAAGAACATCAATCCTTCCGAGATTGAGTTCAAGCTCGAGCAGCACACCGACATCGTCAAGGAAGTCGGCATCATCCAGGACGTCGATATGCTCAAGGCCATCATCGTCCCACAGGCCGCGTGGATTCAGGGTCGCAACGACGAGGAACTCGAGGAAGCCCTCAAGCGTGAACTCCTCGAGCCCTACAACCAGGAAGTGCCGCCCTACAAGCGCCTCATGTCCCTCTTCGTCTATCATGGCGACCTGCCCCGCACCAAGATGGACAAGCTCCAGCGCTTCAAGCTCCCCGCCCTCGTCTCGTCGGGCGAACATACCGACAAGAACAAGAAGCGCATCATCGAGCCATCCTTCCCCGAATACAAGATCATCAAGAACTACATCCAGCACGAGAAGAAGTGCCCCGTCAGTCCAACCGACAACCTCGACACCGACCTGCAGCTCGATTCGCTCGACAAGGTAGGCCTGCAGGGCTTCCTCGAGCAGACCTTCGGCATGGAGATCACCGCCGAACGCATCGCCGCCTTCCGCAATGTCCTCGAACTCGCCGAGCATGTGGCCGACTACAAGACGCGCATCGAGGTCGAGGAGATCGACTGGCATCACATCCTCAACGAAGATACCCAGAATCTCAAGCTCCCCGATGCCTGGCCCGACGATCTGCTCATCCTCTGGTTCTTCAAGCTCATCGCCCGTCTCTACTTCCGTCTCGAAGGTCGCGGAGCCGAGAACATCCCGCAGGAAGGCCCCTACATGCTCGCTGCCAACCATCAGTCGTTCCTCGATGGTATGCTCGTCATGGCGTACAGTCCCAAGAAGAACGTCCGCAAGACCTTCTTCTTCGCCAAGGAGTCGCACGTCAAGCACCCCATCGTCCAGAGCATTGCCAAGCGCCACAACGTCATCGTCATGGAGCCCACCAATCTCAAGACCTCCATCCAGCGCATGGGCGAAGCCTTCAAGCAGGGCAAGAACATCATCATCTTCCCCGAAGGCACACGCACCGAGACGGGCGAAGTGGGCGAATTCAAGAAGACTTTCGCCATCCTCTCCAAGGAGCTCAATGTCCCCATCGTTCCCTGCTCCATCCATGGCGCCTACGAGGCGCTGCCCAAGCATAGCAAGTGGGCACGTCCCTTCAAGATCCGTGTCGATTACCTCCCCGTCATCCAACCACAGCCCGACGACACCTACGACACCCTCACCCGCCGCGTCCGCGATGCCATCATCCAGAACCAGCGTGGCCTCTGAGAGACCCCCTCTAATCCCCCTGCTTAGGGGGAGGAACAAAGTCCCGACAAAGCATTGACCCACAAACATTTTTAAATATTTTTTGTGAAACGATTTTCGTTTTATGAACTATGAAAGCCCTGAAAGGGTGATGTATTGATTGGAAGCGGCAGCAGAAAGCTCGCTTTCGGCTGACACTTCAAAGCAAGACATCAGAACTGCATGATTGCAGTTCCATAGTTCATAAATCCATTTTTCATCTTCTCACAAAACCATTTTCATCTTTTTTCAAAGCAATGACGATAAACGAATATCAGGAAGGCGCCCGCCGCACCGCCATCTACCCCTCCTCCCGCGCCATCATCTACCCCACCCTCGGCCTCACCGGAGAAGCCGGCGAAGTCGCCGACAAGGTCAAGAAGGTCATCCGCGACAACCACGACGAGTTCACCCCCGAACGCCGCCATCAGATTGCCCTCGAGTTGGGCGATGTGATGTGGTATGCCGCCTCCCTGGCCCACGACCTCGGCTATACCCTCGACGACATCTGCCAAATGAATCTCGACAAACTCGCCTCCCGTATGCAGCGCGATCAGATTCATGGGGAGGGAGATGAGAGGTGATAGCCATTATTATTATGCAAAATTAAAAAAGCTTAAAAAATTTGGTGGTGTCGGAGAAATCCCTTATCTTTGCACCCGGATACTTGCAAAACACAATTATCCTTAAAATCATCATCGTCTGATCATTTAAACAAGAATCGTAACAGCAAAAGAATGACATCGACAAGTTCACCACCCACATGGACGGCGACCTGATTCATGGGGAGGGGATGAGAAGTACGTTATATTTTATCATTTCTATATAAACTAATCTACAATTAATAATACACAAACAATTTATTTCAAAAAACTATGAAAAGAGTAATCATTTTATTCTTCACAATCTTCTTGGGTCTTATGTGTAAAGCTGACGATTTATACACATATGGAAATTTTACGTATAAAATCGAAAACGAATCAAAGA
>JAZQBS010000172.1:0-4275 GCA_045545875.1 Bacteroidales bacterium
CATCTCAGCCGACCTGCCCTACACCCTGCGCTGGCCCAAGGAACGCAAGGAATACATCTCCTGCTTCTGCTGTCCACCCAACACCCTGCGCACCGTCAGCGAGGCACAGAACTATGCCTTCACGGTGAGCACGCTAGGGCAGGCTCCTTCGCTCACGTTGCAGTTCTATGGCGAGGCTAAGACCACAGCTAATATTCCGGGCATCGGCGAAGTACGTCTCACCGAGACCACCCAATATCCCTGGGACGGCCATGTCTCTGTCACCATCGACGAACTCCCCAAGAAGGCCAGAGGCAAGGCATGGACACTTCGTTTCCGCCTTCCCGACTGGTCCGAGCGTGCCACCCTCGACATCAATGGTGCACCTCTTCAAATATTGCACCGTTCGAGCACCTATGCAGAAGCCACACGCATCTGGAAGAAGGGCGATGTCGTCGAATGGAACATGACGATGCCTGTTCGCCTCATGGAGGCCAATCCTTTGGTCGAGGAGGTTCGTAATCAGGTGGCCATCAAGCGTGGTCCCATCGTCTATTGTCTCGAGAGTGCCGACCTGCCGCAAGGCATCCGTATCGACGATGTGCTTATCCCCGCCGATATCCAGTTGGAACCTGTAATGATCGAGATTGATGGCCATCCCGTGATGGCGCTCGAAGGCGTTGCCGCGCTTGCCAACGAGGCTTCATGGCAGGGCCAGCTCTATCGCGAAATAGGTCGAGCAGGCCGTCAGCTTCCCATTCGTCTCATTCCTTATTATGCCTGGGGCAATCGTGGCAAGGGCGAAATGTCCGTCTGGCTCCCGCTTTTGCGATAAGTGGCGATAGCACTTCCTTAACTATGTCAAAAATGATAGTTAAGGAACCACTATCGGCGATACTACTTCCTTAACTATGTCAAAAATGGTAGTTAAGGAACCGCTATCGGCGATACTGCTTCCTTAAATATGTTAAAAATTGAGTTAAGGAAGTAGTATCGCTTGTTTATTTAAAATAATAATTGTATATTTGCACCAACTAATCATCGTACAAATATGACAAGCAATAGGATAATTGGCCGTGAATATGAGCAGAAAATCATCAAGAACTATCTTGATAGCGGCAAGGCAGAACTTGTGGCCGTCTATGGGCGCCGTCGAATTGGTAAGACATTTCTGGTGAAAAGCATTTTCGACAATCATTTCGACTTTGCATTTACAGGTCTGTTTAACGTCCCTCGTGCGGTCGTGTTATCACAGTTTCAGAAGCGTCTTGAGGAGTATTCCGGGCAGGAAGTGAAGCGATTGAAGGATTGGTTCGAGGCATTTGATGCCTTACGCAATTACTTGGATACTCTTCAGAAGGATAGGGTAGTGGTATTTCTAGACGAGATACCTTGGATGGATACACCTAAAAGCAACTTCCTTGCTGCTTTCAGCCAGTTTTGGAACGACTGGGCCTCGATGAAGAGCAATCTGAAACTCTTTGTTTGTGGCTCGGCCACTACCTGGATGCTTTCGAAATTCATAGGCGACAAAGGAGGTATCTATGGCAGGGTATGTCGTTCGATATGGCTTGCTCCCTTTTCGCTGAAGGAGACAGAATTGTTCTTGCGCGAGATTAAGGGCATTGAAATGACGCGCCACCAGTTGATTAAGACCTATATGGTGCTGGGAGGAATTCCTTATTATCTTGACATGCTGGTACGCGATGTGCCTCTCGATGTCTGCATCGATGAACTGTTTTTCAAACAGGGGGCGCCACTTCGACAGGAGTTTGATTTCCTTTTCCGTTCACTTTTCAACGAGTCAAAGGTTTATAGGGGAGTAGTGGGATTGTTGGCCACAAAACTAAAAGGCCTGACACGACAAGAGATTCTCGAAGGTTTAAGGCTGAAAGAAGGAGGATTGCTGACAGAAGTGCTTGACAATTTGATCAAATGCGATTTCATACGCAAATATACCGCTATCGGCAAAACTGATCGCGAAGCATTATATCAACTTACTGACCTCTTCTCGTTGTTCCATATCAAGTACGTAGAGGATCACAGCGGTCAGGATGAGCATCTTTGGAGCAAACTTGTAGGCAAGGGTCAGATGACTGCCT
The DNA here is from genome assembly GCA_045545875.1 of Bacteroidales bacterium. Taxonomy (GTDB): domain Bacteria; phylum Bacteroidota; class Bacteroidia; order Bacteroidales; family UBA3663; genus Liminaster. Next base: position 2,082 of record JAZQBS010000172.1, read on the forward strand.
GGAGTGGCTATGCATTCGAACAGGTATGCTTACATCATATTTCTCAAATTAAGCGTGCTCTCGGAATCGATGGCATCATCTCCAATGTTCATTCATGGTCTTGTCGTCCGTTTATTGACAAGAATGGCACGTCTTGGAAAGGTGGACAGATAGACTTGCTCATCGACCGGGCCGATGAAGTCATTAATCTCTGTGAAGTTAAGTATGCGGCCGACAAGTACGAAATAACCTCCGACTATGAAGAGCGTCTGAGAAATCGAGCTTCTTTGTTCCGAAATGTTACACGTACAAAGAAGTCCATCTGTCATACTTTTATTACCACTTACGGAGTGGCTCACAATCTCCATAGCGGAATCGTGCAATCGGAGGTGACGATGGACGATTTGTTCCAATGATTATGTGATCTTCAACCTCAAACTATTCAGCACGACGCTGACGCTCGAGAGGGCCATCAGGGCACTGGCAAGGGTAGGAGTGATCTGGAAGGGAATGCCGAAGGCGTAGGGTAGACCTGCGGCCAGGGGGATGCAGACGATGTTGTAGATGAAAGCCCAGAAGAGGTTCTGTCGGATCATCGACACCGTGCGTCGGCTCAGTCGGATGGCTTCGGGGATGGCACGCAGGTCGTCGCCCATCAGCGTCACTTGCGCTACGTCCATCGCCACGTCGGTGCCACGTCCGATGGCAATGCTCACATCGGCAAGGGCCAGGGCTTGCGTGTCGTTGATGCCGTCGCCCACCATGGCCACCCGTTTGCCTTCGCTTTGCAGACGACGAACGAGGTTCTCCTTGTCCTGCGGCAGCACCTTGCTTTGATAATGACGAATGCCCGCCTTTTCGGCCCAATAGCGGGCAGCCTCGTCCTTGTCGCCGCTCATCATATGGACTTCCACACCATTTTGCTGCAGTTCCTCCATCGCCTCGCGTGCATGGGGCTTCAATGTCTCACGCACTTCGAGGTCGAGATTGTCGGCCTTGGTGAAATCCACTTCTTGGTTGGGGATGGTCAGCGTGCCCGTCTTGTCGGTAACTAGCACATTCACCTTGCGCAGGTTCTCGAGGGCGGCAGCGTCCTTCACGAGAATCTGTTTCTCTGCGGCCTTGCCTATACCCACCATCAGCGCTGTAGGTGTGGCCAGTCCCATGGCACAGGGACAGGCAATGACGAGAACCGAAACCGCCGAAAGGATGGCTTGTGGCAAATGGGCATTGCCGCCCACCACATACCACACAAGGAAGGTTATTAGTGCGATGCTCGTCACCACAGGCACAAAGATGAGCGCTGCCCGATCGACGATACGCTGCACGGGCGCTTTCGAGCCTTGTGCCTCTTGGACCATACGGATGATATGTGCCAAAGCCGTCTCCTCACCAATCTGTCGGGCACGCATCGTGAACTTCCCTTGGCTGGGAATGGTGCCGGCCAGAACCTTCGAGCCTTTTCGTTTCTCGGCAGGTGTGGGTTCGCCTGTGATCATGCTTTCGTCCACATAGGCGGCATCAGCGGTCATGAAACTCTCGGCTTCGACTACATCACCATCCACGGGCACCTTTTCGCCAGGTCGCACTTCGAGCAGATCGCCCTTCTCGATGGTCGAAATGGGCACTTCGCGCACGATGGCAGGCTCGATGATGTTGCCGGCTGCGTCCCGTTTTGCCTTCTTCTCGACGATATGTGCGGTCTTGGGTGCCATGCCCATCAGTTGGCGGATGGAACTTGCCGTGCCGTCTTTCGCCTTCTCTTCGAGCAGCCTTCCGGTGAGCACAAAGGTAAGGATCATCACCGAAGCGTCGAAGTAGGTGTGCCATTCGATGCCTCGGCTGCCCCAGACGGCTTCGCCGAAAAATGTGTTGAATGCGCTGAAAAGGAAGGCAATGCCTGTCGAGAGGGCTACGAGTGTGTCCATGCCCGCAGCACCATGGCGAACCTGCTTCCAAGCATTGCGGTAGAAGGTCCTTCCGCAGATCACCATGCAAAGCAGCGCCAGCACAAGCGCAACGATATTGTTCAAGTCGGATCGTAGCCATGTCGTTCTGTGAGCCAAGGGGTTGTCATAGCCCTTTGTCTTCCTAAGACCGCTTGGCCTCCGACTTCCGCAGCACCATGGCGAACCTGCTTCCAAGCATTGCGGTAGAAGGTCCTTCCGCAGATCACCATGCAAAGCAGCGCCAGCACAAGCGCAACGATATTGTT
>JAZQBS010000173.1:0-15032 GCA_045545875.1 Bacteroidales bacterium
GGACTATCATCGTTTAATAGTCCGCGTGCAATAATAAGGAACCGCCGTATGCCGAACGGCACGTACGGTGGTGTGAGAGGTCGGTAAACGTGAAAGTAGGAGATAAACGTCTACGATTAGCGTTTACCTCCTACTCGATTATAAAAATTGTTAAGTTGCGCTTTTGTAACTTGGGCCTTTCAAAAACGTTTTTCTTCATATAAAGGTAGTCCATTAGTCTCCTAGGCTATCCCCCAACAAATAAAAACAAACAAAAAGCAACGACCGAGGAGGTCGTTGCTTTCAATGGATGGTTGGAAAAGATTCCTTACTTGACGCGAATTAGCGTAACATAATCACGCGGCCATTTTTAATCATGAAGCCATGTTGACCATCTGATACTCGACGACCTTGCAAATCGACAATCGGGAGCGGGAGACTGGCGTCGGGCTGAAGATTGGTGATGGCTGCGGCATCTTCTGCATTGTGCCCAATAAGTGCACTGTTTACATTATATACCTCGCAGTCATCAGATCTACTCCAATTTGACACAAAGGCAACGATGCGGGAAGTTGCGGGTATGGCTTCGGTTGACTTGGTCGCTGAAGCACCACTCTCTGTATAGGCAGGATAAGTCTTTGGAATAGTGTAGGTAAATGTTTGGTCATAGTTCCCATCAGCATCGAAAGTCAGTTCATCACCCTTTATTTCTGTGAGCGATTTTCGCTGATAGTCGGTGTGCATGTAATTGGAGAGTACACCCGTGATGGATTGCTGATAACTACGATAACCGCTTTCAATTAACCACACATTGAGACGTGTATTTGATCCAGGTACAGCCTGAATGAGATGTCCATAAATACGAGCAGTAACTTCTTGTGTAGTCTCATCATAGGTTGTCTCTATATTGACCGTGACATAATCTGGCTTGGCCAATTCACGAATAATGGTAGAACGAATGGAATCGGGCGACAATGTGGCAGCAAAGGTAATCTTGCAAGTCTCACCAAACTCAGCTCGGTTGATAATACCCGTTGGAGCACTGTTGATTCCAAAAAGCTGAGCATACTGGATATCCGCCTCGCAGGTGAGGTAATCGGGATAATAACCAGCATGGTGCCTGACTTCGACTACACGATCTTCGTTACCCGCAATAGCAGACTGAATGTATTCTGCTCCCATGGGACAATAGACACAATCCTGACCAGTGAACTCCTCAACAAGTATTTTGTGAGTCGGACCAGTTGTCGGATCTCCTCCGGGATTCTCTCCTGGGTCATCACCAGGGTCTGAACCTCCCGCATCGGCCAATGTTACTACATACTGTTCGGCAGAAGGCTGTGAAATCTCACCTGCAGCATTGACCGCCTTGACACGATAGGTATAGGTGGTCTCAGGTTGGAGAGATGAGAAAGAATACTGTAGGACATCTCCTACAGAGAGATCGTCAAAACCAGGGAGTGGGGTGTGCTCCTGAACGATAATCTCGACCTCTACATCGTCGATAACGACAAATCCGCCATCGCGATGATAGAGAATACGCAGCGCCGAAACCTCCTGCTCGAAGGAAAGGGTGACGGTTTGGCCTTCGGCTGAAAGAGGTATGTTGCTCACAAGCTGCCAAGCATCTTCGTCGTTGGCTCGCCACTCGACATCGACCGAACCTTGATCCTTCTGTCCTCGCATCCAGAATGAGAGCGAAGTGATAGTTGCCTCGGGGTAAGCAATGAAGAGATAATCTTGATCCTTCGAGAAGCGAAGTGAAGGAGAAGCGGCGCCATAATAACCTGAGATGGCATAATAGGTAGAACTGCTGCTCTCCCACAGTGATGGCATGCCATCGGCCTTTTCGCTGAAGTCATAGCCTTGCTGGCCACTCGAGATGGAGCTCTGCAATTGGCAAAGGGTAAGCAGATAGTTGTTGGCATCGGTCAATGGTTCCCAATGGGCAACAAAACTGTCCGCCTGAACATCGGTGGCTGGAAGTGTTGTCGGGGTACGATCAACAAAAGGAAGATCCATTGTGGTAACCTCAATTGTGGCTGGCTGAGAAGCAAATGTGCCTACATAAGCTACAACTTGCAATGTATAAGTGGTAGCAGGTTTTAGTCCCACGAGCATGACCGAGGTGTCGATTACCTCAAGATCCTGAATCTGTGCCTCCCCTTCGTTGACAATGACGCGATAGCTGGTGGCATCGGAAACTTCGTCCCATGAGAGTACAAAACCATGAGCATCGAGATTGGAAACCTGCAGAGTCTGTGGTTGTGCTGCCGAATAGTTGACACCTTGCAATAGGAAAAGAATCGTTCCATCGGCGGTTTCTCTGACAAAATCGGGACTCGTTACCAACTCGTTGGCCCATGAGTAGAGAGCCAACGAAGTGATGTTATAGGCTCCTGGCATAACATCGCCTGCATAAGTGGATGTAGAATAGTCGCCATCGGCCTCGTAGATATCTACCAACTGTTTCGGCTCGTTGTTGGGACTGTTGTTTGCCCAGCGGGTAGAGTCATAATCGATGTGCCAAATCAGCATGCCATGATTGGGAAGATAAGTGTCCCAACCCTCCTGCTGGCGATTTTCGAGCAGGAAATACTCATGTTCCTTGGCGGGAACCTCGACCAGATAGGCACGGGCACTCTCCTCAAGGGCGGGCAACACACTGGTGGTATCGGCCTGGGGTGTGAGAATTTCGGGATGTAGCCAACCGATAGAATAGCGTTCGAAGCTGGAGAAGGTGGGCGGTGTGCAGGTGTTGTTATTGTAAGGCCCATGATCCATTACACTCCAGTTGTTTGGGGTATAGGAATAGAGTGAACTCATACCACCCACGGTGTTGTAGAGGTCGGGAAGGCCCAACACGTGAGCAAACTCATGGACAAAGGTGCCGATGCCAGTGGGCTCGTATTCGGCGGCATTTTCCTGATAACGAATCTCGTTTGAGCAGGCATAGCTGTAGATCTTCTTGCCCTGCAGCGTCAAAGGCAACTCGGCATTGTCGAGATTCCAGGCGTGTGGCCAGATGCAGTCGCTGAAGCCCGTATCAGCCTCGCCAAAACCAGCATAGAAAAAGAAGATGTTATCGACTATGCCATTCTGGTCGTCATCATACTGAGCGAAATCGACCAATCCTAAACTGTCGGCAATAATACAAGCCTCGTAGATTGGCTCTGCTTGATGGACATCACTACCCGAAGGTCCATTACCGCCATAGTAGCTGGCTGTCTTGTCGAGTCGGATAGGTCCAACGACATCGAAAGTGGGCTCAAAGAGTCCTTTCGATGCCGTGAGGTAATAATCTCGGGCAGAACCCGTAGCTCCATGGTCGGCAAATCCCTCTTCGTTGAGCATACGGGTGTAGTATAGGTTGGGATCGTCGCCAACAGTAGTAAACCGAATGTCAGAAAACTCAATGAGGAACACCAGTGAGTGGCGCTGACCTGTAGTGGGGTAGAATCCGCGTCGCTCGGTGCCAGGTTCGGGGGCTCTGCGAGGAGCAGCTTGTTTGCGATCTTCAATTTCCGCTTCGCTCATCAGACGTAGTGTTCGTGTAGTGGTGTCGAAACACATTTCACGACCCTGTATGTCAAGGATGGAATGAGAAAACTCATCACCTGTGATTTGATACTTGATAAGCGTTCCATCTGGCTGACGATACGTGCGGACGGCAGGATCAGCAGGGATAGCAAATACACTATGGCTCCCCAGAAGGAGGGCCATAGCGCAGATGATTTGAATTCCTTTGTTCATTGGAAAATGTTTTACTTGACGATAGCTTTACGAACGGTGCCCTGCTGACGCATGATATAGACGCCACTGGCAGAAGCATCGCGCATGCGACGGCCATCGAGTGACCAGTATTCGCGCTGGGCTGCCTCGTCGGCCTCCACCTTGTCAATACCGAGAGTCGTCACCTCGATGCTGTTGCTGAGCTCTGACTCGCCCAAGTCATACTGTGCAGATACGGCGTAAGTGCCGATGCGCTGCGGATGATACTGCAAGTCGGTGAGAATGCTGGCATTCTGGCGACCGAAGCCACAATAGACGTTGTAGCCAGCGAGCTGAGGCGTCTGAGCCAAGGTGTAATCGAGATTATCGATCATCAAGGCGAACTCGGTTCCGGTGCAGCGGATAGCTACATAGCGGGCATCGGCAGGCAAGGTGACACTGATATCCTCAACCTCTTCGACCATGGAAGCTCCAACAGAATACTCCTTGAGGAGCGTAAAACTGGCTGGATCACGATCGGTAGCTGAAGTAAGGATCTGCATTGAAGAAGGTCCATAATAGCTACAGAGAGGGGCCTTGGCCTGGAAGCTAAGATCGGTTCCACCAAGAACCTCGGGCGAAATGAACCAGTCGTCCTTGGTGGTTGTGGCATTGGTCATATCAGGCATCTGGCCAGTAACCATCCAACTGATAAGACACTTTTCGCCATCGATTGGATACCAAGCGTTTGCAATGGTACCGGTTTCTTCAAGGCTCCAGATCATCCAAGCCTGTGGATTGTTGTAATTAGGCCAGTAGTTGTTATAATACTGTGTATAACCGGCCACGAGTTGGCCATCGCCATCGTAGCAGATCCAACCGTTGTGACCGCCGATGCTGAAGGCCTTGCCATTCTCGAAGTCCTCAAAGACACGACGACCACGCATCTCGGCTGGTGCCGACCAGTTGAGATCCTGCGCGTCGTTGAGGGTGAGGTCGGCAGGTGCATTGAGGTCGAGCACAAGAGGAAGAATAGTCACGACATCGGTCACGTTGTTGAGCTCGTTGTCGTCATCATAGATAACTTCAGCATAGCACTTGACACCCTCCTGAACCGTAGCCTGCAAATCAACTTGGAAGGTGAAGGTTCGAGTATGACCGGAAGCCAAAGGTTCATCTATCAGCTCGTCGCCCACCATCTCGCCATTGGCATAGAGGCAAACCTCATATTCTGCTGCCTCCTGAGCGCCTAAGTTGACGACTTGTACCTCGATGTCAGACATGGTGCCGAGGGCCTGATCCTCCTGATAGCTGAAACCGGTGACGCCAAGGTCATTACCTGCCTTAAGATCGACAACCTGTAGTGCATCGGTAAAGAAGCGGCTCTGAACCTCGTCCATATAGACCTTGATGGCCAACTGGACCTTCTTGCCCTTAACGGCCTCCAATGGGAGGGCATGGAATACCCAACCGGCATTGTCCGCGAAGGCTGTGTGTTCGGAGATGTCACTGAAGTTAAGACCATCTTCCGAAGCTTCAAGACAGAACCAGCTGCCTTCGGAAACATTGATATCATGGAATATCCAAAGGCCTAGAACGGGGTTGGTGGTATCCTTGAAATCGAAGATAGGTGAAGCTATACGTGCGCTGACAACATCGTCACCCAGGTTGCGAAGCAAGAGCTGGAATTCATCACCATCGACAGCCTCGATGTGCATGTTGAAGATATTGTTGTCGATAGCCCAACCTGGAGCACCCTCCAAAGTAGTGGTGATCCAGGGACCATTCTGTCCTCCATAGTACCAACTCTCGGAGAATGGTAGTGTGTAAGGTGTTCCCAAGGTGATACCCTTGCGTACACGTTTGCCCTCACCCTCGCTGCTCACGGCTCCAATGGCATAGGCAAAGTAATCCTGCGAACTGCCTGTGAGCTCGGAAGTAGTGAAACTGGTACCCGTTACACCCGACTCGATGAGTGAATACTGATTGTCGTCGGGATTGTAGTGATAGATATTATAGGTGAGAGCATCCGGATTGACATATCCACCACGCACGCCCTTTGTAGGAGCCTCCCAAGAGAGGGTGACGCCACTGCGTCGTGGCTGAGTATTCTCGGCCCAAACAGCAACAAAGCCAGATACTTCGACAGGGATGTCAGCACCTACAAAGACGCGATAATCGACGGGCCAACCATTGCCAAACTCGTTGTAAGAGACGATACGATAGTTGTTGTAGCCATGGATAGCCGTTACATCAACGGCCTCGGCAGAACCAAGCTGTGCATCGGTGATGGTGCTGACGAGCGTATCGTTGTGATAGACCTCATACTTGGTCAATCTCGTGAGCGATTCTCCCAATACATCCTTTTCGGGAAGAGTAAAGAAGAGTGTGCCACTGAGCGCACCGCCATCGGCTGGCTGGAAGAACACCTCGGTGACAGAGTCAGGAGCATGAGTCGAGAAGGCCTCTTCAATACGAAGGTTATCAATGTGATAGAAGCCTCCATTATCGGTAGAGAAGTCATAGATGCCAAAGCAATAAGAACCTGCGGTTTCCGGACGGGCGTAGAACTGAAGTTCGATATCCTCGCCTGGGATATGGTATCCCTCAAGATCGGCTACCATCTGTGTCTGCGACTGAACTGATGGATCATTGCCCATCGTGATATGGAGATTATGATCCTTATTGTCATTGCCTATCGTGAATGCCAGACGATAAACATGATCCGAATCGGCATTGAAGTTGGGAGTTATAAGCCAATCATCATTATAGATACCATTGATCGGAGTATTCATCGTTACGAAATGATAATAGGTATTCCAATTCCAGGTGCGAGCAGTACCATCTTCATTCGCATTGATGACAGTGAAGTACTCCAAGGAATGAGAATTCTCGAAGTCTTCAAAATACGGCAGCTCAACGTAGGAACCGAACACATAACGGCTGCTCTCGGCAGGCGTTCCTTCCATACCCGCTGAGAAAGGTATGATCGTGAACTGCTGAGTAGAATAATAAGCAGGGATATCGAGCAAGAGTGATGTTTCGGTAAGGCCTTCTGCTACAACCTCGCCGGTGAGAGAGTTTGCAACCTTATAAGTAATATCATTCTTGTCGAAAGATGATCCGAAAGCTGCATAGCGGGCAAAGGTAGGTGCCGACCAAGAGATCTTGATGCGGTTTGCATCGGGAACGGCGGTTACTCTGATGTTCGAAACCTGACCGGGAGCATCAGCGCCGGCGCAGAAAGGAACTCCACGAAGTGTATTGCCGACAAGGGCAAATGGCTCAACAGCCGACCACTCATGTATGGGATTGCATTGCGCGGAAACGAAGTGGAGGCAAGTCGGTTCAAGACCTTCCACCTCAACCAAAACCTTGCTACCCAGTGCATACTGTGTTTCGGGTAAGGTAATTGCCTGTCCATCAATAAGTACAGTGACATTGGCCATTGTACTGGAAGAAAGGGTAATGCCTGAGGTTGTGGTAGAAGGCACGGTGAAGGTGATGGTTGCATGCTGGTCATCTGAAGCCACAGCCTTCAGATCCTTCACGTTTGAGAGGACCTCAGTTTCGCAAAGTTCAGCAGAAGGGGCACGGAAGATGTGATCCCATCCCGTTGGAACGTAACCAATCAGCTCCTTCTGGATTACGCCATCGGCACCAATGTTGTCGAGTGTGAAGCTCCAGAATGACGTTCCGGTGTAGAGATCGTAATGATCGAGGATGAAACGTCCATTATCGTATCGGACAGCCTGAATACCATAAGCGTTATACTCAAAGTCGAAGTGACCCACCTCGGTGGCAAGGCCGGTTTTGCGATCAATGCGCATCACATAGTCGCGGTTGAGAGCATAGATCTCAACTCCATCGGAGAACATGGCCTTGTAGGAAGTGAAGTTCTCGGCACTATCATAAATGCCAAGCTTTGCCAGTCGCTTGAGTTTGTGAGTTCCTGGATCTACGATGTAACTGTAGTAGGTCTCATAACCATTCTCATTGCCAAAGGTAATCGCATAGTCAATACCCGTCACAGGATCATAACAACCTATATAAGGAATGTCGCTGGTGCCATTGGTGATACGCACACGTACCGAATCGGTAACATTCCAATTGCGGATATCCCAACCCATGTAATCCATGCTGGTATATGTGCCAGTAGTATTACTGAAATTAGGACAATACGCATAATAGATATTACCGGAAAGATAGCCATAAGGAGCCATCTTGGGATGAGCATATATCGTGTCGATCATGGAAAAATCGACACTGAGTGGCTCGATATCAAAGCCCACCATACCTCCGAAAGTCAAGAAGTTACCCCAATTGTCAACTACAGTGGTGGAATCAACACCCGCACTCTGATTATAGCCAATCCAAGAATGTCCAGCAGAAGGGTATTGGGAAGAGAGCTGCGGCAGGATAACTGGTGTATTCCAGAAAGAAGGCATTGCGGTTTGTAATTGTCCTCCTTTCTGCACCATAAGATCCTGATCAGATTGAGGTAAAAAAACTTGGGCCTGCACCACGAGAGTGCAGGCTACAAGTGTTAGAGGAATTAAAGAAAGTCTCATTGATTATGAAGGAATTCTAATTAGAGAATCAATACTTGACAATCTTGCCATCAATGATGAAGATGCCCTTGCCTGCCTTCTCGACCTTGCGGCCATCGATGGTGAAGATGCCTGGCACAACATCGGTTGTACTCTCAATAGCTTCCAGAGAAGTAGGAACATAATCAGGATCGACAGTGTACTCAAACTTCTGAACGGTGCTGTAACGCTGGTCTTCACCAAGGAAGAAGGCGTTGCCTGGGAGTTTGAAGGTATAGGTATCCTTCTCTGTCAAGGCAACATTTAGCGTGATAGTTGCCTGGTTTTCGCCGGGGCCAGCGGTGATTTGGTTCTGGTACATGCTGGCAGTAGCTACATAGTTATTGGCCGAGTCGTAAACTGTGATGCTGGCGTAAGAAGAGGAGTTGTTTGCAACCAAGGTCTCATCTACATAAGTAATCACGATGGTCTTAAGGCTATCTACGATGCTGCCGTTGACTGGCTCGCACTCGATAGCATCGAAACCAGTGCCGTCGATGTAGTATGTCTCGCAGAGAGCAGTATTGTATTTGTCCTCATCGTCGTCGAAAATGAAGAAACCAGTTGGCATCTCAAGGGTGACAACATCCTCTTCAACAACTGCCATATTAAGAACAGCCTTCACCGTATTACCCTCGATGGTAAGACTATTGTTGCCAACATAAGCATAAGTTGACTTGTGACTGCTGTCATAAACGTAGATGTTCTGATAAACATTCGGATTCTTCTTGATGGAAGTTACACCAGGATAAACGAAGGTGAACTCGGAGAGACGGCTATAGGTCTGCCCGGGAGCAGGTGTGATTTCGACAGCAGTGGGTTCGCCCTCATCAATAACGATCTCAACGTGAACAGGAGAGTTGCCATGCTGGTCCTCGCCAAGAAGGAAGCAGTCAGGACCGAAGTCAAGCACATAGGTGCCTCCATTGATAATTGGCTTCTGGAGAGGGAAGGTCACGGTATTACCTTCAACTTCACCAGTACCGATACGGAAGCTGCCTGCAGAGGTGTTGGTGCCAGCCGTATAGATGTTGAAGTAGTTACGATTATAGTCGTTGATGATATCTGGGTTGATAATCATGGTATCAACATCCGGGAAAGTAACTGCAACAGAACTGAAGTTGCGAACAGGAGTCTCAGCCGAAGGATTGGTGGTAAAATTGTCGAGTCCCTCGCCAGTAACGGTGAAAACGTGGGTAAAAGCTGGGCAAGCAAATCCAGTGTAGTCGGTGGCCTCGGTCATGACATTGCAAGCACCCTCAGGTACGTGGAGTGTATAGACGCCAGGAGTGGCAAGTAATTGAGCAAGAACGATACGCACCTTGTTGGTGTTGGCGAGGTCGCCTGCATAGGGAATAGAGGCTTTTGCTACGACATTGCCCTCGGTATCGGTGAAGTATGGCTTCTCCTCTTCGGTTGCATTCCACTTGTAGGCAGCCTTTACGTAGTTGTTGAAAGCTACATCAATGGAATAGAGGTAACCGACAGTGCCATCAGGAGTGAATGTGTGGTCAGGATCAAGTCCCCCCTCGCCAATGGTATAGGTAAGAGTAAAGGCCTCGGAATAGGCAGTTTCGCCACCTTCGCGAAGGAAACTGTAGCGCTCGGCAGGGAAGTTGACAGTATAAGTGCCCTCGGTTGTGATGTCGGCGAAAGTAACAACCATCTGGTTCACCTCGGTGCCATAATCTGAAACAGCCTCACTAACTACGACTGTACCGGCAGCATCGGTAACGGTGATTGCAGCCGAACCATTGTTGTCAACTGAGGTCTCATTCTCCCAAGTAAGAGTAATCTTGCTCAAGGTGGCAAGTACGCTGCCATCGGCAGGATCAGCAGTAACGTTCTCGGCCATAGCCGCAGAAACTCCAGTGCTCAAGAGAGCAGAGATAAGTAGAAGGTGTTTCATACTTTTGATGGGTTTTAATATTGATAATGGGGTTAAATAATACTTTCTTCATTTAGAGCAAAGAATGTTTTGCAGTGCAAAGATAGCAAATAATAGATAATAAGCTCCAAAAAATCTCGTTTTTGTATCACGATTTCTTGAAATAGACATAAAAAATTGGAAAATTGCAGTTTTTTTGATATTTTTGCACACAAAACAATCCATCAATTCTATTGTTTCACTCTTTCCTATGAGGCTCTCAGTATTTATATTGACCTTTTTTGTCTGTTGTTCGGTACGGTGTCTTGCTGTCTCGGATATATCGAGCACCGATGAATGCAAACAGTTACTGAAAAAGGGCAATGAGGCCTTCAATGAAGACCGGTTCGATATTGCTCTTGACCTCTATACAAAGTGTTTGGAATTGGCTGATATAAACGGAGACCTTACAAATTATACTTCGGCACTGGGCAGTATTGGCAATCTTTATGGTTTATTTCAAGATTACGACCGCGCTGCATACTATTTTGAGAAAGGATATAAAGCCTCCTTGCAGCAGGAACAGCGTCTTCAAAGCATCTTCCTGACGAATCTGGTCATGTGCTGTTCTTATGCAGGCAATGCTGAAAAGACACATACCTATTACGATAAGCTTCAACAACTGCCCGAGTGGGATCCTCAACTCTCACCATATTACCAGTGTGTCTGCAAGACTGCATTGGCGATCATTGACAAGAAATATGAGGAAGCGTTGATTTCAACCCGCGACGGCCTTGAGGTATCGCGTAGATTGCAGTTGGGTATTCCCTACGATCTTTCCCAAGAAGATGATTTCGGAAAAATTTACGAGAAAATGGGGCAAAATGATTCGGCCATTGTTCATTTTTCCACCATTGTGAAGCAAGGAGGGCATAAGGGCTGCGTAGAATTACGCCAATCTGCTTATCAGCATCTCACCCACATATATGCTGAGATTGGAGACAGCATACGCAGTAAAGAGTATGCCAACCTTGCCATCATGCTCCGAGATACACTCCAGCATGGAAAACAGATGCATGCGGCGTTGAATCGTCTTTTCGCCTACGAAAAGCGAGCTAATGACAAGGAAGTGATGTCTCTTCACAAGACAATAAACCGCCAATGGTTTTTCGTCGGATTCTGCATACTGGTTGTTGTGTTATTGGTCACTTTGTCTCTCATCGCAGTAAGCAAGAACAAGAATCTCAATTCTGCCTATAGATTGCTTGTCGAAAAGAACAAAGAGCAAATACGTTCCATGGAGCGAGAACGTGCATTGCGAGACGAAAAACTGCAGTCTTCCCCAATAGAGATCAAAGCTGATGAGGAGATCATTTCTGATTCATTGGACCCCATCGAAACAGAGGACAAGCAAGAAAACTTGTCCGATACACCGGTTCTTTCTCTGCAGCAAGTTCGCCAACTACAGGAGGAGATTGATGCAGTAATGTGTGATGCACGCAATTTCAGCAATCCCGATTTCAGTTTAGCATTACTTGCCAATTTGGTCGATTCGAATACGAAATACGTCTCCTACGTAATCAACAAAAGCTATCAGAAGAATTTTAAAACCTATCTTAACGAGTTTCGTATAAGAGAAGCAAGCCGAAAGCTTTCAGATCCTCAATATGCCAATCTGACAATTCAGGCCATTGCTGAAATGGTGGGGTTCAATTCGCCCAACACCTTCATCATTGCTTTCAAGAAACTCATCGGCATGACTCCATCGGTTTATCAGAAATTGGCGAAAGAAAACCAACGATGAAACAATCGCACGAGCATGGCCTTTATCAAACGTTAGGGGACATGCGACAATCTGAAATTGGGATTTGCATTTTCGGTTTTCAGACGAAAGGTTTAGCATGTCGGATTGCCAAAAAAAGGAGTTACAAGGGGAAATCGATGATATTTATTTAAAAAGATGGGAGGATGGTGACCGACTTATGCTGATTTTTTCTATCTTTGCACCCGCGTTTCGGCCAAAATCTTCGGAAAGCGGACCGGAACACATTATTTAATAACCATCAAAATTTACAACTTAAAGGTTCAAATCAAATGAATCATTACGAAACCGTTTTCATTTTGACTCCCGTTTTATCTGATGCTCAGGTAAAGGAAACGGTAGAAGCTGTAAAGGCTGAACTCGAAAAGCGTGGTGCTACCATCATTAACGAGGAGGCTTGGGGTATGAAGAAACTCGCTTATCCAATCGAGAAGAAATCTACCGGCTTTTACTTCCTGTTGGAGTTCGACGGCGAAGGCGCTGTCGTCAAGAAACTCGAGACTTATTTCCGTCGTCAGGATCGCGTGATCCGTTTCATCACTGTCAAGAATGACAAGTACGCTGCAGAGTATGCTGCTAAGCGTCGTTCACTCAAGGCACCTAAAACAGAGGAGGCATAATTATGGCAGAGACAACCGAAATTCGTTACTTGACCCCAGTATCTGTTGACGTCAAGAAGAAGAAGTATTGCCGTTTCAAGAAGAGCGGCATCAAGTACATCGACTACAAGGATCCCGAATTCCTCAAGAAGTTCCTGAACGAGCAGGGCAAGATTCTCCCCCGTCGCATCACCGGTACCTCTTTGAAGTTCCAGCGTCGCGTGGCTACCGCTGTCAAGCGTGCCCGTCAGATTGCGCTGCTTCCATACGTAACCGACCTTTTGAAGTAATTATTAACCAAGTAAAATTTTAGACTGATTATGAAGATTATTCTGATTGAAGACGTCCAGAACCTTGGTTATAAGGACGACGTTGTAGAGGTTAAGAACGGCTATGCCCGCAACTTCCTTCTCCCCACCAAGAAGGCTATTCTTGCTACCGAGTCTGCCCTGAAGCAGCTCGCTGAGAAGCAGAAGCAGCAGGCACAGAAGATGGCCAAGATCAAGGCTGATGCCGAGACTCTTGCTGAGGCAGTGAAGGCTGCAGGTGCTCTCGAGTTTGCCGTGAAGGCATCGGAGGAGGGCAAGATCTATGGCTCGGTTAGCAACGCTCAGGTTGCCGAGGCTCTCGCAGCCAAGGGCGCCAACGTTGAGAAGAAGCAGATCGTGCTCGACAACATCAAGGTTCTCGGCGAGTATGTCGCTGTTGCCAAGCTCCACCGTGAGGTTAGCGTAGAGATTCCTGTGAAGGTCGTAGCTGAGGCTGCTGCTGCCGAGTAAGGCATCCCGCTTTTTGCAAAAATAAGGCGCATCACTGAAAAGTGGTGCGCCTTTTTTTGGCTTTAGACTTTCTAGAGGCTCTAGATAATCTAGAAGCTCTAGAAGTTCTAGAATATCTAGATTATCTAGAGATTTCAGACTATTCTAGCCAGAGGTAATCGTAGTGGACGAGTGGCTTCTGACCTTTCTTGCCGATGACCTTCTGGGCGTGGTCGGAGGAGCAACTGATTTTGCCCACACCGAGACGTGAGCCGTCGGAGTCGGCGAGGATGCGGACGATGTCGTCAGCCTCAAATGTGCCTTCGACACGGGTGACACCCACGGGGAGGATGGAGGCTGCCTTCTTGCCAAGGAGGGCACGGACAGCACCTTCGTTGAGGTAGATGGCACCCTTTGAGAAGTCTTCGGAGTGGGCAATCCACTTCTTGACGTTGGAGACTTCGTGCTTGTCGGCTACGAAACGTGTGCAGCGCACCTCGGGCGCAATCTCGTTAAGGCCTGTGGCAGGATTGACGTGGACGAGTTCGAGGAGTACGCCTGGACGCTTGCCGTTGGAGATGATGACCTCGATGCCTTCGGCGGCTACCTTGCGTGCGATGCGTTGCTTGGTGACCATGCCGCCGCGTCCGAAACTCGACTTGCTGGTCTGGATGTACTGGCTGATGTCGGCATCGTCGCTGATGATGGGGATGAGCTGCGCGTTGGGGTCGGAGGGATTGCCTGTGTAGATGCCGTCGATGTTGCTGAGCAGGATGAGCAGGTCGGCCGACATCATGGTGGCGATGAGACCCGAGAGCTCGTCGTTGTCGGTGAACATCAGTTCGGTGACCGAGATGGTGTCGTTCTCGTTGACGATGGGCACCACACCCTCCTGCAGCATCACCTCCATGCAGTTCTTCTGATTGAGGTAATGCCCGCGTGAGCCGAACGACTCCTTCGTGGTGAGCACCTGTCCGCAGGCGATGCCGTGGTCGCGGAAGAGTTCGTAGTATTTGTTGATGAGCTTGGCCTGGCCGACGGCGGAGTAGAGCTGGCGCTGATCGACGGTGTCGAGCCGGTCGGTGGAGAGGCGGCCCTTGAGTTCGCTGCGTCCGCTGGCTACGGCGCCCGAGGAGACCAGGATGATCTGTATGCCTTGGCGATGAAGTGCTGCCACCTGATCGACGATGGCCGACATGCGGGTGACGTCGAGCGTGCCATCGGGACGGGTGAGGACGTTGGAACCTACTTTGACGGTGATTCTATAGAATGACATAAAGCTTGCAGTCTTCTGTTTTTTTCAGAATACTTCGAATATTCTGATTACTCTGATTATTATTTCAAAAAAGCGAAAAACACGGCGAGGACGATGCAGGCGAAGGCTGCGATGTGATTCCAGTGGATGGGCTCGCCTTTGAAGACGAGGGCCACGATGAGGGTGAAAATGATGAGCGAGATGCCTTCCTGGATGACCTTGAGTTGCATCAGGGAGAAGGGACCTCCATTGATCTGCGAACCGATGCGGTTGGCGGGAACCATGAAGGAATACTCGAAGAAGGCAATGCCCCACGACATGAGGATGATCAGGATGAGGGGCCAGTCCTTGATTTGCGGATGAATCTGCTGCATTTTCAGATTGCCGTACCAGGCAAACGTCATGAACGTATTGCTGACACAAAGCAGCACGATGGTACCAATTGCGCGAGA
>JAZQBS010000174.1:0-17865 GCA_045545875.1 Bacteroidales bacterium
CTTGCGACGACTGCAGCATGAAGACCATATAGGCTGTGAAGCCCAGACCATAACCAAACTGCTCCACTCCCACCAGCGAACCTATCAGCAGGCGGCTCTGTGGCTGTGCTATCGACATCCAGACATAGAGCAGGTCGGGCACATTGAGCATCAATGCCAGCGGAATGACGCACTTGCGCAGTCCGTACTTCGACACAAGCATACCGCCCAGGATGCCGCCGATGGTGAGCATACCCACGCCCACCGTGCCATAGATCAGACCATACTCCGCATTGTCGAGCCCAAGGCCTCCACTTTCGACAGGTGCCTTGAGGAAAAGAATGGTCATCTTCGAAAGCAATGCCTCGCCCAGGCGATAGAAGAGCAGGAAGAGGAGGATGAACCACAGACCGGGCTTACGCACGAAGGCGGCAAAAGCGCCCACCCAATCGGTATCGTCTTTCTGAACAGCGGCAGAACTTTTCGCACCTAGGTGTGGAAGCCACGTGCGATGAGCAAGAGCAAAGATTAGCATCAGACCACCCAAGCCCAGCATAACAAGAATCCATGCTCGCGTGAGGTCTCCTCCATTGCTTCGCGACAGAAGTCCGACCAAAGTGGTCAGTACGCCCGATGCAAAGATCATCGACAGACGATAGGCCGTGGAGCGGATGCCGACGAAGAACGACTGAGCATCCTTGTCGAGCGCCTTCATGTAGAAACCATCGCAAGCGATGTCGTAGGTGGCCGACGAGAATGCGCCCACCGTCAGGGCAATGAGACACCAAACAAGCCAATTGCTGCTTAGCAGCGAAAGGGCAACACCCGAAATGCAGACAGCCAATGCCACCTGCATCAGCCACATCCAGCGACGTGTGTCGCCAATCCACGGACTCCACAGCGCCTTGAACGACCACGGCATAGCCAAGAGCGATGTCCAAGCTGCCACTTCGGTATTCGACAGGCCCATATCGGCCATCATCACCACACTCAGCGTCGTGATGACTGCATACGGCAAGCCCTCAGCGAAATTGGCGCTGAGGACCCAACCTAAATCCTTTTTGACTGAATTATTCACTGTTATAAGTTTATCCTCTTAACATTACCCAAGTCGCTCTCCACATGTTCAAATCTGTCCACGTCAAACTTGACATAGCGGAAATCATTATCCCTTGGATAATAAAACTTTATATTACGCATCATAGTCAAATCAAGTCCATTTCCCGTGTCTTTCATATTAAAGATATTGGAATAGAGAAGATGTCGCTCGTTGATTATCCGATAATCGGTATTTGAGCCTTCATAAACTTTGGCTTCGCATCTCGGAAGGAATTCTTTCCTCATAACAATCAGATATGCCTCGTGAGAAGGGATATAATATATTGGCGTCTCTCCATATTGATAACCAAACTTCGTCTCTTTAAATACGATATCACCTCCATATAAATCATTGTATGTATCTAAATGGAAACTTGAAATGATAGCAAATTTGCTATCGATCCCTAACGAGTTGATAGCCTCTTTGATTTCAGAAAAACGAATTTGATAGTTAATTTCAGCACGATGCATATAAAAGTTGGCATAGTAATGTTGCCAAATGTTCCCTTGCATCTCATACAAATACAACTCAGGTGTTTCGTAAATCCAAGTACCGCCATCCTGGAACATTTCCTTCTTCAACACATATGCAACTTGAAAACACCGATCTTCTGAAACTGAAAGTGAGGATTTATATTGTTCCTCCATAATAGGGAATCCATCCTGAAAACGCGGAAGAACTTCAGCAAATTCTGCAATCAGCCGATTAACCCTTTCTTCTGCTATTCCTTCCGCTTGTTCCCCATTTATCTCGTTCTTCATCAATGTTTTCCCTAAATCAGTCAAATAATACTTTTGTGTAGGGCTTTTAGGAGAATTGGGATGAGTCATAGCCACCAATCCCTCTGCAATTAGAGGGTCAATGACATTTGTCTTAAAATAAGATGAATCTTTCTGTCCACAAAAATGTCGCATATCTTTTGCAGACATTGGAGTTGTCATCTTTCGAAGCAGTTCACCAATTTGGGGAATACTTAGTGACAGCTTAGCGATTACTTGGCGATTACTTAGTGACTGCTTAATGACTACTTGTTTCCTATCTACTTCTTGCTGTGTTTCTGTATCATTCGTCTTTGCATCATAACCCATAGAGTATATAATGGTCATAAACTGGGTCGAACTAGATTTAAAAATCGGTTTCAACTCGTCCCGATACCCATCCAAAGCCTTAGTTTCATTATAGATGCGCTTCAATCCACTACCTCGTTTTTCCATATAACCCAACTGGGACATCACATCTGCAAGGATAGGATTCCTTCGATCCGATGAAATCTCCTCAAGTGGCAAATCTTGTATTCTTTGACCACTATACATACCACCAGGAGAAGTAATAGTCAGTCTATCATCATAAATATCAAGATGAACTTCTCCTCCCATTACGGTATAATCGCGATGTATGAAATGATTTACCAATGCTTCGAGCAAAGCTCGTTCGGCATACTCTGGATAATTCTTTCTGCCATCAGGCAATATCTCCCAACCTTTTCGAGTATTGGATTTGACGAAGTTCATAGCTTCACGAAGCAGCAACAAGATATTACCCTTGAACTCCGCATCATTGATTGCATTATCTTTCTCTAGTCCATTCCACCGAGTACAATATAGTCTTGATTGGCTTAAACGACAATCGTCAGAAAACAGATCTCCTGCATTAGTCAACCAGCCATCATTAGTCAATAGTCCAAACGACTTGAGATACTTCTTTTGAAATTGTTGGCCTGTCTTTTCCTCAAATGTATTGGTCAGTATAACAAATGAACTCTTCTCAAACAAAGTATCAGACTTCAATGAGTCAAAAGTACGATTAGAGCCTTTAAGGACAAGGCGTTTCATATCCTCATCAGTAGCAGGAATACTCTCGTCACCTACTCGAACGAAAGCTATACGTTGACCATCTCCAACATAATAGTAGGGCGTATAATGACCTGTAAGGACTTTCAATTGCAAAATATGTCGACCTTCAGCATCATGAGGAACCATTTCAACTTCCGGCAGGGGATCCATGTAATCACGAATCTTACTGCTGATAGACTCGCAAACATGCTTAACATCATCAACTCCTCTAACGATACCATCATCATCTATGCCAAAGAAAAGAGAGCCACCCAAGCCATTTGCAAAAGCACTTACGCTCTTTAGCCAACTCTTAGGTTTCTTTTCTTCAAGTTTCAACTTGAAATCGTATGCCGAACATTCAGCAATAAGAGTTTCTATATTCATTTTTACAAAATATAATCAAGCAAACACCGCCTTGAAGATGGTCTCCGTGGCACCACTCTCAGCCTGCACATACTGGCCGGCGCGCTGCCCAACTTCGCGGAGGGCCTGAGGGTCGGTCATGAATGTCTGCATAAGGGATGCATACTGTTCGGCGTTGCTGATGGTGAATCCGCCCTTGGCATCGAGCAGGCCCAATGCCTCGCGGAAAGCCGTGTGGTTGGGACCAAAGATGACAGGCATACCATAGACAGCTGCTTCGAGCGTATTGTGGATGCCTACGCCAAAACCGCCGCCGATATAGGCCACCTGACCATAGCGATAGATGGACGACAGGAAGCCGATGGCATCGATGATGAGACAATCCACGCTGGTCACCTTGCTTGCGTCAAGCTGGGAATAGCGCATATAGGGACGCTTCAACTTGCCGATGATGCTCTGGATATGCTCCTCGTGAATCTCGTGAGGCGCAATGATGAGCTTCATCTCGGGATGCTGGTTGAAATGCTCAAGCAGAATGTCCTCGTCCTTCGGCCAGGAAGAGCCTGCCACAAGCGTGAACTGTCCTTTCGAGAATTCCTCGGCCCAGGCATATTGCTTTGCCTGCTGCTGGATGGCGATGACACGATCGAAACGCGTGTCACCACAAATGGTCACGTTCTTGTCGTAACCAATCGTGGCAAGCAGACGCTTCGACTCCTCGTCCTGCACAAAGATATGACGGAAATGACTGAGCACGGGGCGCAGCACACCTCCGTAGGACTTGAAGAAAGCCTGATGCTCGCGGAAGATGCCCGAAATGAGATAAGTGGGAACCTTCCGACGGTCCAGTTCCTCCAGGATGTTACCCCAGAACTCGTACTTCACAAAGAAGGCGATGGACGGCTGCGTGATGTCGAGGAACCTGCGGCATTCCGACGGTTTGTCGTAAGGCAGGTAGCAGACGATGTCGGCACCCTTGTAGTTCTTGCGCACCTCGTAGCCCGAAGGACTGAAGAAGGTCTGCAGGATGCGATATTGCGGATACTTCTCGCGCAAAGCCTCGATGAGGGGACGACCCTGCTCGAACTCGCCGAGCGAAGCGGCATGGAACCAGATGTAGGGCCGGCTCGCATCCTGCGCCTTCAGCTCATTCACCTTGGCCTGCAACTTCTGCGCCCAATCCTGACGTCCTTCCTCCATCAACTTGGCCTTGCGATGCCCGAAGGCTGCAGCCAGCTTGATACCAAGGAAATATGCGCGGGTACCTATATTATAAAGAATATTCATAGACTTTTATCTTTTGTCTAGATAATCTAGAAAATCTAGAGAGCCCAACTTACGCCAGCCTCTCCAAAGCCACGCGTGCGCGACGCAGCGACTCCTCCTTGCCCAGTAGGTCGGTGATGGCAAAGATCTGCGGACCACGTGCCTCGCCAACAAGTGTGCAACGGAAGGCATTCATCACGGCTCCGGTCTTGTAGCCCTTGCCGGCAATCCATTCCATGACTTTTGGCTCAAGGGTCTCGCCGTTCCAGTCGTCCTGTGCTTCCAGGAAATCGCAGAGCTCGCCGACATACTGCGGAGCCTCGGCCTTCCACCACTTCTTCATCGACTTCTCGGCATATTCGGTGGGGGCAGCGAAGAAGAAGTTGCACTGGTCCCAAAGCTCCTTGGGCAGGTTGATGCGCTCCTTCATCAGCTTGACAACGGTCTCGACATATTCGTCGTTCTTCGGATCGGCGCCATGCTCGATGACCTGCCGCTTAAGAGCCTCGCAAAGAATCTTTTCGTCGCACTCCTGCAGATAATGGTGATTGAACCAGAGGAGGCGCTTGATGTCGAAGTGTGCACCATTCTTCGAGCAATGCGAGAGGTCGAACAGACGAATCATCTCGTCCATGGTCATGATGTCCTGGTCGTTGCCGGGGTTCCAACCCAGGAGAGCCAGGAAGTTGATGACAGCCTCGGGCAGATAGCCTTCCTCGCGATAGCCGCTGTAGGTACCGGTCGGCTCGCCGGTCTCCTTGTCGCGGATGGTCCATTCGAGGGGGAACACGGGGAAGCCATACTTGTCGCCATCGCGCTTCGAGAGCTTGCCATTGCCTTCGGGAGCAAGGAGCAGTGGCAGGTGGGCGAACTGTGGAGCCTCCCAGCCGAAAGCGCGATAGAGCAGCACGTGAAGGGGGGACGAAGGCAGCCATTCCTCGCCACGAATGACGTGAGTGACCTCCATCAGGTGGTCATCGACGATGTTGGCAAGGTGATAGGTTGGCAGTTCGTCGGCACTCTTGTAGAGGACCTTGTCGTCGAGGATGGTGGAATTGATTTTCACCTCACCACGGATGAGGTCATTCACGATGACATCCTCGCCTGGTTCGATGAGGAAGCGAACGACGTAGGGCTCGCCGGCAGCGATGAGCTCCTTGGCCTTGTCGAGACCCAGGCTCAGCGAATTACGCATCTGACCACGGGTCGAGGCATCGTATTGGAAGTTGGGAGTAGCCTGGCGTGCAGCCTCAAGCTCCTCCTTGTTATCAAAAGCATAGTAGACCTTGCCGGCATCGAGAAGCACCTGCACATATTTCTTGTAGATCTCGCGACGCTCCGACTGACGATAGGGGCCATGATCGCCTCCAAAGGTGACACCTTCGTCAAACTGTATGCCGAGCCACTTGAACGACTCAAGGATGTATTCCTCGGCACCAGGGACAAAGCGCTGGCTATCGGTATCTTCAATACGGAACAGGAGTTTGCCGCCATGCTGACGGGCAAAGAGATAGTTATAAAGACAGGTGCGGACGCCGCCGATGTGAAGCGGGCCCGTAGGAGATGGCGCAAAGCGTACAACAACTGGACGTGACATATTTTTGGGGTTAAGAGGGGTTTGAAAGGTTCGAAAGGTTCGAGGGGTTAATTATCCAAACTATCGAGCAGCTTGACGAGTTGTTCGTCGGTCTTGGTCAACTTCTCCTTGCAGAAGGCAAGCAGTTTGACGCTGCGCTCGGTGAGCTGGCACAACTGGTCGATCTCGCAATCAGGGCGCTGTAGCTTCTGGACAATCTCTTCCAGTTCCTTCATCGCACTGGTATATGTAAGCTGTTCGTCTTGCATCAATTTAAATCAATTTTTAATTGTTATTTTTGAATTGTGAATTCTCAATTGTTAATTGTTAATTATTAATTGAAAATGCGCTGCAAAGATAGCACATTTTGGGCAAAAGTCAAAAAATATTCGCTGAAAATAAAGTTTTTAGGTATTGAAATTTGGCGCATT
The DNA here is from genome assembly GCA_045545875.1 of Bacteroidales bacterium. Lineage (GTDB taxonomy): Bacteria > Bacteroidota > Bacteroidia > Bacteroidales > UBA3663 > Liminaster. The sequence goes on from JAZQBS010000174.1 coordinate 6,550, forward strand.
GACACAAAAGTGCTATCTTTGCCGCGCTTTTCGGAGCTAGAATGACCAAAGCCCCGGCTTGAAGTCATCGACTTAATCTGGGAGAGTGCAAGCTCAACCTCCATTATTCACTCTTTAATTTATTCAAATTCATGTATCTCGATTCAGCTAAAAAGCAGGAACTTTTCGCCAAGTATGGCAAGGGTGCAACCGACACAGGTTCACCAGAGGCACAGATCGCCCTCTTCTCATTCCGTATTGCACACCTCACCGAGCACCTTCGTGCCAACCACAAGGATTTCGCCACCAGCCGCTCGATGAAGATGCTCGTAGGTAAGCGTCGTCGTATGCTCGACTACCTCGCAAAGAAGGACATCAACCGCTATCGTGCCATCATCAAGGAGCTCGGCCTCCGTCGCTAATACGAAGCGAAGGTTTCATTCGAAACAAATAACACCCGACAGACTCTGTTCAGAAGACGGTCTGCCGGGTGTTTTTTATGGCTTCGTATTCCTGTATTCGCGGGGTGTCTGCCCCTTCATTCGCGTAAAGAACTTGCTGAACGAAGGGGCGTCGGCGAAGTGCAGGCGGTCGGCAATCTGTGCGATGCTCATCGGTGAGGTTCGCAGCAGGAACGAAGCCTCCATCAGCAGCATCTGGTTGATGTAGTCCATCACCGTACGGCCCGCCACCTGTCGCACCACGCGCGACAGATAGACGGGGGTGATGTTGAGCCGGTCGGCATAGAAGGCTATGTCGTGATGCTCGGCAAAGTGGTCGGGCAGCAGGTGGATGAAATCGACGAAAATATCCTCCACACGCTGGGGCGTATGTCCGTGGGCTATCACCTGATGCTGCACGTCGAGCACGTCGAGCAGGAATACGGCGTAGAGCATGCGCAGCACCTCCTGCCGGTAGATGTGGTCTGAGTGCAGGTAGCCGATGATCTCGCGCATCCTATTGGCCAGGCGTTGCGCCGTCGGGTGAGGCAGCGACACCTTCGGCTCGCGCAGCCGCACGATAGGCAGATAGGCCACATTCACCAGGTTCCTCACGGTAGGCATCTCGATGGTGGTGTGCTCATCGGCCAGGAGGCAGACGGCACGATAGTCGTCCGAGGCCGAAACGACGGTAATCGGCAGGCCGGGCGAATAGAAGCAGAGGTCGTCGGCCTTGAGTGTCAGCTCCTTGCCGCTGTAAACCACATTCATCCAACCCTCCGTCACCAGCGTGAATGTGTAGGCTGCCAGGAAACCCTGCGTCTCGTTCGAGCGGAACGTCGTGGCAGCATCCGTCTCGATGCAGTACATCTTGCCGTCCCAGTCCTCTATGGGCATCTTGCCGAACATCACTTGCCAGCTTTCCTTCAATGTGTACATAGTCAATTCATTTTCAGTTTTCGTTTGTTCGAAATCCGCGCCGCCGCAAAGATACGAATAAATTTTCGAATTTGTATCGTTTCAGACAAGTTTTGTATCGTTTCGGATAGCAACTTTGTCAAAAAATAGCCGTATCTTTGCACCCACAATTTACATTCACACAAAACTTAAAACAAAACTACTATGACAAAAGAAGAAGCTTTGAAAAAGTTTGCCGAACTCGGCGCTGTATGGTTTGGTAACAGCAAGCAGCATTTTGCCTTCTCGGCCTATTGCCGCATACAGGGATGGAACAAGTTGGCCGACAAGTGGAAGGAAGAGGCCGAGGAAGAATGGGACGAGGCCGAAGAGGTGCTCCAGCGTCTGGTGGAGCTCGGCTGCAAGCCTGCCGACCTTCAGGAGGCCATGAAGACCATCGAATTCCCCTTCTACGACGACCCCAAGCAGCAGATCGAGACCGACTTCCAGCCCGATGCCGTCAGGGAGCTCAGCGAGCTGGCCGACGCGTTCAAGGACGACTATCCGACGCAGAAGCTCATTCAGAAGTGGATCGACGGCGAGAAGGACCACATGGCATGGGAGGCACAGTACCTCAACTATATCGACAAGCTGGGTTATGAGAATTTCCTGGCCGCAATGATGTAACTTATGTCTAACTAAAAAAACAATCCCACATGGAAGGTATCAAGAAAGTTTACGAATTCCTCGAGAAGGCAGGAACATTCTATCTCGCCACCGTCGAGGGTGACCAGCCACGCGTGCGCCCCTACGGTGCCATGCTCTTCTTCGAAGGCAAGATCTACATCATGGCATTCGGTCACACCAATGCCACCCGTCAGATTGCCGACAACTGCAAGGCCGAGATCTGCGCCTTCAAGGGTCAGACACTCCGCATCGAGTGCAAGCTCGTCGAGGACAACCGTCCCGAAGTGGGCAAGGCACTGGTTGACAAGATGCCCGTCCTGAAGCCCGCGCTTGGCGAGAATGGCGAGAACGGCGTGATGTACTATCTGAAGGATGCCAAGGCTGACTTCTTCAACATGATGGAGCTGGCCGAAACCATCACATTCTAACCCCCCCGCACTATGAAAGAAAAAGTATTACAGGCTATGCGCGAGGCCGGCAAGCCCGTCTCGGCAGGCGATGTCACCAAGGCACTGGGTGCCGACCGCAAGGAAGTCGATAAGGCCTTTGCCGAACTGAAGAAGGAAGGCGCCATCGTGTCGCCCGTCCGCTGCAAGTGGGCTCCTGCCCAGTAATCTAAAATCGGCTTCGTTTTTGCGTTAACACGCACCACGTTGCATATCCATTTTTTCTGCACTTTTCTTAATAATGTAGAGAAAGGCGAAGATTAACTCTTCACCTTTCTCTATTTTATTTTGTTGTAGGAAATCATCCCTATGAAAGTTCGACTATCACTTTCTGACGACCACCGCCTGCGGGTATTTCTTCGGATCGCACGAGAAGATGCCATCCTGAACGCCCGATTTGACCTTCGTGAGCGTCATGATCATCGTGGCACCGCTCTTGCTGGTCTTCATCTCGTGGAAGTAATAGTTCTTCGCGTTGATTTTCATCGTCACCTTGCCGGGAGCTTCCGAATCTTTGGGGTCAGTGAAATCTATCACGTAGTAGTCGCCTTCCTTATTCATCTTCGCCTTTCGGTATTCCCGATCCAAATTGAAATCGATGTCGTACTCGCCCACCGACTTATTGGTGGTCCTGGTGATGTAAAGGGTGTCGGCACCGAGCCCCTTGGTATGCTCCCATTCATACTCACCATCGAAACCGCCTTCGGTAATCATCTCCTGCCCCATGGCCTTCACGGTCATGGTGAACCTGTTCTTTTCCCCTAAAGAGGCCATGGTCATCTTGCCGCTCAAGACATTTACCATCAGCATCTTTACCTTGATATCCATCTCATACTCCACGCCTGTGGGGTCCGACATCGCCACACTGCTTTTCTTGAGCACGGCGCTGACCTCGGCAGGCACCTGGGCATTTGCCGTCACAATGCCACACACAAAGAACAGTGTGGTTATGGTCAAAAGAATGTATTTCTTCATTGCAAACAAGTAAATTTGTTGAAAAACACAATTTCACGATAGTTCGAGGCCAAACGTGTTGACCAGCGCGTCAATCATTTCGGGGTTTTCCTTGCGCATCTCGGCCATACGTTCGCGAGGGGTCAAAGGGACCTTGGGTACTGCCGCAGCATTGACGACAATCGAAAAGTCGAGACGGGAGTTACGCAGCTGCTGGCGCAAAAAACCAAGCAGAGGCGCCTTGTTCTCGTTGATGCGCTGCATCTGTTCGTCGCTGCCCACCGTCACATTGATGTGCGTGCCTTCGGAGAGTTTCACCCTGCTATTCAGGATGGCGGTCTGCAGGAGCTTCTCCTCGGGAATGGTCTGAATGAATTGCTTCCACGTGCGCCGAAGCGCCGGCTCGTCCACAGGCTCGTTCATCTCGGGCTGCTGCGGTCCGCTGCTGGCAGTTGCCTGCTCATTGTTTGCCGATTGGCTGACACCTCCTCGGAGCGATGGCATCATGCCGCTCGTGCGTCCCGGCATAGCGCCTCCACGCATCATAGGCTGCGGGGCGCGGGTTGCGGGTTGTGGGGCCACCCCTCTTCCATTGGGGGAAGGTGCGGAAGCTGGTGCCTGAGGGACGACGGGAGCCTGGGGCCTCGACGCAGCAGGGGCAGGGCGGGGAGTTGATGATGCAGGTTGTGGAGCAGCTTGCACGTTCTGTATTGGGGCACGTTGGGGCTGAGGAGGCTGCGGCACGGGATGCAGCAGCTGGCAGATTCGCACGATGGCAAGTTCCACCGAGAGACGCTTGTTGCGCGAATTGCGGTAATTGAAGTCACATTCGTTGGCAATCATCACCGCATTGAAGAGGAAGTAGGGCTGACAACGGCTCGCCTGTGTCTCGTAGCGTCGTGCTTCCTCGGGTCCTGCCTCGATGAGTTTCAGGGTCGAAGGATCCTGTGCCACCATAAGGTCGCGCAAGTGTCCTGCCCATCCTCCGATGAAGTACTGGGGGTCGAAGCCACGGCGAATCGAGTCGTCGAGCATCATTAGGGCTGCTGGCAGATTGCCCTGCAAGGCATCGTCGGTGATTCGGAAGAACGTGTCCGAATCGAGCAGGTTGAGGTTGTTGATGGTGGCCTCGTAGGTCACATTGCCGCTGGTGAACGAGGTGATCTGGTCGAAGACCGAAAGCGCATCGCGCATACCGCCATCGGCCTTGCGTGCAATGACCTGCAGGGCACGCGGTTCGACGCGGATGCTCTCCTGCCCGGCAATATAGGTCAGCTGCTCGACGATGTCCTGCGTCGAGATACGCTGGAAGTCATAGGTCTGGCAACGGCTCAGGATCGTAGGCAGGATCTTCTGCTTCTCGGTGGTGCACATCACGAAGATGGCGTGCTTCGGCGGCTCCTCCAGCGTCTTGAGGAATGCGTTGAATGCAGCTGTCGAAAGCATATGTACCTCATCGATGATGAACACCTTGTACTTGCCGATCTGCGGAGGTATCTGCACCTGGTCGATCAGTTCGCGGATGTTATCGACCGAGTTGTTCGACGCTGCATCGAGTTCATAGACGTTGTAGCTGCGCTGCTCCTGGAACGACTGACAGCTCTCGCATTCGTTGCAGGCCTCACCGTCCTCAGTGCGATGTTCACAGTTGATGGTCTTGGCAAAGATACGCGCACACGTAGTCTTGCCCACACCACGCGGGCCACAGAAGAGGTAGGCATGCGCCAACTTGCCACTGGCAATCGCATTCTTCAGGGTTTGCACCAGGGCTTTCTGCCCCACCACCGTCTTAAAGGTGGATGGACGATATTTTCGTGCCGAAACAATATAGTCTGCCATAAAACAAATAACAATTAACAAATAACAATTAACAATTAAATGCTATCGAATAACAATTAACAGTTAACATTGTTCGAGCAATGTGCGGTGCAAAGATACACATTATTTTCGAATTAAAGAAATATTATCACACTTTTTTCGAAATCTATACCAAAGAGATCATATACCATTCAAAAGGAATTGGAACAAACCCATAAAGTAAATTCCTTTTTCATCAGTATAGGGAGCAATATCGTTGCCCACTATCACAATTTTACGAAAACTATTGTCAATTTTCAATAAAGATTTCAGTTCCTTCTCTTTCTTTTCTTCATTATCCAACGCAAAGGCAGACTGAATATAGTACTTATTTGTTCCATTGGTAGCAATAAAATCTATCTCATATTGGATATATTCAGACTTACCTTCACGCATTTCCCTTGATTCTACCACTCCTACATCGACTACATAGCCGCGCATACGTAGTTCATTGTATATGACATTTTCCATAATATGCGTTGGCTCCAGCTGTCGAAAATTGATTTTAGCATTCCGCAAACCAACATCAACGGCATAATACTTTTTGATGCTTTCAAAATACTTGTTTCCCTTAATATTGTAACGTCTGGAACCTTCAAAGAGGAAAGCATCTTCCAAATAACTGATATAATTAGAAATAGTGTCAGAATTGACACTCATTTTTTGCATATTGTGAAGAATGTTGCTGATTCTATTCGGATTGGTCAGTGAACCCACCGAAGAACACAAGGCATCAACAAGATTGGAAAAGGCATCTCGGTTCTTCACACTGTGCCGTTCAATGACATCGTCCAAATATGTCTTATTCCATAACCGCTGCAAGTAGGCAACTTTCTGTTCGGGAGTGCGTTGTCGCAAAAGGCCAGGCATGCCTCCGTATGTGTAGTATTCTTTCCACAACTCGCTCAAGGATTCCTTCCTGTCAGTACAGAATTCTTTAAACGAAAAGGGGTACACTCTCACCTCATCTCCACGACCACGAAAGATGGTGTTGATGTCAGATGAAAGAAAGTGTGAATTACTACCAGTAATATACACATCCACATTATCTTTCATGTTCAATCCGTTCACCAATTTCTCGAACCCCTCAACCTCTTGAACCTCATCAAGAATAATATAGTAAGGATCTGTCTGTGAAGTAATGCGACTATAAAGAAATGATTTCAGATTACCACGATCGGTGAGGTCTCCATACTCTTCATCATCAGTATCAAAAGAAACAATGATGATATTTTCTTCTCTAACACCCTTTTCTAAAAGGTAGTCCTTGAAGATTCTGTTTAGCAGCCATGACTTACCACACCGCCTTGGGCCGGTAATAATCTTCACTTCACCGTTGTTCATTCTGTTTATCAACTGGTGAAGATAAGTCTCTCGTTGAATATAATTAGCCATAGTATTCGAAATTTGCTGCAAATTTACAGTAAATTCCGAATACAAGCAAGTATCTATCCGAATTTTACTGCAAATTTACAGTAAATTCCTTCTAACAGTTCACTCTACTAAGCAAATTACCACATAATTAATTGCGTGCAGCCAACTTTTTATCCCAATATTTGGCGTGGATTTTGAACAAGTATCTAAAATGAAAAAGGGAGCCGCAGCTCACGCTGCAACTCCCTTGCCCAATAAAACACACACTAATTTATTACCTTATTCAATATGAATAGTCTGAGCCAACTTGGCCTGCTCCTCGGCAGTAACCTTCGGGAGAAGGATGCGGAGGATACCATTCTCAACCTTGGCGGTAATCTTGTCCTTGTGGATGTTGTCCGGCAGGGCGATGGCCTCCTTGAAGTGAGGGATGTGGAAGTCGTGACGCAGGAAGTGATACTCCTCCTTGTCCTTCGGCTTCTCCACCTTTACGCCCTCGGTGTTCTCGGCATTCTCGGCAGCCTTGGTCTCCTTTGGCTTGCGTTCCATCGAGATCACCAGGTTGTTGTCGGTATCGATGGTCAGATTCAAGTCTTCCTTCGACAGACCGGGCACGCAGAACTCAATCTTGAAGTTCAGCTTCGACTCGGAGATGTTGATCTGTGGATCACGTGGGAAGTTCTGATTCCAGGCATCGTTGATGTTGTTGAACACATTGTTGAACAACATTGGGAAAAGATCATTTGAACGTACTAACATAGCTTTATAATTTTTAATAGTTAAACATCATTTTATTGTCCAGCATTCCTGCCGACACCCTACAATTTGCAACCGCTGTGCCAAAACCAGAACCGTGCCAAAATTTACCCTCCCACTGCAAAAATGTCAAATAAATATGCCAGAATGTCCAAATATATGGACAAATTTGTCATTAATATTTAAAAATAATGAAAGCATTCAGCAAATCGACCGCTCCGAAAAGATAATGACCTGCATCCAGTAGCAGCATAACCATTCTTGGCCAAGATTGGGTATTCTTCGATCGGGAAAAGCACTCTCACGGCCTACAGAGTGCTTTATCCTGTCGCGGCATAACCATTCTTGGCCAAGATTGGGTATGCTCCGATCGGAACAAGTACTATCACGGCCGACAGAGTGCTCTATCCTGTCGCGGCATGACCATTCTTGGCCAGGATTGGTCATACATTGAAATGGGAAATAAAAACAAACAAAAAAGTGTAGTTATTCATGACGAACAAACAATTATATGCCACAATTTTATAAAACATTGTAAAAACAATTGTATATCGTTATTTTAAGTTAATCACATATACCTTTTCCGTGCTACTCTGCCAATTAATATGTATATTTGCACACCAGATAATACACAGTTGATACAGAGATAAAATGGAACAGAAATTTGGGAACAACAGCATAGACCTGCAGGTGCTTCGCGACTACTGCAAGCTGGAAGGCAGCATGGTGGAGTACCGAAAGGGCGAAAAGTTGGAGCGGGAAGGCAATCCTTCACGATGGTTCGGCTTCGTGGAAGAAGGTTGCTTCAAATATGTAACACGAGGCATCAGCGATAGCAAGGATCATATCACGTGGTTTTCCTTTGAGAGTGAATTTGTAGGCAATTATCCTTGCTGTATCAACGGCAGCCCTGCTTTGACTACAATCGAAGCAATGATTCCAAGCCGCGTACTGAGAGTCAGTGGAGAGCAGCTGCTCCAATTTTTCAGTCAGAATAAGGAGATGATGGAACTACGCAGCATCATCAGCGAACATCTGCTGAGTCAATGTCGCGCTCGCTATCTGGACTTCCATCGTGCTACGGCGCGTGAGCGTTACGAATTGTTATTGAGCCGATGTCCGGGAATAGTACAGCACCTGCCTCTTCATGCCATCTCTTCTTTCCTCTGCATCACTCCGCAGATGCTTTCCAAAATCCGTAAAAACATCACTTTCAACATTCTGCAAAAGAAAAACACTGAAACTTTTTTCATACTTTCACCCTTGTCCATCACTTTTCTGACTTCGAATGGGGCATTTTCGCATATCTTTTGTATTTTTGTAGCACTAAAAACATAGGAAATGAAAAATCAGAAACACATCAGACTATTCCTGCTCTTGATGTCTATGCTTTCAATAGTACCCATTACGGTGGCCCAGGTCTCCTTTGACCCTGGAAACGGTTGTCTGAATGTTATTGATGTTTCTTCTTCGCAAGGGCTTGGCGATTATGGTGACAAATGCATTTCTGCGAACTACCTGCACGAAGTGTTCATTAACGAGCAATTTGCCATTGGAGCTGGTATCGGATATAGTCACCATGAGAAGTATGACTTTTCTGCTATTCCCGTCTTTCTAAGTACACATTACTTCTTTCTTGATAAGCGTTTTTCTCCCTTTGTAAATCTTCGTGTTGGAGGATTTGGAATGTTTGGGAAAAAGAACGTAGATACCAATCAGAAGTATTCCATATCCAACAAGAAAACCGATTTCAACCTGTTTGTTTCACCAGCAATAGGTGTAAAGGTTCATATCACTCCAGACATTGGTATAATGGCCAGTATAAATGACGGCGTTTACCTTATTAATGCGTTCGATACCCGAAGGAATAATTATAGAAACAAGTTCATTCACGATTTGGGAATCAGTATAGGAATATGTTTCCAGATTGACGGATGGTAGATACAAGAAGAATGGATTCGTCCACGAAGGCACTCTAAAACGAGCTGTCATCAAGAATGGCGTTATATATGACCTCTGCATTTTCGGGTTGATAAAATAAAACAAATAGAAATCATAAATCAAAATGAAACGACTCAAATTTAGTTTCCTCTCGCTCGTCAGTTTAGCACTATTGACTTCTTGTACCATCTTAAGGGGATATATGTCGGATGGTGCTTACGGGCCAACCAGTTTCAGCTATGAGAAACAGTTGAAGGATACCATTGTCAATCATTCTCAAGTGTTCACCTTCTATGGCAAAGAACATCAATACGACTGGATTGACACCCTGCATTTCTTCAACCAGGGCAAGCGTTATGTAAATACTTCAATGTGGGAGGCCATCGGCCCGAAAACGGAGACGCAAGGTGTTCTGATTATCCAGAATGACAGCATCGTCTACGAGAAATGCACGGGGAATATGGCAGCCGACAAGATTGCAGGCGTATTCTCTGTCACTAAGTCCATCACGTCGCTTCTATGCGGCATCGCAGTGGATGAGGGTTATATCAAAAGTATCGATGATGCGGTGACGGACTATCTGCCAGAATTGAAGAAGGAAGACCCGCAGTGGCAGAAGCTGACCATCCGACATTTGCTGGATATGCGAAGCGGTCTTGACTTCGATGATACCTATTCGCTGAGCTTGAAGACAAAAGACATCAAGCGCCTGCACGCAATGGCCACGTTGAACTATGGGCGCAATATTATGGCTCAGGTCAAAAGACTGAAGTTTCGCTGCGAGCCTGGTACTGAGTATAGATATGAAAGTATGACTACCGAGATCCTTGGACTTGTCATCGAGAGAGCTACTGGGCGTAGATTTGCCGACTATCTGGAAGAAAAGGTGTGGACACCTCTGGGGATGGAGTTTCCGGCATTCCTTTCGTACGATAGCAAGAAGCATCACGCTCCACACGCTTTCGGGGGTCTTGCCTTGACCATGCTGGATTTGGCGAAGATTGGCCGACTATATCTGAATAAAGGCGTATGGAACGGAAAGAGGATTATAAGCGAGTCATGGATTAAGCAATCGACGGATTATTCGGAAGACAATGAAGGCTACCATTTCTGTTGGTACAATACCAGCTGTATAGGGGCAGAAAAGCCTGAGTTCCCTGGCTATTATGCTATGGGCATCCGTGGGCAGGTTCTCTATGTGAATCCTTACAAGAATCTTATAATGGTAAGGCTGGGGCTGAAAGACGATACCTATGCCCACATCCCATATCTCTTCGAGCAGCTGAGTAACATCTGGTCTGAATATGAATAAAAACTATCCATCAATAAATTTTTTAGCGAAGTACATGTACAAGAAAACCATCATTACCGCATTGCTCACCCTTATAGCTATGGCGAGTGAAGGACAAATCCACTACCGGCTGGAAGGAACGGTGGGCGATTCGACGATGAACACAAAACTGCTGTTGAATCAATGGATGTCGGATATGCGTATGGTCAACACAGTCATCGACACCGTGGAGGTCGTCCGAGGGAAACTGTTGTCCATAGAAGGAACGCTTGACGCAGCAGCAGCCTTCAATCTGAGATCCATCACGAAAAAAGGCACGATGCCAGAGATAATGTCGCCCTGGTTTTTCCTGGAGAATGGAACGACGCACCTCTACATGGACCTGCAACGTCTCGCTCAGGACGAAGACTCCATCCGATTCCTGAATCATCCCTCAGGCACTCCTCTCAACGAGGATTTCGGTACTTTTCAGAACGCTTTCTCCCCCTTGCTATATGGTGACTCCATCGAACAACAACGTCTCGACAACCTGATGCTAAGCGAACTGAATCGCCACAACGACGATGTCTTGGGAATGGTTGAGCTGGCGATGGTGCTTGGACACAAGCCGCTGCAGACTGCGGCATGGCTCGAATTGATGAGTCCACGAATCAAGGCGGGTGACGTATGGAGCCAGATGAAACTTGCCCTCAGT
>JAZQBS010000175.1:0-5111 GCA_045545875.1 Bacteroidales bacterium
CTTGCTCCTTAATCTGCTCGAGCTCGTCCTTCATGCGTACTACAATGTTTTGCATCTCTGCAATGTTTGACTTGCTGCCGGTGGTGTTGATTTCGCGGCCCATCTCCTGTGCAATGAAACCGAGTTTCTTGCCTTGGCCGTGGCCGCTGGCCATAGTCTCGCGGAAGTAGCGGAGGTGGTTGCTGAGGCGTTGCTTCTCCTCGTTGATGTCGAGCTTCTCGATGTAGTAGATCATCTCCTGTTCGAGGCGGTTCTTGTCGTAATCGACGGGCAACTTCTCGAGACGGTCGAGCAGGTTCTGGCGGATGCGCTCGGTGCGGTCCTTCTCGTAAGGCTCGACTTGCGCAAGCAGGGCGCGGATGTTGGCGACCTTTTCGGAGAAGACGCGATAGAGCGACTGGCCTTCCTGCACGCGGAATTCGACCAACCTATCGACAGCCTGCTCAACGACCTTGACCACAGCGTCGAGTTCCTCCTGCTCGATGACGGGAGTCTCGACGTGGATGGCATCGGGGAAACGCAACAGCGTCTGCAGGACGACGGCAGAGGTGAGCTGGTCGGAGAATTCAGCCATCCCCAGTTCCTTGCGGGTGGCATCGAGCTGCTTGTAGTATTCGCTGATGATGGCCGTATTGATGTGCGGTTTTTCGGCAGAACTATCCAATGCCTCAGCCGTCACGACAAGTTCAACCTTGCCGCGCTGCATCTTGCGCTGCACAATCTGACGAAAGTCCATTTCGCGTTCCCTGTACTGGGGACAAACCTTCGCCATCAGGTCGAGCTGCTTCGAATTGACCGACTTGACCTCGACGGTCACCTTCTTGTTCGCGATCTCGGCAATTGCCTTGCCGAAACCGGTCATTGACTGTATCATTTGACTGTAAAACGATTCTAATTATTATGAATTTTGTGCAAAAATAATGATTTTTTCGATTCAATGGTACAACATATCAATTTTTTTTGTATTTTTGCAGCGAAAATTGATATAATATACTTAGTATTTACTATCCCCGTTTGCAAATATGGCCAATATTCTGATGATCGAGACGTCGGCAAAAGCATGTAGCGTCGCACTTAGCCGTGACTTTCAGATAGAGTTTTCTCGCGAGACCCTGGAGGGTCCCAATCACGCCTCCGTCCTCGGCCAATACGTGGAAGAGGTGATGAAATATGCGCGTGAAAACGGTGCCCTGCCCGATGCGATTGCCGTCTCGGAAGGCCCCGGCTCCTACACCGGATTGCGCATCGGCGTGAGCGAAGCCAAGGGACTGGCGTTCGGCCTGAACGTGCCCCTCATCGCCGTTTCGACGCTGAAGGCAATGTGCTGCCAGGTGATGTTCCACACCGACATCCAGATGGAGGAAGGTGAACTCTATTGCCCGATGATCGATGCCCGCCGCATGGAGGTCTATATGGCGCTCTACGACCAGGCTTTGGGCGAAGTGAAGGCGCCAAGTGCCGTAGTTGTGGACGAACAGTGGCTCGAAAGCCTGTTGGCCGACAAGGTGGTCTACTTCTTCGGCGATGGAGCCGACAAGTGCAAGGACCTCTTGACCAAGCACCCCAATGCCCGCTACGTGAAAGACGTTCGCGTGATGGCTCGCGATATGCTGGCACTCAGCATCCAGGCATTCAACCGCGGCAAGTTTGCCGACACCGCCTATTTCACTCCCTTCTATCTCAAGGAGTTCGAGGCTTCCAAGCCGAAAGACCTGCTCTCCTCCCTTTAACCTTTCGAACCTTTCGAACCCTTCAAACCTTTCGAACCTTCCCCCTCTATGCAACAATACAATACCCAGATGCCCAAGGTGAAACTCCCCGAATATGGGCGCAACCTGCAGGAACTTGTCGAGTATTGCAAAACGATACCCGATCGTGACAAGCGTACACGCTATGCCTATGGCATCGTATCCATTATGGGCGACCTTTACCCCGAAGCCGAAAAGGTGGAGAACCTCAGGCAGATTCTTTGGGATCACCTCGCCCTCATTTCGAACTACGAACTCGACATCGACTATCCGGTGGAGATCATCCCCAAGGATAGCCTGAGCGAGCGTCCTGAAAAGTTGGAAAATCCCCAGCAACAGCACATCGCCTGGCGCATGTACGGCAAGGTCATCGAAGATATGGTGGCCAAGGCCTGCGCGATAGAGGACCAGGATCAGCGCATCCGCCTCCTTGAGCGTTGTGCCAACCATATGAAGCTCCATTTCCACATCACCCACCCCACGGCCGATGAGGACGACGACAAGATCATCCAGGACCTCATCGCCTACACCAACGGCCAATTCAAGGACGACATCTACAAGGTTTTCCTCCACTCCGCCAAAGAACTGCAGGACAACACGCAATACGACCCCACCAAACTTGTCGTGACGCCTGCCAAGAAAAAGAAGAAGAAAAAGAAGAAGAAAGCGGCAGAGAATTAAGGGACATTTAGGGATATTTAGGGATATTAAGGGATTTTAAGGGACAAGTGTTACTGGGTCGCAAATTTGACAAGGCGAAAGTAACGTCCCCTAAAATCCCTTAATATCCCTTAGATTCCCTTAGAATCCCTACGATTCCCTAAGACTCCTTAGAATCCCCTTCTGACTCCTCCTCCTGACTAATCAGCCAGTTGACGGGAGTATAGCCGGTGATGGACTTGAAATGACGGAACAACGATGACTTCGAAGCATAGCCAGCGATGACGCAAAGCTCGTCCAGGCTTGCTTCGGGGTTTTCTTTTAGGTACTGTTGCACAAGGTTGATGCGATATTTTGCCAACCACGTACGGAAATTCATACCCGACTGACGGTTGATGACCTTCGAGACATAGGTTCGATTGGAACGAACCATCGACGCCAGCTGAGGGATGTCGAAGTCCTGATCGGTGTAGGGACGCTTGGTCTCCATTACCTCCATAATGCGCTCATAAAGCTGCTCGGGCGTCTCGGGAACATAGCCTTTCGAAAGTTTCTCGATCTTCTGCTTGGCCTCATCCAACTCGATTCTTGTATCATCGTGAACGCGCCTCAAAACCCTGAGGGTGCGGGTGATGCGCAGTACCACACCTATCATCGCCAGCAGCAACAGGAACAGGCTCAACGCGGCGGAAATGAAGAACAGACGTCGATTCCTTCCTTCGGCCTCGATGCGGTTCGTGCGTTCGTCGTGCAACTGATAGATGGTGAGCTGGTCGGTCAGCTGGCTGCGATAACTCTCCAGCTCAATGCTGTCGCGGACATCGGAGGCACGACGCAAGTAGTCGTTGGAAGCTCGCCAGTTGTTGCGGTTGCGTTCGAAATCGGACATCGCCTCCAGCAGTCGCACATACTCCATGTCCAAGGTGTCGGAGCCAATGTCCTCAAGCACATCGTTGAAATCCTCGTACACCTTATCATCGAGGCGCAACTTCACCATCGAAGGTATCAGATCGATGACGAAGAGCGGATCGTCCGACTCCTTGAAATTGTCCATCACATCCATCCAATATAGGGCCGAATCGCTGGCACCCAAGTCGGCAAAGGTTTTGACCAGACCACCGTAACAGCGCACACGCAAATAATCGACATAGTCATCGACGGCCTTACGGTTCTGTTGCATGCTTGGCTGAAGGTCGGCGAATTCGTGCGTATGCGCATTGAAGTATTCGAGCTTGTTGATCAGCACACGAATCGTCTGAAGCGAACCATTGTAATGCTTCATCTCGCGTTGGGTGTTTGCCAACTTACGTCCGATATTCAACGAAGTCATCAGCGCGGGCCATGTCTTCACGTTACGCACATTGTCAAAGGCCTGCTTGATATTCTCCAAGCCCTCTTCCCTTTGCCCAAGGAAGGCCTGGGTGCGGCCCACACGGCTCAGGAAGTCATTTTCCTCGATTCGGAATTCCGGATTCCCATGCACGATGTCGTAGGCCAACTGGGCATAATGGATCACATCGGCATGGCGATTCAAGGTACCTGCCACAGTGGACATCAGGCTATAGACATCGACAATCAGTTTCGTATCGGTCACCTCCTCCCACTCGTCGCTTTCGACCAGACGACGGCACATCAGAAGGCTGCTGTCGGGATGCCACAAGCCATTGTACATCACGATGGCCTTCAGGTACTGACGACGTTCGTCGGAGATATTCTGGGCCTCGAAGGCAGAGTCGATTAGCGCCATTGCCTTACGCGGTTCCTTCAGGAAATTGGCCATCGCATAGGGTTCGTCGTAAAGCTGTTCATCATCGTCCTCAGGAACGTTAGGATGCGACGAATGGCACGCTCCAAACAGGAGAATGGGAATAAGAAAGAAGGCTAAGGACCTGAGCGTCATAAGTGTTTTTTACTTAACACGAATTATCGTGAATTTACACGAATTATATTTGAACAAACGTTTTTCAGTGGCCGTTGAAGATGACGTAGAGCGAGATCATCACGACAAACAGCAGGCACCAGGCGACCAGGACGGACGGTTTCATAGGTTGGTTAACCTTTTGAAGCACAACATCCTCGCGAGAATTCTTGTCTATAAGGCTTACAACCACCATACTGATAATCAGGATAACAAACAGATAGAACGAAAGGAGCATAAAATGCGGCCACCTGATGCCAAATGCCAGACCTTCGGGCATCACGTAGTACAAGATGCCGACCAGCAGACAGAGCGCCGTGCCAAAGGTCAGCGTCATCTGTGCCGCAGATGCCGAACAACGTTTCCAGAACACGCCCATCACAAAGACGGCAGCCATCGGAGGAGCAATGAAACTGAGGACGGATTGGAAGATGTTGAAGAGCGGGATGTCCTTGATGAGATCCACGGCCACGCAAATCAGGATGCTGATGAGCGAACCGATGATGGTGACCATACGGCCCATTCGGCGAATGTCCTTGCTCGTGGCACTGGGGTTGATGTTCTTCACGTAGATGTCCATCGTGAACACCGTTGAAAGGGCATTGAGCGAAGAGCCGATGGTCGAAACCAGGGCCGCGGTAAGCACAGCCATCACAAGACCCACCATACCGATGGGGAAGATATTGGTCACCATGAAGAGGTAGGAATCGTCGGCATAGGGAGTGGTCGTGAAGATGCCCGTCTTGCAAAGCGCATAACAGATGATGCCAGGGATGATGTAGATG
>JAZQBS010000176.1:0-10699 GCA_045545875.1 Bacteroidales bacterium
CCTGCTTGCGGCCGTCGTAGGAGGGCTTCCATTGGGTGGTCTTGGGGTTGAAAACCACTTCTTTGGCGAACTTCGACAGGCGAGCCTCGATGTATCGTCCCGCTGCAGCATCGTCGCCGGTAAGTATGTTGCCCCAGTTGCCCTGGCAGTCGATGAGCAGTTCCTTCTGTCCCAACTGCACCAGGGCATCACCAATGCTGGCATCGCCATGGGGGTGGTACTGCATAGTCTGGCCGACGATGTTAGCCACCTTGTTGTAGCGGCCATCATCGATCACCTTCATGGCATGCAGGATGCGACGCTGCACAGGCTTCAATCCGTCGGCCAGGTGCGGCACGGCACGCTCCAAGATGACGTAACTCGCATAGTCGAGGAACCAGTTCTGGTACATGCCGCCCAGATGGTGTATCTTGTCATCCGTGGCATCGTCATCATTATGGGGCTTGTAGCCATTGCCTGCTGCCGCTGCCTCTTCCGATTCGTCGTAGGATGCGGCATCATTAGCCTCGTCGTTAGTAAGTTCTTGGTCGGGGGTCTTCTCGTCGTCGTCGAACATAGGATTATCTTGGATGTAAGAATGTTAAAAATAAAAGGTCAGGCCAACGTGATGTGTACCCATGCGGAAATGGCTCTTCGTGTCTTCATAGACGGTCTTGAAGCGGAAACTGCTTTCGAGAGGCAACGCATAGAAGTAGGACACCTGGAAATGATCGAAAAGGATGACTCCGAGGCCGAGGTCAACCTTCCAAACACGCTTGTTGGTGCGGTATTCCGAATCGACTTCGTATAAGTGTTCCCGCGATTCGGGATCCTGTCTGAATAAATTGTATAGGTCAAAATCGTTGAGTGCGAAATTGCACTGCGGACCGGCAAAAACATAGGGTATTACGATGTTGGAAAAGAAGGGAAGTTCCAAATCATAACGCACATGCATAGGAACAGAGAAATAGCGCATCTTCTCCATGACATTGGCGTCACCCGAACCAAGATCGGCCATCTCCTGCGAATAGACGAATGAGGCATCAAGACCAAAATTCAAAATCGGCAAAGACAATCGTGCCGTGAATCCAGCGAAATAACCGCCCGAACTGTCGTAATGCCAGCCCTTGTAATTGAAACCCGTTCCCGAGCCGTCAACCTTGGTGATATTTCCGCCTGCGGTGATACCCCAACGGAAAATATCACTGTCCGCAAAAGCAGTGTTCAGCGATAGCAGGCAAACTGCCAAAAACAGGCAAAAACGCTTCAAAATGGTACGCATCGTTCAATATAAATAGAATTAATTGCTGCAAAGATAAGGCATTTTGCCCACTTTTCCCAAAGATTGCCCGAAAAAAAGCAAAAAACACAGTCATTTTTTGGATATTCAAAAAAAAATCGCGATATTTGCCCAAATTTTTTAATATTTAGAACATGAAGAAAAAGATGTTGGGCCTCGTTGGCCTCATCGCATGCCTGGCACTCAGCCTTGCCTGCCCCACGCAGGCTCAGGCACAATCGTCGGACAATCGCAACAAAAAGAAAGTGGAGGACCTGCACCTCGATGCACAGCAATATATGGAGATCCTGGGAGCCGCCATCACGACCTTGCAGGGACAATATGTCGATACCATTGACTGGGGAAAAGCTCTGGCCACTGGCGTGAAAGCCATGCTCACCGAACTCGATCCATACTGCGAATTCTACAGCGAGGAAGATCAGTCGGACTTCAAGACCATGACCACCGGCGAATATGGTGGCATCGGCGCCCTCATTCAGCAGCGCGGCGACACGGTAATCATTGCCAATCCCTACGAGGGACGGCCCGCCATGGAAGCAGGTGTACGTGTAGGTGATGCCATCCTCAGCATCGATGGAGAGAGCATGATCAAGAAGAGCACCTCAGAAGTGAGCGAGAAACTGCGCGGACAAGCCGGAACGACGTTCAACCTTCGTGTGAAGCGTCCATACGTCGATGAGCCAATCGACTTCGAGATACATCGCCGCAAGATCCTGCTTGACGCAGTACCCTATTATGGCTGGCTCAACGACAGTGTGGCCTACATCTTCCTGTCGCAATTCACCGACAAGGCTGGACAGGACGTACAGGATGCGCTCGTCAAGATGCGTGCCGACAAGCAGCATTCCCTCAAGGGTCTCGTCTTCGATCTGCGTCAGAACGGAGGTGGCCTGCTAGAAGAAGCCGTGAAGATTGTCGGTATGTTTGTGCCAAAGGGAAGCCCTGTGGTCGAAACCAAGGCCAAGCGCCCCGAATGGAACAGCGCATACCGCACCAACACCGTGCCCATCGAACCACAACTCCCCATTGTCTGCCTCATCGACCGCAACTCGGCATCGGCTGCCGAAATCCTGAGTGGTTCGCTCCAGGACCTGGACCGTGCCGTCATCATGGGCGAGCGTTCGTTCGGAAAGGGTCTCGTACAGAGCACCCGTCCCCTGCCCTACAACACGCTCATGAAGTTCACGACCGCCAAGTACTACATCCCATCAGGCCGCTGCATCCAGGTCATCAACTACAAACTGGGTGAGGCTGAGCAGATACCCGATTCGTTGACGCATGTGTTCTACACTGCCAATGGTCGTGAAGTGCGCGATGGCCGCGGAATCAAACCCGATGTCGAGGAGAAGCCGCAGCAGATGTCCGGACTGGCCTATTACCTCGAACGCGAATATCTCACCTTCGATTATGCTACCCGCTATCGCCAGGAGCACGAGACCATCGCACCCATAGGCGAGTTCAAACTCACGGACGAAGAGTATGATGAGTTCTGCAAGAAAGCCCTGACGAACAAGAAGGACAGCATCCTCACCCTCCTCAAAGTCTTCGACATGAAGCACGACCTCGATTCGCTGCGTGAAGAGATCAAGGAGGAGGTCGCCAACGAGATCATCCTGCGCTACTACCATCAGCGCGGGCAGTCGGAACACAGTCTGCTGCAAGACACACTCGTAAAGAAGGCTGCGCAACTCGTTGCCGACCAGAAACGCTACAACGACATCCTGCAGCCTGCAAACAAGAAAAACAAAAACAACAAAAAATAATAAAAAGATGAAGAAAACCATGCTCTGCGGCATCGCCGCCCTTCTTTCGTGTGCAGCCTTTGCACAGGAAGATGCCAAGAACGACTCTGTCAAGGGTTTCCAGTTCACCACCGTCGATTCAGTAGCCATCACTTCGGTCAAGAACCAGAAGAATGCCGGCACCTGCTGGAGTTATTCCGGCCTGAGTTTCCTCGAGAGCGAGGCACTCAAGAAGACCGGCAAGGTCTATGACTTCTCGGAGATGTTTGTCATCCAGAACACCTATATGGACCGTGCCGAAAAGTCGGTGCGCACCCACGGTGATGTAAGTTTCGCCCAGGGTGGCTCGTTCGTCGATGTCTTCTATTGCCTCCGCAACTACGGCCTCATCCCCGACAGCGAGATGCCAGCTGGTGCCATGTACGGCGACACCCTCAGCAACCACAGCGAACTCTCGGCCATGACCGACCCATTGGTAAAGGCTGCCGCCAATGCCCGCAAACTCCAGTTCAGCCCCGATGGCGAACCTCTTTGGAAGAAAGCCGTTCGTGCCGTCCATGAGGTATATCTCGGCAAGGCTCCCGAGACCTTCACCTACGAAGGCAAGACCTATACTCCTATGACCTTTGCCGCAAGCACCGGTCTCAACCCCGACGACTACGTCTCGCTCACCTCGTTCACCCATCATCCCTATTCGACAGGTGCCAACAAGGGCAAGGGCTTCATCATCGAAGTGCAGGACAACTGGCGCTGGGGCGAAAGCCTCAACCTCGAGCTCGATGACTTCATGCAGATCATCGACGATGCCATCAAGGCCGGCTACACCGTGCTTTGGGGCGGTGATGTCAGCGAGGACGGATTCACTCGCGACGGTCTTGCTGTCTATCCCGACATGGAGGCTCCCGATGCTCCCGGTGCCGACCAGGCACGCTGGCTCCGTCTTGACCGCAGTGCCAAGGGCAAGGAACTCAGCGAGAAGCCTCTTCCACAAAAGAAAGTCACCGTCGAAGAGCGTCAGCGCGGCTACGACAACTTCGAGACCGGTGATGACCACGGCATGCACCTCTTCGGTACAGCCAAGGACCAGGAGGGCAACCTCTATTATCTGATCAAGAACAGCTGGGGCGTCACCGGCAAGTATGACGGCATCTGGTACATGACTCCAGAGTTCGCACGCGCCAAGACCCTCAACTACGTCGTGAACAAGAATGCCATCTCGAAGGCTCTTCGTGCTAAATACGGCATCTGATTAATGCACAATTTCGACCAGACCATATCGTCTTTGAGCGATATCTCTCAAAGCGAACTGCACCACTTCGGCATCGAAGGGATTCCCTTTCCTTCGGTGCCGGAACTGCGTGAATTTGTCGACATCTGCCGCTCCATACTCTTCCCCGGTTATTACGGAAAGAACGTGGTGACTGGTGGTCTGCAATATCACATCGGCGTCGGCGTTGAGCACCTCTACGAAAAGATTTGCAAGCAGTTCATGGCTGGCATAGCCTTTGCCCAGGGCGATGACTTCGTCGAGCGCGAAGTGGTGCGCGACGCAGCCAAGCGCCGTGCCAAGAAGTTTGTCGAAGCCCTCCCCGAACTACGCGAGATACTGGCGACCGATGTGGTGGCCATGTACCGCAACGACCCTGCGGCAAACAACCTGGGAGAGGTTATCCTCTGCTATCCCGGCATGCATGCCATCACAAACTACCGCATTGCCCATGCCATCTACCAGCTTGATGTGCCGCTCATTCCACGCATGATTACCGAACTTGCTCACAGCGAGACGGGCATCGACATTCATCCGGGAGCGAACATCGGTCCCTCGTTTGCCATCGACCACGGCACGGGTGTCGTCATCGGTGCAACGGCTATCCTGGGCCATCACGTCACACTTTACCAGGGCGTCACCCTCGGCGCAAAGAATTTCCCGCAGGAGGCCGACGGATCGCTCGTCAAGGGCATCGCTCGTCACCCCATCCTCGGCAACCACGTGGTGGTCTATGCCAATGCCACCATTCTGGGCCGCGTCCACATTGGCGACAACACTACAATAGGCGGCAACCTCTGGGTCACCCACGATGTTCCTGCAGGCACAAAACTCTTCTACACTGCAAAATGACAAGACAGGCACTCCGTACTTTCTAGTTACCATTTTTATGGAAAAGTTCAAGATAATTGCAAAAACCCTCGCTGGCCTCGAGGAGATTCTGGCCAAAGAAATAGAGCAACTGGGTGGCGAAAACATCGCCATCGGCAACCGTATGGTAAGTTATCTGGGCGACAAGCAGCTTCTCTACAAGTCAAACCTTTGGCTTCGCACCGCCCTGCGTGTGCTCAAACCCTTCGAGCAGTTCACGGCTGTCGATCCCGACGACCTCTACGCCAAGGTGAAGGCCATCGACTGGAGCCAATATGTGGCCGAAGGACAGACCATCGCCATCGACAACACCATCTATTCTGAAAACTTCCGCAATTCACGCTTCGCCATTTATCGTGCCAAGGATGCCATCTGCGACTACTTTGTAGAACACGGAAAGAGGCGTCCGAAAGTGGCTGTGGGATCGGCTGACGTGCAACTCAACCTGCACATCTCCGACACGCCAGACTCCAGTGTCATGGGTTCGGAATGTACCCTCAGCCTTGACTCGAGCGGCGATCCGCTCTACAAACGTGGCTACAAGGAGCAGCTCACCGACGCTCCCATCAGCGAGGTACTGGCTGCCGGCATCCTCCTCAAAGCTGGTTATGACGGCACACGCGACCTCTACGATCCCATGTGCGGCTCAGGAACCTTCCTCATCGAAGCAGCACTCATCGCCACCAACACCCCTGCAGGTCTCTATCGCAAGGGCTTCGGCTTCCAGCGTTGGACCGTAGGCGAACTGGCTTACGACGACGACCTCTGGCAGGAACTCTACGATGACGATTCGCAAGAAAAGGAATTCCTGCACCACATCTACGGATCTGACATCTCGAAAGTCGCCATCGATGTCACCACCGAAAACGTCCGTAAAGCTGGTCTGCAGAAGTACATTTCCCTCTCGGTAAAGGATTTTGAGCAGATCGATGCAGCACCATGGGCACAAGCCGATGCCGAATCTTTGGCCGAAGGCGAGCAGCCCCTCGGTGGCATCGTCGTGATGAATCCCCCCTATGGCAAACGCCTCTTTACCGACGTCCCCACCTTCTACCGCATGGTGGCAAGTGTGTTGAAGAAAAACTTTCAGGGCTCCGAAGCCTGGATCATCTCGAGCGACGATCCCAACGCCACATTCTCCTACACCGATCCACGCACCGGCCGCCGCAAGGAAGGCACTCCCTTCGACTTCATCGGCCTCAAACCTTCGCTCAAGATCGATCTCAACAACGGAGGCATCCCCTGCCAGCTCCGCAAGTACGAACTTTTCAGCGGCAAGTATGAAGAGTTCCGCCAGGAAGGTGGCGAACTTGACAAGCAGAGCGCCGACCAGAAGCAGGACAACTCCCACTTCGACCGCGTCCGCAAGGACTATGGGAAGAAAGGCTCTTCCTTCAAGAAAGGGGACAAACCATTCAAGAAGGACGACAAGCCTTTCAAGAAAGACTTCAAGAAGGAAGGAAAGAAAGACGATGGCGAGAAGAAAAAGCGCTTCTTCGACAAGGACGGCAAGGCCTACGAGCGTGGACATAAACCTGCCGACAACGACAAGCCCAAACGTCCCCGCAAGGACAGCAACACCCAGCGCACCTACACCATCGGAAAGGATGGCAGCATCTCGGTGAGCCGTGGCAACTTCAAGCGAGGCGCCGACGGCAAACTCGAAGAACGCGGCGGCGAGTTCCAGCCCCGCGGACGTCGCACCTACGATCCCAACCGTCCGATGTTCGGCGAAGATTTCGATATGAGCAAAGCCGTCCTCGACTTTACCAAAAAGCCTGAGGACAAATAATTAGATAATGAAAAAAAGCATCCGAGTCCTTCTCTCCACCCTTTTGGCATCATCAATGACTCTCTCTGCATCAGCGCAAACCATCCTGAGCACCATCCCTCAGACCGAGGGAGAACTGCCCACGATGGCACAACTGACGCCAGGTCATCCCGACTACGTCTATGCCCCCTCGCTCCTCAACACCTGGTTCGACGAGCAGGGTGAGTTCCATTATGTGCTGCCCGAAGATGCTGCCAAAGCCACACCTCAGCGCCCGACACTGAAAGGAGAACCCAGTGCCGACAAACTATGGACAGCTCTTAACGAAGGCGATCGTCTTTGGGTGGAACAACTGACGGAAAGTGAATCTCCCCTTCGCCATCAGGTCAGCGACCCCAATGCCGACAGCGACTCTCCCGACGAAGGTCAATCGCCCGTCGTCTGGGGGCAATCCGTTCATCGCAACGAGTTCGGCATCGAAGATGGCATCTTCTGGAGCCCCAAGGGTCATCTGCTGGCCTTCTACCGCATGGACCAGTCGATGGTGGACTGCTATCCTTTGCTGCAGACAGATCCTCAGGTATCCGAGGTGAAATGGATACGCTATCCGATGGCCGGCAGGACCAGCCACCAGGTAACCCTGGGCATCTACAATCCCGACAATGGGCAGACCGTGTGGCTCAAGACCAACGAGAAGCCCGAGGTGTGTCCTGGGACGGATGTTCCGCGCTCGGCATCGGGCATCAATGCCCCCGACCATTATCTGACCAACGTAGCGTGGCGTCCCGACTGCAGCCAGATCCTGGTGGCCGAAGTGAACCGCCTGCAGAACTACATGGAGATGAATGTCTATGACGTGGCGACCGGCGACTACGTGCGCACGCTGTTTGTCGAGACATCCGACCGATATGTCGAGCCCAAACACCCCGCCTATTTCCTCCCCAGATCGAACAGCCGATTCGTGTGGCTTAGCGAAAGGGACGGATATATGCAGGCCTACCTCTACAGCATGCTTTCCGGGAAGACGACCGTCATGCCATTGACCCAAGGGAAATATGACATCACTTCGATCGTCGGAGCAGACCCTGAAGGCAAGTACCTCTACTTCATGGCGGCTGCCGACAGCCCGCTTGAGAGCAATCTCTACAGCGTGGCCATCCCCGGGCCGAAAGCCACCAAGGCCGTGCGCAATCCGAAAATCACACGCATCACCCAGGCCGAAGGCCGTCATAGCATCAAGGTAAACGAACAATTTACTCAGGTCTATGACACCTACACCAACCACACGACACCGCGCACCTGCCAGCTGATCAGCCTCAAGAACGGTCGTCCCGTTACGACCAATGTGCTCTACACTGCCGCCAATCCCTATCTCCAAAACGAAAAGCACGCCACGCTGGCACGCCCCGAAGTGGAACTCGGCACGCTCAAGGCCGCTGATGGAGTGACTGACCTCTATTATCGTCTCGTCAAGCCACGCGACTACGACAAGCATCCCGACCGGCGCTATCCCGTCGTCGTCTATCTCTACAACGGCCCCCATGCACAACTCGTCACCGACGGCTTCCAGTGGGGATTGCCCGGCTGGGACTGCTACATGGCCAATCGCGGATACGTGGTATTCACCATCGACGGACGTGGTTCCGACAACCGTGGCATCGCCTTCGAACAGGCCATCTGGCACAATCTTGGCAAGGTAGAAGGCCTCGACCAGATGCAAGGCATCGCCTACCTCAAGACCCTGCCCTATGTCGATGCCGACCGCATCGGCATCTACGGATGGAGTTACGGCGGTTTTATGACCACCTACATGATGCTCAACTACCCCGAAACGTTCAAGGTGGGCGTCTGCGGTGGTCCCGTACTCGACTGGAGCCGCTACGAGGTGATGTATGGCGAACGCTATATGGGTACACCTCAGGACAACCCCGAAGGCTATGCCGCCAGCACGCTGTTTAATCAGGCCGCAAAACTCCGTGGCCACCTGCTCATCATCCACGACGACCAGGACGGCACCGTCGTGCCCCAGATGTCGATGCAGTTCCTCAAGAACGCTGTCGCAGCCGACACCTACCCCGACTTCCTGATGTACATCGGTCACGAGCACAATGTGCGCGGTCGTGATCGTGTTCACCTTTTAAATAATATTACACGCTATTTCGACGAGCATTTGTAATTGTTAATTATTAATTGTTAATTGTTAATTGATGAACCTCCTCCTTCTCGGCAGTGGCGGCCGCGAATGCGCCATCGCTTGGAAACTGGCACAAAGCCCCAAGTGCGAACAATTATACATTGCCCCCGGCAACGCTGGCACAAGCGCCTATGGACAGAACGTCCCCATCAAGGTGGGCGAGTTTGACAAGATTGCTGACTTCTGCCTCCAGCACCAGATCGGCATGATCGTCGTGGGCCCCGAAGACCCCTTGGTCAACGGCATCTACGACTACATCAAAGGCAACAAGCGCCTCGCGGGCATCCGCGTCATCGGTCCCAGCAAGGCAGCAGCCCAGCTCGAAGGCTCGAAGGACTTCGCCAAGGGCTTCATGAGCCGTCATCAGATCCCCACTGCCCGCTATCGCTCGTTCAACGCCGAACAGTACGACGAGGCATGCCGTTTCCTCGAACAGCTCCAGGCACCCTACGTGCTCAAGGCCGACGGACTGGCTGCCGGCAAGGGCGTGCTCATCCTGCCCACCCTCGACGAGGCCCGTCGCGAACTGCGCCTGATGCTCGACGGCATGTTTGGAGCTGCCTCTGCCACCGTGGTCATCGAGGAGTTCCTTTCGGGCATCGAATGCTCCGTCTTCGTGCTCACCGACGGCCAACACTACAAGATCCTGCCCGTGGCAAAGGATTATAAGCGCATCGGCGAAGGCGACACCGGTCCCAACACCGGCGGTATGGGCAACTGTTCTCCCGTACCTTTTGCTGACGCCGTGTTCATGCAGAAGGTTGAAGAACGCATCGTTCGTCCCACCATCGCAGGCCTCCAGCAGGAAGGTCTCCGCTATCAGGGCTTCATCTTCCTCGGCCTCATCCGCATCGACCGCGACATCCAGCAGTATCATACCGGCGACCCTATGGTCATCGAGTACAATGTCCGCATGGGCGATCCCGAGACCGAAGTCGTCATGCCGCGTATCCAGAGCGACCTGGTGACTCTGCTCGAAGGCGTAGCCGATGGCGACCTCGACCAGAAGACGCTCGAGGTCGATCCGCGTGCAGCCGTCACCGTGATGCTCGTCAGCGGTGGTTATCCGGGTTCCTATGCCAAGGGCAAGGTGATGACGGGTCTCGACCACCAGCTCTTCACCCAGGGCACCGTGGCTCCAACCGACTCGGCACGCCACTCCATCCTCTTCCATGCCGGCACGGCACGCAACGATGCTGGCCAAGTCGTCACGGCTGGCGGACGTGTCATCGCCGTCACGTCCTACGGCATCGACCGTGCTGCCGCTCTCGCCCAGTCGATGCGTGGTGCCCAGCTCATCGAGTTCGAAGGCAAATACTACCGCCGCGACATCGGTCAGGATCTCGCCGCCTGGGACTGATTCCAGCTTATCGCTGGAAGTTCTGAAAGGTTCGAAAAGTTCGAAAGGTTCTGAAAGGTTGTTTGTCCTCTCAAACCTCTCGAACCCCTCAGAACCCTTCAGAACCCCTCAGAACTCCCTCAGAACCCCTCAGAACCCTTCAGAACCCTTCAGAACCCCTCAAAGTCGGATCGTAGCCATGTCGTTCTGTGAGCCAAGGAGTTGTCATAGCCCTTT
>JAZQBS010000177.1:0-7987 GCA_045545875.1 Bacteroidales bacterium
TGCTTGAGCGAAGGAGGAATAGGTGTCTCACCATATCCGTAGAGCGTCTCGATGAACTCATCGTGCGAACCATCAAAAAGGAATCGCAACGTACGTCCACGCGAAGTAGTGTTGTCTATCACTTCGGCAACCAGACTCTCGTCATCACCGAAATAGAGTTTGTTGCCGATGCGGATTTTGCGGGCAGGATCGACCAGCACATCCCAAAAGCGGATATCGGGATTGAGTTCTCGCAACAGGAACACCTCAATGCGTGCGCCAGTCTTCTCCTTGTTGCCATAAAGACGGGCTGGGAAAATCTTGGTGTCGTTGAACAACACGAGGTCCTTCTCATTAAAATAATCAATGAAATTCTTGAACACCTTGTGTTCGATGTCGCGACTCTTCTTGTGGAGTACCATCATCCGGCACTCGTCGCGATGCTCACTTGGCTTCAAGGCAAAGCGCTCTTCGGGGAGCTTGAATTTGAACTGGCTTAATTTCACGGTTGTATATAATTTAAAAATCTATTTTGTCGGTTGTTCCACAATCGGGACAGTATAGCACCACTGCTCAATGTTTTCAACGGGCAGGCAGTCTTCCACGCGGATATTTCCCACACGGGTGCGTCGCAAACCTATCAGATAGGCTCCGCTGCCGAGTGCCTGTCCTATGTCGCGGGCAAGGGCTCGGATATAGGTTCCCTTCGAGCAGACAACACGAATCTGCAGATACGTCAGATGCTCTGTGTCAATATTGGTAGCCTCAGCAATCTCGTAAGTTTCCTTATCTCGCCCATAATCTTTGATGTGGATGTCTTCGCGTGCCATCTTGGCAACTTCGTCGGCATGAGGGGAGATGAGTCCTTGCTCCGGCAAATGCAGGTCGAGGAGTTCGAGCTCGTCAATCACCAGTTCCTTGGCCTTGAGCTCCACATCCTCACCCTGACGAATGTAGTCGAAAGCTCGACGTCCCTCCACCTTGCAAGCCGAATAGACAGGAGGAACCTGCCAAATGGATCCACGGAACCGGCTCAAAGCCTCTTCGACGGCAGCTTGGGTGATATGGCTCGTGGGATAAATGGCGTCGATAGGATGTTCGGCATCAAACGAGGGTGTGGTGCAGCCCAAACGGAGCGTAGCCACATATTCCTTTGTTCCGGCCTGCAGCTGGTCAATCAGTTTCGTGCACTTGCCGGTGCAAAGAATCATCACACCACTGGCCAACGGGTCCAAGGTCCCCGCATGTCCCACCTTCAGGCGTTTCAGTCCAAGGCGACGACTCAGATTGTTGCGCACCACCTTCACCAGATTGAATGAGGTCCAGGTCAGTGGCTTGTCGAACGCCAATACTTCACCCTCGATGAAATTGTAGATCTTCATGCTTCCTGAGAGTCTAGATTATCTATTTTTCTAGAGATTCTAGAGGAAAACAAGGGTCAAAATACCAGCCAATGCGCAATAAAGGGCGAAATAGATAAGTTTACACTTCTTGACCAGGGCTATCATCCACTTGCAAGCGAAGCAGCCGCTGACGAAGGCGGCGACGAAGCCGACAGCAAGCGGCACAAGACCTATCGGCTCAGTCATATTATGCGAAGCCAGATATTCCGCCGAAGGAGCAACGATATGCTTGAAGTCGAGTAGTGCTTCACCCAAGATGGGCGGAATGACCATCAGGAACGAGAACTGGGCAAGCGACGAACGACTGTTGCCCAGCAGCAGACCTGTAGCAATGGTAGAACCGCTGCGCGACAAACCCGGCAACACGGCACAAGCCTGTGCAATACCGATAATAAAAGCATGCCAAGGGGAAATATTATCCTTTTCCTTTGGCTTATAGAAATGTGTCAAGGCAAGCAGCGAGGCAGTGATGAGCAGGCAGACACCGACCACCTTCAACTTGATAGTATCGTCGGCATAGAGCGATTCGATGCTGTCTTTCATAAAGAGTCCGACAATGCCCACTGGAATCATCGAAATGAGGATATTAACGACATATTGCTGCTCGTTGTTCATCTTACCATTCTTGAATGGAGAGAACAGTCCGCCAAAAATCCAAATCACTTCCTTCCAAAGGATGACCAATGTTGACAAAACCGTAGCCACATGGACCACGATGTCAAAAGTCAAGCCACCTGCTTCAGCTTCTGGACCAAGAAGTGCCTTGCCAATCTCGAGATGACCGCTTGAAGAAACAGGAAGATATTCCGTGAGGCCCTGAACTATGCCTAGGATAAGAGCGTGTAACCAATCCATAATGTCTCGATATTTGGTTATTGTTCTACGCTATCCTTCTTATTGCGACCCTTCACGCAGATTCCCACAATCATCAGCAGGTAGCCGAAGAAACAGAGATTTGGGCCATAGACGACGCGGGTATTGCTGAATACATCGGGGTTAAAGTGCTCGGGAGTACTTGCTGGACCGCAAGTCATAATGAACCCAAGCAGAATCATTAGGGCAGCAATGCCCATAATGATGAAGTTGATCTTAGTTAAACAAAGACGCATATTTTAATTAACAATTAATAATTTACGAATAACAATTATTGGTTCGACCGAGTTACATCAGGTAGAGATCATCTACCGACTTGCCCATATACTTGTCGGCAGCATGCCAGGCGGAGAGAGCTGGAATCAGAACTCCGAGAGCCACCACTGTTCCAACCAGGATGAGAAGTGGAATAGGTTGCAGAAGCACCTCTGAAATGACATTGGCCAAACCCTGGCTGGCGCCACCATAGACGAGAGCAGCAAGAGCCAGCAGCGCAACGAAAGCTGCAATCAGGCCACAAACAATGTGGGTCTTGATGAAGGGCCAGCGGATGAACCACTTCGTAGCACCCACCAGTCGCATCGTGTTGATGAGGAATCGGTCGGCATGCAATATCAGACGAACTGTATTGCCGATGAGCGAGACGCAAATAATCAGCAGAACAACAGCCAGAACGGACAACACGATGGCAAATCGCTTGAGGTTTGCATTCACCATGTCGAGCAGCGTGTCGTTGTAGTCGATAGCGGCGATGTTAGCTCCTTGCGATCGCTTTAGTTCCTTCACAATCATCTCGATGCTATCAGCCACTGCATACTCAGCCTTCAGTTTGAGTTCGACAGTGGGGGACAGCGGATTATAACCCAAGAATTCGGCGGGATTCTCGCCGAGTTCGTTCTGCAGCACCTTCAAGGCACTGTCCGCACTCACATAAACGGCATCGGCCGTATATTTCGACCTATTGAGTCGCTTCACCAGTCGCTGTCCGTAGTCGGTCGAGGCAACGTCACTCACAGTGATGGTTACCGTAAACCGCTCGCGCAGTTCCTTGGCCACACGCGCAGCCACCAAACCGCCCATCGTCATCAGTCCCAGCACGAAGAGCACCAGGGCAATGCTGAGGGTGGAGGTAAACTTTGCGCCGAAGAATCGCTTCATTTATACTGACAGATTACAAATATCAATTTTATATATCTATACAATTTTGGGGTGGTTCGGAAGAGCCGAAATTACCCAAAATCGGTGCAAATATAATACATTTTTGCACGAAAAGCAACTTTTTTGCATGAAAAAGAACAAAATACGTCGTTAAGTGGCACGATTTTGAGAAATAAATACTATTTTTGCACCCTAAAAATTTATCGATATGGCTTTTTCAAACAATAATTACACGGGGTCACCCTCAACACCGGTAACACTCCATCTCATCATCATCAACGTGGTGATGCTTATTGCCGACAACGTATTTCGTTCCAAGGGAATCAATCTAACCCAACTCTTGGGCCTCCACTATTACGACGCTCCGAACTATCACGTCTGGCAATCGTTTACCTATATGTTCATGCATGCCAATTTCACCCACCTCTTCAGCAACATGTTCTCGCTCTATATGTTCGGACGCCTGCTCGAGATGGTCTGGGGCGCGCGGCGTTTTCTCATCTATTATCTTGTCTGTGGCGTGGGCGCTGCCCTTGTTCAGCAACTCACCTGGCGTTGGGGCATGCACGATGCGATGGCAGGTGCCCTGATGTACGCCAATCCCAGCGTTCCTGCCGACCAGATCAGCGCGATGTCGTATGCCGAACTGCTCAACTATTGCGAAGCATATGTGAACAATTATATCACCGTGGGTGCTTCCGGTTCTGTCTTTGGCATCCTTCTTGCATTCGGTATGATGTTCCCCAACGCCACCATCTTCCTGCTCTTCCCGCCCATGCCGCTCAAGGCCAAGTGGCTCGTCATCGGATATGGTGTCTTCGAACTTTTCTGCGGCGTTGCCAATACTGCCGGCGACAATGTGGCACACTTCGCCCACCTCGGCGGTATGCTCTTCGGATTCATCCTCATCATGTTATGGAAACATGACAAACGCATGACTTTCTGATTTATGATCAAATACAAGACTCTTCCCATCTACGGCAAACTCATCTATATCACCGTAGTGGTCTTTCTGCTTACGCAACTTTGGAAACTCGTTGGCGTACTCTTCGTTTGGAGCGGCTACAGCTGGACCCATTGGCTTGCACTGCCCTCCAACCTCAACGACTTCCTTATGCATCCCTGGACGCTCCTCACCTACATGTTCTGCCACGCAGACCTCAGCCAGGATCCGTTTCACATCATTTTCAATATGCTTTGGTTGTGGTGGTTCGGCCAGTTCTTCCTCCGCACCCACACCAGCCGACAGTTGCTGTCGTTCTACCTCACCAGCGGCATTTTCGCAGGCCTCTTTTTCCTGTTTTGTTACAACGTCTTCCCCTACTTCCAGTTGGAACGCATGTATTCCTATGTCGTCGGGGCATCCGGCGCCATCTGCGCCCTCATTGTCGCTGTCGGCATGAATCAGTCGCAGCAGGTCATCGGGCTCAATCTTTTCGTCAAGGTCGTTTGGGTCAAGATGAAGTGGCTTGCGCTCGTAATTCTAGCTCTCACTGTGCTCACGGGCTTCAATGGAAGCAATGCAGGCGGACAAGTCTGCCACATCGGAGGCATTCTGTTCGGCCTGTGGTATGGTTGGATGGAGCGTCGTGGCACCGACATCTGCGCCTGGCCGTCCAGACTCATCGACAGCATCGGCAAGTGGATTGAAGACTTCCGAAAGCCCAGGATGAAGGCCACTCGCGGAGGCGGACGTGGTCCCATCGGCACCGAAAAGCAGCGCGACATGGACTACAACTCCGATCGCCGCAGTCACGAAGAACAGATTGACGCTATCCTAGACAAGATCTCAAAGCATGGCTACGACGGGCTGACAGCCGAGGAGAAACAAATGCTCTTCGATGCCTCGAAACGCAAGAAAAGGGAATGATGTAGTTGCATACAGATTTCATCTATCAAATCTGTATGCTCCGACCGAGGCATAACGATTTCATCTACCAAAACTGTATGCTCTAACCACGGCATACAGTTTTCATCTACCAAATCTGTATGCTCCCATCGAGGCATAAAGATTTCATCTACCAAATCTGTATGCTCTGACCGCGGCATACAGTTTTCATCCACCAAATCTGTATGCTCCGACCGAGGCATACAGTTTTCATCCACCAAATCTGTATGCTCCGACCGCGGCATACAGTTTTCATCTACCAAATCTGTATGCTCCGACCGTGGCATAAAGATTTCATCTACCAAATCTGTATGCTCCGACCGCGGCATAAAGATTTCGTTTGCCAAATCTGTATGCTCCCATAAAAGATAGATTAATTCCGAATACTATTGCTCTATCCATCAAAAAACGTCCGAATTTCTTCGAAAAAGAAGGAATTCGGACGTTGTATTAAAAAAGTTATTAGAATCAACCTAAGAAAATCAGGAGCAGATAACCTACGATACCGCCCAGGATGCCGATGGTGAGACCAGATTTAGCCATATCGGACGTATTGATAATGCCTGTCGAAGAAGCGATAGCATTCGGAGGTGTCGAGATAGGAAGCGTCATGGCAAGCGATGCAGCCATAGCTGTACCGAAGAGGAGGCAACGGAGGCCACCGATTTCGAGGAGCTTGTCACCCATACCTACACCGACAGCACAAAGGATTGGGATGAGAAGAGCTGCAGTAGCCGAATTGGAAATGAAGTTGGAGAGTGTCCAACAGATGATACCTGCGATGATGAGCACTACCAATGGCGACCAAGAGCCGAATGGGATGGAAGTGACGAGATCGTGGGCAAGACCCGACTTGTTGAAGCCGAGACCCAGGGCAAAGCCACCTGCAACCATCCAGAGCACCGACCAATTGATCTTCTCGAGGTCACGCTTGTGCAGGATACCCGTCAGGCAGAGGCAGCAGATAGGTACCAATGCCACGACATTGGCGTTGAGGTGGTTCCATTCGCCCGTGAACCACAAGATGATGGTCAGGGCAAAAGTGATAGCAACCATCCAGGTCTTATATCCCTTGCGCAAACCACCCTGGATCTTGATCTCGATGCGTTCGCCCTTCTGGAAGGGGAACATGATCTGAAGCACAACCCATCCGATGAAGAGAGTAATCAAGGTCACGGGAATCATAGCCGTACACCATTGACCAAACGTCACCTCATGAGCCTCCTGACCAGCCTCACGCAGCATATCGAGTGTACCTGGATCATTGAGGTACTTCATAGCAACGCCATTTGGAGGTGTTCCGATAGGCGTAGCGATACCACCGATATTAGCGCCAAGCGGGATGGCCATGGCGAGCGCAACCTTACCCTTGCTGGTGCCAGGCAGCGAACGCAACACTGGAGCCAGGAACGCAAGCATCATGGCAGCCGTAGCGGTATTGGAGATAAAAGCCGAGAAAAGCGCGGTGACCAGAATGAAGCCTGCCAGCACGGATGAAGGACGAGATCCGAAGGGCTTCAGCAGTGCCTTGGCCATGAATACGTCAAGTCCGACCTTCTCAACAGCAATGGCGAGAACGAAACCACCCATGAAGAGCATGACAACAGGATCGGCAAAAGTTGCCATAATGGCCTTATAGTCGATGCCCAGACCATATTGCTGCTGTATCTCGATGGGGTCCTTCGCTGTAGCGACCTTCATGAACCATAGAGAGGAGTCAGAAACGGTGAGCAGCATCACAACAATGATGAGCACAGAAGTACACCATGTTGGGATTGCCTCCGACAGCCAAAGGATGGCAGCGGTTAAAAAGATTGCCACGACACGAACCTCTACTGCAGTAAGGTTGGGAAGACCATAGACAGCAGGGTCCATAAACAAAACGCCGAAATAGGCAATGAGCGCCAAGAAACCACCCAACACCGTCTTGAGGTTGGCTGGGTTACGGAGATTCCTGTAGCGACGCACGAGGACGTTGAGTACAGACATGATTTTTTTAATTGAAATGTGTTGTGCTAAAGTATTGATTTGTGGTTGCAAAGATAGCGAAAAAACAAACACAATAATGCAAAAACTGCGAATTTCTATAGATTTTGGGCATTTTTATATGATTTTTGCACCATCATATTGCAAAAACCCCTATCTTTGCGTCAACAATACTTGACAATATGACACTGAAACAACGATGGAACAACCTAATGGCTAATCAGGAGCTGAAGGACAAGCTATATAAGATTGTCTTCGGCAGCGAAACTGAAGTTGGCAAGAAATTTGATGTCGTTCTGATCATCGCCATCATTCTCAGCATCTTCATCGTGATGTGCGACTCCCTGTTTCGCAATCATCCATGGGTGATGGGATCCTTCGTCGTTTTGGAATATCTGCTCACCGCATTCTTTACGATTGAGTATCTAGTTCGACTCTATTGCTCACCCAAGCCTCGTGCCTACGCGTTCAGTTTCTTCGGAATCATCGACCTGCTTTCCATCCTCCCGATGTACCTGGGATTCTTTCTGCATGGCGCACGTTATATGCTTATGCTCAGATCATTCCGACTGATCCGTGTGTTCCGCATCTTCAAGTTGTTTTCATTCCTCGAAGAAGGACATCTTCTGCTCAAGTCCATCAAGGACTCGCTCCACAAGATGGTCATCTTCTTCCTCTTTGTGGTGATTGTGGTGATATG
>JAZQBS010000178.1:0-24089 GCA_045545875.1 Bacteroidales bacterium
GACACGATTCTTCCATTGACGGAATACCAGGGCATGCATCTTGCCAGCATAAAGATCGGGCAACGTGAAACAACGCGTCATGAACGAGAACGGACGCATCAATAGCTTCTGCTCTGTCTCGAATTGCAGGGGAGGTTCTATATCCACCTCTATCTTGATTTTCAATGTCCTTTCGGTCTGGAACGAAATGTTATATACATCCGTGTTATCCTTCAGAAATGCGGATTCCACCTTGCCAAAAGTCTTCTTATCCTTCTTGGTGATGACCACTTCTCGTCCCGCAGCCTTGGCCTCTTCGATAATTGCAGGGAAAAAATCTTCGAGTTTGAATGCAGGATTCTTCTCTAAAAGCGAGAAGTCCATATCTTCTGAAAATCTTTGAAGCCCATGGAAGATACGCAGGCAGGTGCCTCCATAGAAGGCCGCCTCTTTGAAGAATCCTCCTCGATTCAGTCCTCCAAGCACAACCTGCTGCATTGCCTCATAGACGGCATTGCGCCTACCCTTCTCCCCAATTCGGGAAACTACCTCATCGACCATAAGGTCAAATATACTTTTCATGCTTCAGGAACTTGATTAGGGTGTTAATGCTTTGTCGTTTGCGGCTCTCTTGGGCTATTTCCTCGAGCAGGGAATTGTCGAACTTCGATAGGGTATCCATATCAAAACGTATATCCTCCTCCAACCAGAGACGGATATCAGACATAAACCGGAATGAAAGCTTGGGAGTGAACGTTATCAGATCGCACAGGGCCTTTTCGGGCGTCGCCATCAGGAAGCTTACCTTGTCGGACACTTGTTCGATCCTGATTCCTAACGGGAAATAAGATGCGTTGCAATGCTGAAAATCATATACGCCCGTAGGATTCGTGAATCTTCGGCTTTGCTTCGTGGTCGCCGATTGTATCAGATACACATGCTCAGGGATCAATCCATAATAGCGCAAGGCCGTATGTCGGCTCACATACGAGGGGCCATACAGATGATTGGCAATCAATTCCAGGCACAAGGGTTGTCCCGACTCTTCGGCATTGACCACATATAGCCCATTCTTCAGCCGTATGATCCTGCCGGCCGACTCCAGACTTCGAGCCTTGTCGGTAATATGCTTATTGTCGGGAAACATGGTCTGCAGCACGGACAGGTCGAAAGGCACATTCCCAATGTTTACAAACGGATTGTTCATCATTCTATTATTGTTTTCAGCGAGGCAAATATAGTCATAATTTCATCAGAAAAACGATTTTCTTTCGTTTTTCTAATCATTTCACAACTATTTTTGGCTTTTTGCTACCTCGATTATGCAAACTTGGTGCCTTCCGCTGCTTCGCCTTTGGTTTCTACGCATAGAGTGAGAAAGGAATGATGCCTTTGATTCTTTGCCGAGGAAATGGTCAGGTTATTTCAGGGCAAGACACATTTTAATCAGCTGATTCTTCTTGTCAAATAATCTTTCCATATACATTAGAATTAAGCGATGCAAATTTAGGAAAAGATCGAGAGATTACAAAATAATGTCGGTCACAATCGACATAAAATAATGATTTGTGTCGATTGTAACCGACAAATTGTGTTGTGGGTTTTGCAATTAATGCCTTTTATTACGTATTGATGTTCCTTGACGCTTTTATTACAGCAATATATAACAAACAATCTGCTAAATACCGAATTTGATATTTAGCAGATTTAATAGGAGCGAAATACGGGACTCGAACCCGCGACCCTCGGCTTGGGAAGCCAATGCTCTACCAACTGAGCTAATTTCGCAGATATTAGCGGAAGCGACGTTCCGCTAAAGGTTTGTGTTCCATTGGACGGCTTACTGATTGACGAGCGAAGCCATCATATTCACCATCTTGAGTGCGGCGAGGGCGCTTTGTGCGCCAACACCTTCCTGTGTGAGGCGGCGGGCATCGTCGAGCGTGTCGGTGGTGACCACGCCGAAGATGAACGGGATATCACCATGGAGGTTGAGGTGGGTGATGCTACGGCTCAGTGTCTGACAGATGATGTCGTAGTGGGGATTGTTCTCGCGCACTACGCTGCCGATCATAATCACGGCACTCGGTTCCATCATATTGTTCATCTGTCGGGCGCCGAACGGGAGCTCCATAGCTCCGGGCACATGACTGACGTAGATGTCTTCCCTCATTACTCCGCACTGCTCGAGTTTCTGCAAAGCCTGCTCGAGGAGTGCATTACTGATCTCAGGTTGCCATTCAGATACTACTATACCAATACTGGCGTCTGTACTGTTCGCGGTGTAGTCCGCCGCCACAGGGTCACTCATTTTAATTAACAATTAATAATTAACAATTAACAATTATCGGATCGATAGTTGCAATTGAAAAGTTACTTAACTCGTTCGATGTATTTGTCGATGGATTGGGCGATGGAAGTCTCGGCCCAATTGTCCTTGATGTTCTGATAAACCTTGAGGGCATTCTTAAGGTCGCCAGCCTCCTCGTAGGCGAGACCTGCCTTGCGGAGGAAGAGGGGAGTGTACTGGGCGTTGCTTGCAGCCTTGGCAGCCTGCTCGAAAGTCTCGGCAGCCTTGGTGTAGTTGGGAGTCTCCTGATCAACGTAGCAGTCGCCGAGAGCGCTGAGGATGGCGGGAGCGATCACGTTGTCGTTGCCGTCGAATTCCTGCAGATATTTGATAGCCTCCTCATAGTTGCCGAGGTTCTTCTGGCAGAGTCCGGCATAAGCCTTTGCGGTGTTGCCTGCGCGGGTTGAACCGAATTCCTCGATGACAGCCTCGAAGCCGTCGAGAGCCTGCTCGTACTGACCCTGGTCGAAAAGGAGCTCAGAGTTCCAGATCTCGTTCTGTGCCTTCTCGTTGTTACGCTGCGACATCCAACGCCAGCCGAAGATGACGGCTACGATAAGGATGAGCGCAATGAAGCCATATACGATCTTCTTCTGGTTGTCCTTCTCCTGAAGGAACTGCTCGGTCTTGCTGAGCGGCTGGTCGATTGCTGTTTCCTCGACCTTTTTGATTTCTTTTTTTGCCATGTCTATATTTTGTTTATTATTATTTGCATATTTAGCGGCGCAAATTTAGCGATTTTACTTGAATAAACAATATTTTTTGCGAAAAAAATGTTTAAAATTCGTATTTTCCCCTAAATTTTCGTATCTTTGCCACGTCAATTTACAAGTTTTTCGGCATTAAGGACGAAAATTGCCTTCGAACGACATATGAAACTGGAGCATCTTAGCATCGTCAATTACAAGAATATCCGCGAGGCCGACCTCGACTTCTCATCGGGCGTGAACTGCCTGGTGGGGAAGAACGGCATGGGCAAGACCAACCTGCTGGATGCCATCTATTACCTGTCGTTCTGCAAGTCGTTCAACGGCGTGACCGACAGCCAGGTGATGACGCACGGCGAGGAGTTCTTCATGCTGAACGGGCAATACGAACTCAATGGCGAGACGGAGGACATCCGCTGCGGCTACAAGCTGCACTCCCGAAAGTCGTTCAAGCGTGCGGGCAAGGAATACCAGCGACTGAGCGACCACATCGGGCTGCTGCCCATCGTGCTGCTCACGCCTTCGGACAGCGTGCTGCTGCAGGGCGGCAGCGAGGAGCGGCGCAAGTTCATGGACATGGTGATCAGCCAGTTCAACAAGCCTTACCTGAACGCGCTGATTCGCTACAACCAGGCGCTGCTGCAGCGCAACAGCCTACTGAAGCAGGAGCCGCCCTGCACCGACCCCTTGCTCTATCAGACGTGCGAGGAGCAGATGGACTTCTACGGGCGGATGATCTATGCTGCCCGACGCCAGTTTGTCGATGACTTCACACCGGTCTTCCAGGAGTTCTACAGCCAGATCTCGATGGATCGCGAGCGCGTGTCGATAGGGTACACTTCGCACTTCGAAGGCGGGCAGAGCCTTATGCCGCTGCTCAATGCCGTCCGAAGTCGCGACCTGGCACTGGGCTACACGACGCGAGGTGCCCACAAGGACGACCTCGTGTTCCAAATCGGTGACTACCAGATGAAGCAGCAGGGTTCGCAAGGTCAGAACAAGACGTTCCTGGTGGGACTGAAACTGGCGCAGTTCGACTTCCTCAGGCGCATGGGGCACACCACACCCATCCTCCTGCTCGACGACATCTTCGACCGACTCGACAGCGACCGTGTGGAGCAGATCATCCGCCTGGTGGCAAGCGACAGGTTCGGGCAGATTTTCATCACCGACACCAACCGCGAATACCTCGACCGCATCATTGACCGATGCACGGAGAACTATAAGCTGTTTGAGGTGAGCAATGGAGGATATTATAATAAATGAAAAGGAAAAACGAACAATCGATCGGTGAGATCATCCGGGAGTACCTGAAGGTGACGCAGCTCGAGAACCATGTGTTCGAGTCGCGCATTGCCGAGGTATGGCAGGAGGCACTCGGAGACCGCATCACCCTGGAGACCGAACGCATACATCTGCAGTCGGGGACGTTGTTCGTGACCCTCAAATCGCCTTCGCTGAAGCATGATATCATGATGCAGCGCTCGGTGATACGTGTCGCCTTGAACGAAAAGTTGGGGAATGACATAATAAAAAGCGTCGTGGTACGTTAATGTAATTAAAGGATTCTAAGGGATGCTTAGGGATTCTTAGGGATATTAAGGGACGTTACTGACGAGGGGTTGATATTATATGCGCGTACATATATATATTATAATGTGTCTGGTTGTGCTTGCCACGATGGCGATGCCTGGGCTGAGGGCTCAGGTGCGAATCTATGGCACGGTGACCAACGAGCAGGGGCAGCCCATGGACGTGGTTCATGTGCGCCTCCTGCGCGGCAGCATCGGCACGCTCACCAACTTCAAGGGCGAATACGAGCTGCAGGTGGCCGACTCGGACACCTTGCGCGTTATCTTCACCTCGCTGGGCTATAAGCGCGTGGAAAGGGTGGTGAACACCCGTGCGGTGCAGCCCAACGAACGAGGCGCACGCCGACTGCAACTGAATGTGCAGATGCAGCCCAACCAATCGGTGCTGCGTGACGTGGAAGTGACCACCCGACGACAGACGGCTCCGGGTAACATGGAGCACATCAAGGTGGAGAACGTGCGCAACATGCGTTCGACCAGCGGCAACGCCATCGAGGACCTGATAGGCACACAGGCAGGTGTGAACATGAACAACGAACTCTCGTCGCAGTACAATGTGCGCGGCGGGTCGTTCGACGAAAACCTGGTCTATGTGAACGGCATCGAGGTCTATCGTCCCCAACTCATCGCCAGCGGCCAGCAGGAAGGACTTTCGTTCATCAACCCTGCGATGGTGGGCGCCGTCGATTTCTCGACGGGAGGCTTTTCGAGCGAATATGGCGACAAGATGAGTTCGGTGCTCGACATCACCTACCGACGTCCCGAAGCACTCGATGCCGAGGCGATGATCAGCCTGACAGGCGGCAGCGCTGCATTGGGCCAGCGACTTGGCAACTTCACCCAACTGCACGGACTTCGCTACAAGCGCAACGCCACGATACTCAATTCGCTGGACACGCAGGGCGAGTATGACCCAATCTTCTTCGACTACCAGACGTTCCTGACCTGGGCATTCGGCAAGGACGAGAAGTGGAACCTCAGTTTCCTGGGCAACATCGCCGTGAACGACTACCGATTCACACCCGAAAGCCGCGAGACGACTTTCGGCACCAACGAGGTGGCCCACAGCTTCAAGGTCTATTTCGACGGACACGAGAAGGACCAGTTCGACACGTTCTTCGGCGCCCTGACCTTGGGCTACAACGGACTGCGGAACACACGCCTGCAACTGATGGCTTCGGCCTTCATGACCGACGAGGAGGTGACCTACGACATCTCGGGCGAATACTGGATGGACCAGGCGGCTTCGGTGAGCCAGGCAGGCCTCGGCGTGGGACGTTACATGGA
Organism: Bacteroidales bacterium; assembly: GCA_045545875.1. Classification (GTDB taxonomy): domain Bacteria; phylum Bacteroidota; class Bacteroidia; order Bacteroidales; family UBA3663; genus Liminaster. Next base: position 5,916 of record JAZQBS010000178.1, read on the forward strand.
GCATGCACGCAACTATCTGCAGGCACGCGTGATGGCACTTTCGCTCAAGGGCAACACGCAGATTGCCCGCAACAGGCTCACCTACGGCATGACGGTGCAGAGCGAGAAGATCGACGACAAGATTGCCGAATGGGAACGCCGCGACTCGGTGAGCTACAGCCTGCCGCGCGATGCGGGCAAACTCCGCGTGGTCGAGAACCTGCATTCGGCCTACAAGGGCACCACGACACGTCTTTCGGCCTTCGTGCAGGACACCTACGGATGGGATGCCTGGGACGGACGTTTCCTGCTGCAGGGTGGCGTGCGCCTGAGCTACTGGACCTTCAACGAGGAACTGCTCGTGTCGCCACGCGCTTCGCTTCGCTACACGTTCGGCAAGGACCGCAACAAGCAGGCACGCATCGCGGCAGGCCTCTATTACCAGTCGCCCTTCTACAAGGAGTATCGCCTGAGCTACACCGACGAGGACGGCAACCAGATGGTGGAAATGAACAAGGACATACGTTCGCAGCGCTCGTGGCAGGTCATCCTGGGTTTTGACCACACGTTCAAGGCCTACGACCGTCCGTTCAAGTTCACCGTCGAGGGCTACTACAAGGGCATCTCGAACTACATCCCCTACATGGTGGATAATGTGCAGATACGCTATGCCGGCGAGAACAAGGGTTCGGCCTATGTGGCAGGTATCGACGCGAAGATCTTCGGCGAGTTTGTCGATGGCACGGATTCGTGGCTCAGCCTTTCGCTGATGAACAGCAAGGAGACCTACGACGGCCTCAAGACCGCTCGCCCCACAGAGCAGCGCTACGGCATCGGCCTTTTCTTCAGCGACTACTATCCCGGGCACGACGCCTGGCGCGTCTTCCTGCGCGGCGTCTTCAACGACGGTCTGCCGTTCTTTAGCCCCCAGGGAGGGAGGAAGGCAGGCATCTTCCGCACACCCGCCTACAAGCGCATCGATCTGGGCGCCAGCCACGTGTGGGACGCCAAGCATTACCAGTTCATGAACCGCGGCTTCTGGAGCCACGTGAAGGAAATAACGGTGGGCGTGGACATCTTCAACCTGATGGACATCGACAACACCAATTCGTACTACTGGGTGACCGTGATCGGCAACGATGGCTCGACACGAGGCAATCCGACCTATGCGGTGCCCAACTACCTGACCGGGCGCATGCTCAATGTGAGCTTAGGAGTCCGGTTCTAGGGGCTTTCGGAATACTCAGAGTACTCCGAGTACTCCGAATATTCAGAATACTCCGAGATTATCAAGAAAACTACAATAAAATTAAATAAACGTGATTACAGTTAACAATCTACAAGTACAGTTTGGAAAGAGAATCCTCTTCCAGGACGTAAATCTGAAGTTCACACCGGGCAATTGCTACGGAATCATCGGTGCCAATGGCGCCGGCAAATCAACCTTCCTGCGTGTCTTGAGCGGCGAACTCGACCCGACACGCGGCTCCTACGAGATGGGCCCCGGCGAGCGCCTGAGCGTGCTGGAGCAGGATCACAACAAGTATGACCAGTACACAGTGCTCGACACCGTGCTGCGCGGCAACACCGTGCTCTACGACATCATGGAGGAGAAGAATGCCATCTACGAGAAACCTGAGATGACCGAGGAGGACGGCATGCGTGCCGCCGAACTCGAAGAGAAGTTTGCCGAGATGGACGGCTGGAATGCCGAGTCGGATGCCGCAGCCCTGCTTTCGGGCCTTGGCATCAAGGAGGAACTCCACTATATGATGATGAGCGACATTTCGGCAAAGCAGAAGGTGCGCGTGATGCTGGCAAAGGCGCTGTTCGGCAACCCCGACAACCTGCTACTCGACGAGCCCACCAACGACCTTGACCTCGACACCGTGATGTGGCTCGAGAACTACCTGCAGGGCTTTGAGCACACGGTGCTTGTGGTGAGCCATGATCGCCACTTCCTCGACTCGGTGTGCACCCACACCGTGGATATCGACTTCAAGAAGTGTACGCTCTTTGCGGGCAACTACAGCTTCTGGTACGAGTCGTCGCAGCTCGCCTTGAAGCAGCAGCAGATGGCCAACAAGAAGGCCGAAGAGAAGAAGAAGGAGCTCTTGGAATTCATCCGCCGCTTCTCGGCCAACGTTGCCAAGTCGAAGCAGACCACCAGCCGCAAGAAGATGCTCGAGAAACTCAACATCGAGGAGATCCAGCCATCGACACGCCGCTATCCGGGCATCATCTTCACTCCCGAACGCGAGGTGGGCAACAAGGTGCTCGAGGTACACGGCCTCGGCAAGACCGTGGAGGGCACCAGGCTCTTCGAGGACGTCAACTTCCAGATCGAGCCAGGCGACAAGGTGGCCTTCCTCTCGCACGACCCGCGTGCCATGACAGCCTTGTTCGAGATCATCAATGGCTTCGACGAGGACCACGAGGGCACCTACAACTGGGGGCAGACCATCACCACCGCCTACCTGCCGCTCGACAACAGCGCGTTCTTCAACACCGACCTCAATATGGTGGATTGGCTCAGCCAGTTCTCGAACGACACTTCGGAAATCTACATCAAGGGCTTCCTCGGACGTATGCTCTTCCGCGAAGAGGAGGTACTGAAGAAGGCCAGCGTGCTTTCGGGTGGTGAGAAGATTCGCTGCATGATTGCACGCATGATGATGAAGAATGCCAATACGCTGATCCTCGACTCGCCGACCAACCACCTCGACCTCGAGTCGATCCAGGCATTCAACAACAACCTGCAGACCTTCCGAGGAGTGATTCTCATGTCGAGCCACGACCACGAGTTCATCCAGACGGTGTGCAACCGCGTGATCGAACTTGGTCCCAAGGGCATCATCGACAAGCGCACCGAGTTTGACGACTACATCACCGACGAGCGCGTGCAGGAATTGCGCCAGCGCATCTATTAATTGGGCTCTTTTATGGACGTATTCGTTCCAAAAATGCTTTCAATTTGCAACCTGCGCTCTACAATTTTGAGATGTAGAGAAAGGAATTTTTAGCAATTTGATTTTTTATTTGGAAAAGTCGATAAAGTTTCCTTATCTTTGCACCCGATTTTGACCACACAATACTCAAAAATATTACTAATTATGAAAAAACTTACCCTTCTCTTGCTCGCTTTCGTGGCCTGCATCAATGCTTATGCCTTCAAGTTCGATGGCATCGACCTCAATGGTACTGTAGGTGACATCACCCGCGCTATTTCGAAGAAGAACTACGTAGCCACCGTAGAGAATCCCAACGTGCTCACCGGTCTTTGCCAGGGCACGAAGATCAACCTGTCGTTCAACCTCACCGACGTCAGCGAAAAGAACCACATCGGCCAGCTCATCGTCGATGTGCCCAATGCCAGTGGCAACGCATTTGTCGAGAACGCCCAGTTGCTCAATATCATCTATCACCAGGTGTCGAACACCGAAGAAGGCTATCTTTACGCAGTTGATGACGACGGCACCACGCTGCTCCTTTCGCGCACCGAAGGCGGTATCCGTCTGACCTACAACACGCCCTACTACCAGAAGAAGTAAGCAGTAAGGCCGATCAATAAGAAGAACAAAAACGACCAAGGCACATCGGTGACACGATGCCTTGGTCGTTCTTTATTTACTCAACTTTCGCACATGCGAAAGCTGAATTTTTTTATTGTCTTCCAGCCGAAGCGCGGCTCCCTGACTATGCCAGGAACTTGCGGGAATACTCGGGCTCCTTGCGGGCGTTACGGACGCGAAGCAGGATGCAGGCCAACGTCATCAGCACGAGAGCTGCATACCACAGCCAATACCCCACCGATAGGACATACTCCGTCGCTTGTCCAGTCTCGAAGTCAGGAATCGTATCACGAACGAGCAACAGCAACCCCAAGAACGGCAACGGCAAGGAGAACCAGAAGAGGCTCTTGGCCCGGCGTATCATGATGCACGAGCAGACCACATATAGAATATTGGCTAGCCAACAGAAGAAAAAGCAGTTAAACCCGAACGACATCCAGCCAAAGAGCAATAGGAAAAAGCCGTGAAGCTCCAGCTCGCCAATACGCAGCCCCACGAAGCATAGTGACGCCGCGTAGCACAGCAAACTCAAGACGAATGCTGCATTGTAGCTGTGGTTGAGGAACAGAAGTTTCTGACGGATGTGCATGGTTGGGGCCGCTGTGCGGCGGTTTGAAGGGTTTGAGCAGCTGCGCTGCGGTTTGAGGGTTTGAAGGGATTTGCTTAGAACATGCGGATGCCCATGATTTCGCGCATCTGGCAGGTGATCTCATGCACGATGGGGCGTACCTTTTCGGCACCCATACGGCGTACCTTGTTGAGGTAGTCGGTGTCGGCATAGAGTTCCTCGTAGCGTTCGCGGATGGGGCGCGTCACCTTGAGCACGTCTTCGGCAATCTGCATCTTGAGGTCGCCGTAGCGAATCGAGCAGTCGTTCCAGGCAGCGAGGTACTGGTCGTAGATCTCCTGGGTGCTGGTGAGCTTGAGGAAATAGAAGAGGTTCTTGATGGGCTCGTTCATCTCCGAGTTGGACTCGGTGGGCGTCATGTCGGTGACTGCCTTCTTGAACTTCTTGATGACAGTCTTGTCGTCGTCGTTGATGTAGATGCAGTTGCCTTCGCTCTTGCCCATCTTGCCGCTGCCGTCGAGGCCGGGGATCTTGATGGGTTCGCCCTTTGCCTCGTAGGGATGTGGCTCGACGAGGAAATCCACCTTGTAGTAATGGTTGAAGCGCACGGCGAAGTTGCGAGCCATCTCGAGGTGCTGCAACTGGTCCTTGCCTACGGGAACGTAGTGGGCCTTGTGCTGCAGGATGTCGGCAGCCATGAGCACGGGATAGGTGAGGAGGCCGGCATTGACGTTGTTGGGGTTCTTGCGAGCCTTGTCCTTGAAGGCAACGGTCTTCTCGAGTTCGCCCAGATAGGCATGCATATTGAGCAGGGTGTAGAATTCGCAGGTTTCGGGAACGTCACTCTGCACATAGACCATGCACTTCTCGGGATCCATACCAGCAGCGAGGTATTCGGCCAGAATGCTGCGGATGTTGGCGTTGAGGGCCGTCGGGTCGGGAGCGGTGGTCAGCGAGTGATAATCGGCTATGAAATAACGGCAATCGTAGTCGTTCTGCATTTCGACAAAGTTGCGAAGGGCACCATAGTAGTTTCCGAGGTGCAGGTGCCCGGTGGCGCGGATGCCACTCAAGACAATGGGTTTCTTTTCCATATAAATATATAATGTATAACTGAATTTTTTACTTAACGTTCTGCATGATCAAGTTCACGAGTGCTTCGTTGCCGGCAGCAATCGAGACATTGCGGTCTTCGCGGATGCTTCGAACCACACCGCCTGCCTCTTCGATGATGAGTTGCCCGGCGCAGCAATCCCATGGCTTGATGTTGAGCTCCCAATAGCCGTCGAGCATACCGGCAGCCACACAGCAGAGGTCGTAGGCAGCAGCGCCCATGCGGCGCAGGCCACGCAACTGGGGCAACATGCGGCAGAGGTTGTCGAGATTGTTCTTGTCGCTGCCCACAGTACCTTTGTCGTAGGGGAAGCCGGTGGCGAGGATGCACTGGTCGAGTTCGGTCTTGCGGCTCACGTGGATGCGGCGTCCGTTCCATTGGGCACCTTCGCCACGAACGGCAGTAAATAGGTCGTCCATTTTTGGCGCATAGACCACACCCACAATGGTTTCGCCCTTGTACTTTACGCCGATGCTGACGCAGAAGATGGGCAGGCCTTGTGAATAGTTGTTGGTGCCGTCGAGCGGGTCGACCACCCATTCCCATTCGCTGTTGGGTTTCTGATGCATGCCGGTCTCCTCGCCTAAGATGCTATGATTGGGGTAGGTGGAGGTGATGCGTTCGATGAGCAGCTTCTCGCACGCCTTGTCGACATCTGTTACTACATCGTGCATCGAACTCTTCGTCTCGATGCCAAGATGGCGGCTGCGGAACTTCTCCATCTGCAACTTGCCGGCTTGCATGGCCCAGTCGATGGCGTATTCGAGTATGGTGTTGGCGTCCTCATTGTTGCCTCGGCGGGCAAACGGGTTCGGGAGAATCATACGTTGAGAAATAAAGAGAGTTTAAATATTTGGGTGCAAAGATACGTACTTTTCATCGATTATCCAAATTTTCGCGGCAAAAATACTGAATAAATTTTTTTTCTGAAAAATTGATGTCCAAAATTTGGAATGTTCACCGAAAGTCACTATCTTTGCGCCATTATTTCTGATACGTCATAATTTAGCCTGATATGATCGACTTACATTATCCTGACAAGAAAGACAAAATTGAGATGTTTCCGCTGATTGACGATGAAGGAAACGTCATGGGACGTGCCAGCCGCGCCTATTTCCACGGCGGGTCGATGGCACTGCATCCCGTTGTGCATCTGCATATTACCGACTTACAGGGACGCATTTATCTGCAAAAACGTTCGATGACCAAGGACATTGCCCCAGGCCGTTGGGACACTGCTGTGGGAGGCCATGTAAACTTCGGCGAAGGCCTTGAGGAAGCTGTGCGTCGCGAGGCTCATGAGGAACTCGGTCTGCGTTTCCGCACCGAGCCACGTTTCCTTTTCCAATACATCTGGGAGTCAGAACGTGAACGCGAACTAGTCACGTCGTTCCACATTGTTTACAACGGACGTATCGTGCCCAACAGCGAGGAGGTTGACGAAGGACGCTTCTGGACCTACGAGGAACTTCGCCACGAACTGGGTCGTGATGTCTTCACCCAGCAATTCGAGCAGCAGGAATATCGTCACCTGATCCGTTCGCTTTGCCTGTGAAAAAGGTTGCCTATTACACGCTTGGCTGTCGCCTGAACTTCGCTGAGACTTCGACGCTGGCCTATCGCCTGCAGCAACTGGGCTTCGAGAAAATCAGTCCCAGAAGCGGTGAGCAGGCCGACCTCGTGGTGGTCAACACCTGCGCCGTGACCGAACAGGCTACGGCCAAGAGTCGCCAGCAGATCAACAAACTGGTGAGCGAACATCCTTCGGCCTACGTTGTCGTGACCGGCTGCTATGCGCAGATCGAGCCCCAGCAATTGGCCGAGCGGGTGAAAGGCATCGACGTCATCGTGGGCACCGAATACAAGGGAGACAATATCCTCACACTGCTGGGCGACCTCACGAAACGTGATGAGCCGCTGGTCTATCGCACCCAATACAAGGACATAAACACCTTCCACGGAGGATGTTCGGCCGACGACCGCACTCGTCATTTCCTTAAGGTACAGGATGGTTGCGACTATTTCTGCACCTATTGCACAATTCCCTTGGCACGTGGACGCAGCCGCAATGGAACCATCGCCGAACTTGTGGAAATGGCACGTGACGTGGTGGCGAAAGGAGGCAAGGAGATTGTGCTTACGGGTGTCAATATCGGCGATTTCGGACGTTCGACAGGGGAGAGTTTCTTCGACCTCTGCCGTGCTCTCGATGAGGTGGAGGGTGTGGAACGCTACCGCATAGGCAGCATCGAACCCAACCTCATCACCGACGAGATGATTGGGTGGATAGCAAACGAAAGCAGACGTTTTGCTCCGCATTTCCACATCCCGCTGCAGGCTGGAACCGATGAGGTGCTGCGCCTGATGCGCCGTCGATACGACACCAAACTTTTTGCCCACAAGGTCGAACTCATCAGAACTGCCTTGCCCGATGCGTTCATCGGTGTCGATGTGATGGCAGGTATGCGTGGCGAGACAAGCGACCTGTTCGAACAAGGTTATTCCTTTATCCAGTCGCTCCCCGTCAGCCAACTTCATCCCTTCACCTACAGCGAGCGTTCGAGTACCCAGGCATTGAATATCCGCCCCATTGTTCCTATGCCCGAACGGCATGAGCGAACTGCCCGACTTGTGGCGCTCAGCGACCAGAAGTTGCGCGACTTCTATCGACAGCAGATGGGGAAGACGTTGCATGTGCTTTGGGAGCAGCCGCCTCGGCAGAAAGATGGCACGTTTGCACCGATGCATGGTTTCACAGGCAATTATATCCGTTTGCAGCGCTCTTATGAACCTTCGCTTGTCAATGTCTGCCAGGAGGTTGTTTTGAGCCACGAACTGATTGAGACCAATCAGGGACCTGCGATTGTTGTTGGGGAGTGAGTGTTTTAGCTGCGTTTTTTAATCCTTTTTCTTGATAATGAAAACTCTAACCAAACTTATATCCTTGTTCTTCTTGCTCGCTTTCGCAGGTGATTTGCGAGCACAACTGTACGATGTGGTAGTTGCCAAGGATGGTACGGGAGATTATCTCACCATCCAGGATGCCATTCTCTCCATCCGCGATTACAAACCCGAGGGTCGTCAGCGCATCCTCGTCAGGAAGGGAACCTACGAAGAGAAGGTCATCGTGCCTACCTACAAGACCAACATCTCGATCATCGGCGAAGACCGCGATTCGTGCATCCTCGTCTGGCACGACCATGCCAACCTTCAGCACACGGGCCGCTTTGAGGGAGTGGTGCTCGGTTCGGTGGCTGATGCTATGGGACATGACAACCAGCTCATCAATGGCAGTGACCGAGGACATCGTGCGGGTACCTTCGAAAGTTACACCTTGCTCGTGCTGGGTGAAGGATTTGAGTGCGAGAACATGACCATCGTCAACGATGCCATGACGCATTACAACCCCGACTGGTGGCAGACACATTCCAATGCTGCCAAGGTCGGACAGGCTGTCACCGTGCATTGTGAGGCCGATCGTTCGGTGTTCCGCAACTGTCACATCCATGGTTTTCAGGACACGGTATTCACCGGTAATGCCCGTTCACGCCAGATATTCTATGGTTGCTATATCGATGGTACTGTCGATTTCATCTTTGGTCCTGCCACCGTATGGTTTGAGGATTGTGAAATCCGTTCCATCGGCAACGGCTATCTGACAGCCGCATCCACACCTGCCGAGAATCCTTATGGCTACGTCTTCAAGCATTGCAAGGTCACGGCCGAGCCCGATGCCAAGGCTTATCTGGGCCGTCCGTGGCGCAACTGGGCAAGTGTCATCTTTATGGAATGCGAACTTCCGGCTACCATCCACGAGGCAGGTTGGCACAATTGGAGTGATCCTGCACGTGAACTGACGGCACGTTATGCCGAATATCATAATACAGGTGAAGGTTCGGGCATCTCGAAGCGTGTGGCTTGGGCACGTCAACTCACTGATGCTGAGGCTGCCAAGGTGACGCTCGAAAATGTGATGCAGATGCAGGCCAACCAATGGACCTCGAATGTTCGTGCAATAACGTTCGACCAGGTTGTGCAATCGTTCTACGATTACAATGCAAGCCATGGACGTGAAGCGCGTTATGTAGGTCGGACTCTTGAGCCCAATCCGATGCCTGCCGATCTCGAGAAGTTTGTCGAGCCGCTCGTCATTAACCTCGATTCGGTCGATTGCACCACCTTCGTGGAATACATCAGCGCTGCTGTCCTGGGCCGCACCACAATCACTTATGAGGGCGATTCCATCCTTCGACGTTTTGTGCAGGCCCTTCGTTATCGCGATGGAAAACGCGGCAACTATGCTTCGCGCAATCATTATTTCACCGACTGGATCCTCAATGGTGAGGAGCAGGGCCTTATGACCGAAGTCACACCTTCTCTCAGGGGTGCTGTCCAGCAGAAGAAGGCCATCAATTACATGAGTGCCAACAAGCGTTACTATCCCCAGTTGCGAGAGGGCACAAAGTTGATGATGGATGTGCGTGAGATTGAGAATTACCTCAGCACGCGCTTCACCTGTTACGTACCATCGGCACAGATCTTCAAGTGCTACGACCAACTTCAGCATGGCGACATCGTGGCATTCGTCTCCAGTACCATGGGACTTGACATCCAGCATGTCGGCTTTGTCTGGAAACCCGAGGGCTTCAAGATGCCACGACTGCTTCATGCAAGTGCGGTCAAGGGCAAGGTCGTGGTGAGCGATTTGTCGCTGCAGGATTATGCTGTCGAGGCAAACAATTGCCGAGGGATACGTATTGTCAGGCTTAATGCGGAGTAGTTTTCACCGCAAGAAATATCCTCGCAAGAAAGTAAAAAGCCAGCAGGTCAATCGACTTGCTGGCATATTTTTTATATATGTGAATTAAAAAGATTACAGATCCCCATTGTCGCGGAACGAATAGTATTGGCTGTCGGCTATGATGATGTGGTCGAGCAGGCGTACTCCGAAGAGGGCGAGGGCCTGCTGGGCGGCTGCCGTCATCTGACGGTCGGCACGACTCGGGCGACAAGCGCTGTGGGGATGATTGTGACAAAGTGCCACATTCGAAGCCATATATTGCAGGGCGGGACGTACAATCTTCTTGATGTCGGCACTGGCACTGTCGGTGCCTCCTACGCCGATCTCTTCGCGTGCAAGAATCTTGCCGTTCTTCGACATATAGAGTGCCCATAGTTCCTCGTGGTCGAGCAGCGACATCTGTTTGTCGAACTGGGCAAAGATGGTGTCGCTTCCGCTGATGATCTGGGCATTCAGAAGATTGACCTGGCGCTGGTGTTCCATGCGTCGTCCCAATTCGAGGGCTGCACGTATGGTGCATGCCTTGGCGGGGCCGATGCCTTTGAGCACTTCGTGGTTGCTCCCGTCGTCACTGGGTATGAGGGCAAAATGCAGTTTCTCGAGGTCGCCGCGGCATTGTGCCAAAACGTCGCGGGCAATGTCCAGGACAGTTCGTCCTTTCTGTCCGGTATTAATGAGGATGGCCAACAGCTCAGCATCCGTTAAGGACTCCTCGCCATTGGCCATCATCTTTTCGCGCGGACGGTCCTCGAGGGCCCAATCCTTGACTGTCATAGTGTTCAGAAATGTGTCATTATTCCTTGGCGCGCTCTACATACGAGCCGTCGCGGGTATCAACCACGATCTTGTCGCCTTCCTTGCAGAAGAGAGGAACGAGCACGGTGCCACCGGTCTCAACGGTAGCCTTGGTGAGGGTGTTGGTAGCGGTGTTGCCCTTTGCACCTGGCTCCATGTAAGTGATCTGGAGGACGGTCTTAACAGGCATTTCAGCGGTGAGAATAGTCTCGGTGGAAGCGTCGCTAACTACCTCAACGATGTCACCCTCCTTCATATACTCCTCGCCGATGATCATCTTCTTGTCGATGGTTACCTGGTCGAAGGTCTCCTGGTTCATGAAGACAGCGTCGTCGCCGTCCATGTAGAGGAACTGATAGGGACGATGCTCTACGCGAACGTCCTCAAGCACTTCGCCGATGTTGAAGCGACGCTCGGTGACATAACCCGAAACGACGTCCTTCAGCTTGGTGCGCATGAAGGTGTTGCCTTTGCCGGGCTTAACATGAAGGAACGAAACTACTACCTGAAGTTTGCCATCGATACGGATGACGGTGCCATTCTTGATGTCCTGTGACTTGATTGCCATAGTTGTATTCTGGTTTATTAAGTTATTATTTGGATTGTCAAATGAGTGCAAGTTGGAAGCAGGTGGTGTACGTAAATCACACTATTTTGCCATCTTGCGGGTGCAAAGATAGAGAAAAACATTGAGAAAAACAAAAATATTTGAAGAAAATCATTAAATAATTTGGTAAATTGAATATTTTTACCTACTTTTGCACCCGCTATTTGGCAATACAGTCCCGAAAACAGGCAAACAATTAAAAACAATATAAAAGAGTTACAACTATGAAGATGACATTCCAGCCACACAACCATCGCCGTCTCCACAAGCATGGTTTCCGCGCTCGTATGGCCACCAAGAACGGTCGTCGCGTTCTCGCTGCCCGTCGTGCCAAGGGTCGCAAGAACCTCACTGTAGGTGACACAATGCACTAATTCGTCTGGCTAACGATTCACCAAGATCCCTTTTTTGAGGATAAACAATGACTGTCAATGAGGTTTCTCCTCTGCGACGGTCATCGTGTTTTTAAACACATCCACGTATGCTATGAAAACCCGCATCCAATCCATTCTTCGACAGATAGGGGAGGGCGTCTATGAGAAGGATGCCGAACTCGCCCTTTCGCTGTTGGCTGCCCTTGCCGGTGAGAGTGTCATCCTGCTCGGCCCTCCAGGTGTGGCCAAGAGTATGGTGTCGCGTCGCCTCAAACTGGCTTTCGCGCGTGCGCGTTCCTTTGAATATTTAATGTCACGCTTCTCCACGCCAGACGAGATCTTTGGTCCCGTCAGCATCCAGCGTCTCAAGATGGACGATGTCTATCAGCGTTGTGTCGATGGCTATTTGCCCACGGCCGATGTGGTCTTTCTCGACGAAATCTGGAAGGCGGGTCCTGCCATCCAGAACACGCTGCTTACGGTCATCAACGAGAAGGTCTATCTCAATGGCAACCAACTCTTGCACCTGCCTCTCAAACTGCTTATCGGTGCTTCGAACGAACTGCCTGTGCAGGGCGAAGGGCTTGAGGCCTTGTGGGACCGCTTCCTGATACGTCTTGTCAGTCAGCCGATTCAAAACGAGGAGGCTTTCTATCAGATGGTCAATCCGGCCGGCAATGTCGAGCAGGAATTGAAGCCCGTCAGCGATGCTATCAGCGAAGAGGAATATGCCGACTGGCTCAAGCAGGTTGCCAGCATCAAGGTTCCGCGCGAAGTTCTTTTGGCCGTCACCAATATCCGTCAGGGACTCAAGGACGTCGCTATCGAAGGTCAGGATGTGCATCGCAATATTTATGTCAGCGATCGTCGCTGGAAGAAGATTGTCCACTTGATGTGTGCTTCGGCTTTTGTGCACGATCGTGACGAAGTGAATGCCTCTGACCTGCAACTTGCCATCCATTGCCTTTGGAACGAACCCGACGAACTCCCGTCGATTGGCAAACTTGTTGCCGATGCCATCTTCCAGCCCTATCTTACACGGCTTGATACGTTGCAACGACAGGTGTCGCGTGCCTTGCGAGGCCGTGCTGTGCGACAGGTGCGTGAGAAGGCTCGTTTGCGTGGTGATCATCGTGACGACGACCTCATCATCTTCGATGGCCTTTATTACCAACTGGTCGAGAGCCAGGGCTTGCAGAACACTTTCATCTTTGTGCCCGACTATTGCGCGTTGCCTACACGCAGTGCAGATGAGCCTGCGGTACGTGGTGTGATGTTCAAGGATCCCATCCAGCCGCGTCGCACCATCATTCGTGCCTATACCAATCCCGACAATGTGGGTGAGTATGAGGCCGAACTCCAGCGCGTCAATCTCTATCGTGACTCGATGAACCTGTATGTCAACGGTACGCGCTATCCTTTGCGCCGTGCTTCGCGTGGCATGCAATTGGAGCAGACCTCTGGCCTTGAGCCCCCTATCAAAGGTGCTTGCACAAGTCTTGAGGAATGCGAATCGGCTGTCGATACCTTGTTCCAGCAGGCTGTGATGCTGTCGGCACAGATACGCAATCACCTGTTCTCCAGCCCTCAGGTACAGCAGATCATTGCTAGCCAACTTGACATTTTCAAGCGACAGATAGCCCAGTTGCGTGCCGATGTCCGGAAACTGCTGTATGATGAGTAAGCTCGTGCTTGTCCGCTTGTTTCGTTGACAGCCAAGCATGGCTGTCTCCTTTGACATTTGTCTATGACCTATCTGACCCTTCCGCATAAGGTGCTCGATGAACTCGATGAACTGATTTGCACGGACCTGGAGCAGGCATTCAGTGATGCTGTCGAGGCCCGCCTTCGCTTTATGCAGATGCGAGGGGTCGGCGATCCTTACGAACTGTCGCAATTGCAGGCCGATTACGTTCGCGAACACTTGCCGCAGCAACAGAAACTACTCGACAAGTATTTGAGCGTCATTCCTTCTTACGTTGCCCAGCACAAGGTGCCTTTTGATGAGTTCTCTCAATGTTGGGCGTTGATGGGCACCATCTGGAACACGGTCAGTTTCGAGCGCATTCGTCCCATTGTGGCTTTGCAGAAACAATATCCGATTCTGCTTGATGTAGCAAGGCGCGTGGGACGTATTGCTGACAACGAGGGCCCCGAACGTGTACCTGTCGGCAGCGGCAGTACATACAGGATGGAGCATTCGTCGCCTTCTGACATCGAAGGCATTTCGGTGGGTAATGACCTCAGTGCCTTGCTCCCCATCGAAATGGCGACGATGGCCGACGAGGAATTGTCGGGGCTCTTTGCCTATCGCTATGCTACACGTCGCTTGCAGACCTTCCTCTTCAAGTCGAACCTGATGAAGAAGGCACAGAAGGTGCAGGTGGCTCGTGCGCGACAGAAAGGCCCGATGATTGTATGCATGGATACGAGTGGGTCGATGCAAGGTCCTCCCGAACGCATCGCACATAGTTTGGTCATCAAGTTGCTGCAGATTGCTTTGGCACAAAAGCGTGACTTGCTGCTCATCACTTTTTCCGACAAGGCCAAGACCTTCGACGTTCGAGCCAATCGCACCTCTCTTCTCGACTATATGCGTCAGCAGTGTGGAGGTTCGACCGATGGTACCGAGATGCTGCAAGCCGCCTTTCGACTCATTGGCAGCAATCCGCGTTATGGAAGCGCTGACCTGCTGCTCATTTCCGACTTCAAGTTCCCCCTGGTCGATAGGCCCTTGCTGGTCCAGTTGAACCAGTTGCAAGACGAAGGCACCCGCCTTTACGCCCTACAGATTGGCCAATCGGTCCTCATCAAGGACTGGCTCCCTTACTTCGACAGTTATTGGCATCTTGACTACAAGGTTCAGCGAATTCCCTGGTTCATCCAGAAATAGCGCTTTGGACGATTCTTCCGATTACTCGGATTACTCGGAATACTCTGATTACTCCGAATATTCTGAATACTCCGAGTACTCCGATTATTCTGATTTACTTTGTTTTATTTCGAAACCCTCAAAATACCCACAAACATGACACGTTCCCAACTTTTCGAACAAATCAAGTTGAAGAAGACCTTCCTTTGCGTAGGTCTCGACACCGACATCAAGAAAATTCCCGAGCATTTGCGGTCGCTGCCTGCACAGGATGCTATCTTCGAGTTCAACAAGGCCATCATCGATGCCACCGAACCCTATTGCATCGCTTACAAACCCAATCTCGCTTTCTACGAGTGCTTTGGCGTGGAAGGATGGATTGCCTTCGAGAAGACTGTCCGCTACATTCGCGAGAAGTATCCCAATCAGTTCATTATCGCTGATGCCAAGCGTGGCGACATTGGCAACACCTCGTCGCTTTATGCGCGTTCGTTCTTCGAGCACCTCGACCTTGATGCTGTCACCGTGGCTCCCTATATGGGCGAGGACTCGTTGAAGCCATTTCTCGGCTATGAGGGCAAGTGGGTCATTTGCCTTGCCTTGACCTCCAACAAGGGTTCGCACGACTTCCAACTTTCGACCGTTGATGGCACTTCGACACGCCTCTTCGAGAAGGTGCTCGGCACCGTCAAGACTTGGGGCACTGAGGATCAGATCATGTTTGTCGTTGGTGCTACCCAAGGCAAGATGTTCGAGGACATTCGTCGCATCGCCCCTGACTCGTTCCTCCTCGTTCCTGGCATCGGCGCACAGGGCGGCTCGCTGCAGGAGGTTGTCAGATACGGCATGAACCAGCAGTGTGGACTCATCGTCAATTCGAGCCGCGCCATCATCTATGCTGACCATACCGAGCGTTTCGCCGAAGTTGCTGCCCAGAAGGCCAAGGAGGTTGCTGACGAAATGGCCGAGTGCCTGAAGCCCCTGCTTTGAGTCCCAGGGACGCAATATCACGGAGTGGGAAACACAGCCATAAAGAGATTTTTGCCATCTAATTCGTATATAGCACGTCTGTGAACATAGACGTGCTATTTCTTTTCGGAAATGGTGCGTGTATGAACAAAGACGCTCTATTTCCAGTGGCAAATAGTATTTATATTGGAAAGATAAAGAATAGAGTAGTCAAATATGTTGGAAAAGGATAAAATTTGTTTATTACAGGTCGAAATTGTGTTTTTTTTTGTTTTTCTTTTTATAATACGGAATAATTGTTGTATCTTTGCACCAACAAAAATTTAAAATCTAGTTGATTATAGTTATGAATAAAATCGCTTTTATCAAATCGTTCGCTTTGTTGACATTGGCTTGGCTGATGTTGTGTTCATTCAAGAGTGTTACAGATGAGGATATGCTGTCGTCTGGATATACAGCTGAGGAGCTGGAGGCGCTGAAGGAGGATACCATCGCGGGACAAACTGGGGTAGTGGAACTCGCTTCGTGCCACGCTCGGATCATGGTGCCCACAGATCTCGTCTATCTGGATCGGCCTCAGGCCATGAAACTTCTGACCGAATACTGGGATAATTCGGAAAGCAATCTCGAAAATATGCTGGGTGTGCTCGTGCCGAGTGAGAACAGGTGTTTCTATCAGGTCAGCACGGCGTATGTGATCTCGTACAACGATTGCGGATACATCAAGGATGATGATGCTGAGAAGGTGGATTACGATGAACTGCTGGAGCAACTGCAAGAGGACGAAAAGGAGGAGAACGAATCGCTGCCCGTAGAACAGAGGAGCGTGACGAAGGGATGGACGGTGACTCCTCATTATGACCGCTCGAACCATGCCCTGGTGTGGGCCAAGACGCTGTCGTTCGCATATGGCGATGTGGTGAACTATGACATGAGGGTGCTAGGCAAGGATGGGCTCGTGTCGGTCAATGCCGTGGCCGATCTGGAGGCGGTCGATGAGGTGGTTTCGAAAGAATCAGCCATGATTGGTAGTGTACGCTTCGATGAGGGATACGCTTACGCAGACTTTGACCCTATCCGTGATAAAGTGTCTGACTGGACTATCGGCGGTCTAGTCGCTGGCAGCATCCTTGCCAAGTCCGGCTTCTTCGCCAAGCTCGGTGTCCTGCTGCTGAAGTTCTGGAAAATCATCGCTGTCGGCGCCGTAGCCATAGCAGCAGGAATAAAGAAAATATTCGGATCGAAGAAAGCGTGATGCGCCACATAAGATAGGATGTACGGAATCATCGACTGCGATAATTGCTACGTTTCGTGCGAGCGCGTCTTTCGGCCCGATCTGAAGGACACGCCTATCGTTGTGCTTTCGAACAACGATGGTTGTGTCGTTGCGCGTAGCAATGAGGCGAAAAAGTTAGGAATTAAGGCCGGTGTGCCCTATTATCAGTTGGAAGAGCTGTTCCCAGATAAGAAAATTGCCGTCTTCTCCAGCAACTACGAACTTTATGGCGAACTGACGAGCCGTGTGGTCGGCATTGTTCGTCAGGAGGCACCTTCCTATTTTCGCTACAGCATCGACGAATGTTTCGTCTATTTCGACGACGTGAAGGAGATGGACATCAAGAAATGGGGAGAGAGCCTGTACAAGCGTATCAGGGGGAGCGTAGGCATGCCCGTCAGTATCGGCCTTGCGCCCAACAAGACCTTGGCCAAGATGGCTTCTCACTTTGCCAAGCGTCACATAGGCTATCGTCACTGTTGCCTCATCGACAGCGACAAAAAGCGCATCAAGGCACTCAAGCTCTTCCCTATCGAAGATGTATGGGGCATAGGACGGCGGTATGCTGCTCGACTGAGATCCATGGGCATAGAGACAGCATTCGACTTCGCCAACCACAGCCGGACGTGGGTCAAAGCCACTTTCCGCAACATCGTCATCGAACGCACGTGGCGTGAACTGAATGGTGAGGACATTGTGCCCAACGAGGAACTTGCCCGCAAGCAAAGCATCTGCACCAGTCGTTCGTTCAATGGCATGATAACCGACCTCGAAAGCCTTCGAACACACGTCGCAAACTACGCAGCACGTTGTGCCGAGAAACTGCGTCGGCAAGGGTCGTCAGCATCCATCGTCTGCGTCTTCCTCTATACCAATCCTTTCCGTGAAGATCTGCCGCAATACAACAGTTTCATGGAAACAAGCCTTTCCATGCCTACCAACAGTACCGTCGAGATTGTGAAGGCGGCTTTCGAAGTGCTTCAAAAGATGTATCGTGAGGGCTACCATTACAAGAAAGCCGGGGTCATCCTCATGGACATTGTGCCGAGGATACCCATCCAACTAGACTTGTTTGACTACAATGCCGAACAGTTCCAGAAGATGAAACGCCTTGATGCCGTCATCGACCGCATCAACAAGGTCAATGGCAGCGAGACAATAGTACTGGGCAGCCAGCAATATACGCAGAAGGGCGGCAAGGGCAAGGCCGATGAAGTCGGAGGCCAAGCGGACTTAGGAAGACAAAG
>JAZQBS010000179.1:0-12126 GCA_045545875.1 Bacteroidales bacterium
CTAATCAGTGCTCCTTGAGGTATTCGACCAGTGCGCGCACCGCCTTGCCACGATGGCTGATGGCATTCTTCTCTTCCATCGACATCTCGGCGAAAGTGATGTCATAGCCTTGGGGACGGAAAATGGGATCGTAGCCGAATCCCTGGCTACCCGAACGCTCGGTGGTGATCGAACCACGGCAAACACCCTCAAACTCCTGCATCTTGCCATCCATCAACAGTACGATGACTGTTCGGAATTGTGCCGAGCGGTCCCTGACGCGTTGCAGCTTGCGCAGCAGTTTGTCGTTGTTGGCCTCGCTGTTGTGGTCGAAGCCTTCGTCCATTGCATAGCGTGCCGAACGCACTCCGGGATCCATTCCCAAGGCGCGTACTTCGAGGCCCGAATCATCGGCGAAGCAATCCACATCGTAATGCACGTTCACATACTCGGCCTTCTGCAAGGCATTGCCTGCAAAGGTGTTCGAGTTCTCGGGGATGTCTTCGTTGCACCCGATATCGCGCAGCGACAAAACCTCATAGCGTTCGGAGACCGACGGGCCACAGGCTTCGAGCAAAGCCTTCACCTCGTTGATCTTGTTGGCATTGTTGGTAGCAAAAACAAGTTTCCTCTTTTTCATATCATAGTTCATTTAATATCGGTTAGCCAGATGCGTTGCAGGTAGATGGCATCTGAGGTCGTACGCAGCACGATGTCGTGCTGGTCGGTGGAAGGATCGATGGCAAACACAAGGTCATAAACCTGCTGGGGCTGGTCGAGATGCTTCTGGTCGATGCGAAGCAACTGGGGAGCACCTTTGTCAATCGAAATCATGCAGTTCATCGTCTTGCCATAGCAGCGCGTCGGGAGCAGCCACACGCAGAGATGCACGCTGTCGGCCTGGTGGACGAGCGGAAGGCGAAGGGCCTCGTAGGGCTCGACATTAGTTCCAAGTGCCCGCTTGCTGCGATAAAGCAAATCGATGCGCTCCTCGGAAGGTAGCGTTGTCAGCGAGCCCACCTGCATCGGTGTCTTTACGCCTTGCACATCCACCCGCATCAGGCTCTGGTCGAGTTCGATGCCGGGCATCACGACACCTCCGATCATCTGCCGCCACTTGGGTTCGACGAGCGTGGGAAGTTCGGCAGCCAGCAGCGACATGCGCTGACGGCAATCCTCGACAGCCCACTGCTTGCCGGCATCGTGTTCGACAAGTTGCATGTTGCAGAGACGCTGCATCTGCGTGGTCAGCATGTTGAGCGGATATTCGACGGTGCGGAAAAAGGCATTGGCATGGTCGTTGGGTACCACCTTGTCGTTCAGTTCGAGCGAAAGTTGCAGCTGCAGGTTCTGGCTTTCGCCGATGCCTCGACGAAGGGCCTCGAAACTGTGCGGTTGCTCGGGATGGAACGTCATGGCAAGGTCGAAATAATCGTTCCAGATCTGCGACCAGTTGCAGTTGATGCCGCTCATCTGGGTGTAGTGCAGATCCTCGAGATCATCAACAGCATAAGGCGCACGATAGGATTTGATGTCCCATGCCATGTCGAAGAAGAGGAAGATCTGGAGTTCTCCTCCCAGTTGATGACACCACTGAATCTGCCACTCTTCCTTGCGACCGTTGTCATATGCTCGAAGACCTTCGAGTCGGATATGTTCTGGTGCATCGAGAGCCAGGCTCAAGCCGAGATAGGGCATCGACGCTGGCTGGAGCGTCCAACGGAACAGGCTGTCTGATGGCACTGTCGCATGGGCCGTATCGGTCACTCCGGTGGCACGCAGACGCAGTTGAAGCTCCTGCAGATACTTGTCGTGAGGTTGTGCTCCATCGAGCACCAGGGTCCTGACGGGCACCGATGCCTCGAAGAGTTCCTCGTAGGCCACGCCCAGTTCGTAGGCGTCCATCGGCAAGGCGGGTGCATCGGCCCACCAGCGGAAAGGCGACACGCCCCATTGCCGGCTGAGTGTCATCAGGCCGAAAGCCGTGCCCAGCTCGTCACTGCCCACCACGAATAGCTGCTTTCCATTGTTGTGAACCTTCAGTATGAATGCGCCGCGATGACCGGCAAGCCGGTCGAAACTGATGCCGCGCAGTTTGGCATATCGCTTGAGGTCTGCATTGTCGTAGGTGGCAACGATGATCCTGGCATCGGCCATGTTGTTGGTGTGCACCAGATATTCGCCGAAGACCTCGTGATAGTCTTGTTCGAAGAGCATGTCGGCACGTTCGATGGCCGTCTCGGGCACACGTTGGCAGAACAACTTCACCGCATCACCATGATGGATGATGAAGTTGTCGGCCCATGCGGAAATGCAGATGCAGAAGCCAAGAATCGCAGTTATCAAATGCTTCATCTGGATATCAATACTTTTGAATGCGTGTAGCATCGAGTTTCAGGAATATGAACAGCAGGATCGTGAACGACCACAGGCCCGAGCCGCCATAGCTGAAGAACGGCAGCGGGATGCCTATCACCGGCACAAGGCCGATGACCATGCCCACATTAATAATAACGTGGAAGGCGAAGATGCACGCCACGCAGTAGCCATAGACCTGCGCAAAAGGCGTTCGTTGTCGTTCGGCAAGCGAAATGAGTCGCGCAATGAGGATGAAGTAGAGCAGGAGCACGGTCACACACCCTACAAAGCCTTCCTCCTCTCCCACTGTGCAGAAGATGAAGTCGGTCTCCTGTTCGGGCACGTAGGCGAGTTTCGTCTGCGTTCCTTCGAGATAGCCTTTGCCCAGGAAACCGCCCGAACCGATGGCAATCTTAGCCTGGTTGACGTTGTATCCTGCGCCCTTCAGGTCTTCCTTCATGCCCAAAAGCACCTCAATACGGCCGCGTTGGTGTGGCTGCAGTTTGCTGAATGCGAAATCGCAGGTGTAGAGGAAGCCGACGAAAAGCACGGCAAAGACGCCCACAGTGATATACGATCGCACCTTGTGCAGCAAGAAAAGGAACGCACAGTAGCCGACGGTGAAAAGGTTGATGATCCATCCTATCCAACGGTACTGGAAGGGGAAGGGCCACGTGATGAAATGGTCGAGCAGGCCGAACACGCCAAAGCCAAGGAACGCCACAAGTGCCACAAATCCGGCTGCTCCGTAGTTGTTGGCGAAGAAGGCCAGCATGCCTGCCACCAGGAACGGGATGATGGTGAGCACCAGGTTCTGTCCCTTCAGCGATGGCGGAGCCGACTCGTCAAGCCCGAGCACAACCCCTTCGGGAAGCGGCTCGACGCTGTATTTGATGCCCAGCACGAAGATGAGGATGAAGCAGAACCCTGCCCAAAGGATGATGCCCGACATGCCCTGGCGATAGAACAGCAGCACCAGCGAGAAATAGACCAGCGCCGATCCCGTCTCGTTCTGCAGGATGATGAGCAGCACGGGAATGAGCACTATCAGACATGCCTTGGCAAAATTGGCTGGCTCGGTGAACTTGAAGTTATACCCGTTGAACAGATAGGCCAGCATCAGTGCCGTCGAGAACTTGCCGAATTCAGCGGGTTGGATAGAGAACGTTCCGATCTTGATCCACGAATGCGATCCGTTGATGTTGGTGCCGATGAAGATGGTCACAAACAGCAATATCATCACACTCACGTAGATCAGCGGCGCATAGCTCATGTAGAACCGGCTGTCGAGGCATAGGATGGCAATGATAAGGAACAATGCCAGGCCGAACCAGACGATCTGCTTGCCCGAGGGACGACTGAAGTCGAAGATCGAGGCTCCGTCGAAATTGTAACTGGCAGCATTGATGGTCACCCAGCCTGCAAGGACCAGGATCACATAGACGATCAACGTCAGCCAGTCAAAATTACGAAGGAAGTTCATGTCCTATCTGTGATTATTCGGGGTTCTATTTCTTTTTCTTGTAATCGGTATATTGCAGCGTCGAACTGCGCTTCATGTTCTCTTCGGCAAATTTGCGTCGGCCCGAAATCTTGCCGTTCAGGTACTTCTCGATCACCAATGTTCCGATAGGCACGCCGAAGGTGGCTCCGAAACCGCCATTCTCGATGAAACAGCAGACGGCTATCTTGGGTTGGTTCATCGGGGCAAAGCCCATGAAGACCGAATGGTCCTTGCCGTGCGGGTTCTGTGCCGTTCCCGTTTTGCCGCAGATCTCGATGCCTTCGGGGTCGAGGTTGCCGCTTCGTCTGACGGTACCGTTCACCGCCGCCGCTCGCATGCCCTTGACGATCCATTCGTAGTGCCTCGGGCTTATCTTAGTCTTGTGCTGGATCCTAAACGTATCGGGTATCAACGTGTCCTGTATCGAATGAATTACGTGCGGGATGTAATAATATCCTCGGTTGGCAATCGTTGCCGCCAAGTTGGCAATCTGCAACGGCGTTGCCGTGATTTCGCCTTGTCCGATGGAGATGGAAATGATGCTGATGGGTTTCCAGTCATCTGTACGCAGCATCTTGTTGTAATAGGCGGTATTCGGGATGAATCCACGCACCTCGCCAGGCAAGTCGATGCCGAGCCTATATCCGTAGCCCATCGAGACCATGTAGTTCTTCCAGGCATCAAAGGCCTCCTGGATGCTCTTGTACTTCTTGTTGTTCAAGATGTTCACCAGGCACCAGCCGAAGTATCCGTTGCACGAACCGGCAAGCGCTGGGACAATGGTCCATTGGGCAATGCCGTCGTGACAACCCATTCGGAAACGCCCCATCACGAAGCCGCCACGACAGGGCAGCAGCGTCTCGGGTGTGATGGCTCCATCCTCCAAACCAATCAGACCTTGCGTCGGCTTGAATGTCGAGCCAGGAGGATAGGCAGCCGAAATGGACCGGTCGAGCAATGGCTTATAGGGGTCGACAAGCAGTTCCTTGTAATGCTTGCCGCGCTCACGACCTACGAGCAGGCTTGGGTCGAACGTCGGGCTCGACACCATGGCCAATATCTCACCCGAGGCTGGTTCGATGGCTACCATCGCACCAATCTTGTTCACCATCAAGCTCTCGGCATAGGCCTGCAGGTCGGCATCGATCGAGAGCGTAAGGTTATGACCGGCTTTCGGTACCACGTCATACTTGCCGTCCTCGTAATGTCCCTTGATGCGGCCATGGGCATCGCGCAGCAGGATCTCCTTGCCCTTGTCGCCGCGCAAATACTTCTCGTAGCTCTTCTCCACACCAAGGTCACCCGTATAGTCGCCGCGCTGGTAGTAGTCGTCACGCTGGATCTCCTTCGGGGTCACCTCGCGTATATTTCCTAAGATGTGGGGCGCTATCGAACGCATGTACTGGCGGATGGTACGCGGACGTATCTCGAAGCCGCGATACTTGTACATCCTCTCCTGCAGTTTGGCATAGTCCTCGACGCTCAACTGTGTGACGAAGGTCTGTTGCGTATAGCTCGAATAGCCCCTGTTGCGCCGTGGATCCTGGATTTCACGCATTCGGTCCTCGAACACTTCGCGTGTGATGCCCAGCGTGTTGCAGAGGTCGAGGGTGTCGAGGTCCTTCACCTCGCGCATTGTCACCACCAGGTCGTAGGCAGGCTGGTTGTACACCAGCAGGTTGCCGTTGCGGTCGTAGATCTGGCCGCGTGCAGGATAGATGGTCTTGGTGAGGAAGGCATTGTTACGCGCCATGGCCTGATACTTGTCATCCACAATCTGAAGGTTGAACAGACGCAAAATGTAAATGAGGAAGATCAGCAGAACCAATCCTCCAATTACAAAGCGACGTTTTTCGAGTTCAAAATTGTGTTGCATGCAAGTAGTTATCTCTTCGCGGCAGCAAATTCAAAGGCCATACAGAAGCCGAAGGTCAACCCGATGCTGATCAGCACCTTGACCAGCATCACGGGAAGATTAAACAAGGTAAACGATTCGATGATGTAGAGCAGCAGGCAATGCAGGCCAATGAACGACAAGGCATAGCGGACGAAGGCCGAAAGCCCGATCTGCCGCATCGTCACCAGTCCGCTCTTGAATTCGGGATCGTCGTTGTAGAGATGCAGTATCGAGTCGCGCAAGGCCATCACCGAAACGGCCGTCAGCGAATGCATGCCAGGTGTGTTGCAGAAGATATCGACGACAAAACCCACCAGGAATCCCATGACGATCTGCAGCACACGGTTGATCTCGACAGGTGCCTTCATCAGCGCAATGATATACACCAGCGCAACACCTCCGAAGAATGAGAGGTGATTGAAGAGAAGCACCTGCAGCACCACTGCAAGAAGAAGCCAAAAGAAATAGAGAAGGATGCTCATCTGGCAGAATGTTTGTACGAAAGCATTACACTAAAGTTATTCATTTGCACCGACTGACGCCTGCAACTGGTCACGTTCTTCCTGTTCCTTGTTGAAGATCACATGCACGGCATTCAGGCGATTGAAGTTCGAAAACAGTTCGACATGCAAGGTCAGGAAACTGCCTCCTCCATCAAACGTATCTACTACGCGCCCTACAGGAACGTTCTTCGGGAATGACGACGTATAGCCCGTGGTTACTACCGTATCTCCATTATTATAATCTACGTTGCGGGGCAGGTCCTCGAAAATCGCATACCTGCTGTCTTTCCCATCCCACACCAGCGAACCGAACGCCTCGGTGTTCTTCAACATCACCGAAAGGCGCAACTTGGGGTTGAGCACGCTGAGCACTAGCGAATAGTGCTCCGAAACGTTGGCTACGATGCCGATCACACCGTTCTGGTCGGCCACGCCAAGGTCCTGGTGCACACCGTCGGCAGCACCCTTGTCGAGGGTGATGTAGTTCTCCGCCTGGTTGATGCTGTTGCCGACCACATGGGCGATCAGATAACGATACTGGTGCTTGACCGAATCGTGCTGATGGAAATCCAGGGCCTGATACTCCTGCAACTGCTGACGCAACGCCTGGTTCTCGGCTTCGAGCATTCCCGTGCGTTCGAGCAGCTCGACGTTGGCCTGCCGAAGCCCGAAATAGCTCGTCACGCTGCTCTGCACATCATAGACGTTGGCAGTAATGAAATTGGCGCTACCGAACCAGATGCTCCGGTGATACGGATTGGTCTGGCATAGCAGCACTATGCTTAGAATGGCCAAAAACAGCCACGTAAACCACGGGCTGTTCTTGGTGATGAAGCGTATCAGATTCTCCATGAATCAGATGGAGACAAGCTGTTAACGGATAAGGAATGGGAAGCGGTCGATGTTCTGGAGTGCAATACCTACGCCCTTGGCTACGCTGAGTAGCGGATCCTCGGCTACGTGGAAAGGAATGCCGATCTTGTCCTGCAGACGCTTATCAAGGCCACGGAGCAATGCACCGCCACCGGCAAGATAGATACCGTTGCGCACAATGTCGGCGTAAAGCTCTGGAGGTGTCTGCTCAAGGCCGGTAAGCACGGCTGCCTCGATCTTCGAAATCGACTTCTCGATGCAGTGTGCAATCTCCTGGTAGCTTACGGGCACTTCCATTGGCAGGGCTGTCATACGGTTTGGACCGCGCACCACGAAGTCTTCCGGTGGGTTGTCAAGCACGGTGAGGGCCGATCCTACGTTGAACTTGATCTGCTCGGCGGTAGGAACACCGACCTTGATGTTGTGCTGACGGCTCATGTACTCCATGATGTCCTGCGTGAGGTCGTTGCCGGCAATGCGGATGGAGTTGTTCGTCACAAGTCCACCAAGCGAAATGACGGCAATCTCGGTCGAACCACCACCGATGTCCACCACCATGTTGCCTTCTGGGGCAAGTACGTCAATGCCGATACCGATGGCAGCTGCCATAGGCTCATACAGCATATACACGTCACGGCCTCCTGCATGCTCGCTCGAGTCGCGTACGGCACGGAGCTCTACTTCGGTCGAACCTGAGGGCACACCCACTACCATGCGGAGCTGTGGGGTGAAGAAGTGACGGCTGCTGAAGGCCATCTTCACCATGCCGCGGATCATCTGCTCGGCGGCATTGAAGTCGGCTATCACACCGTCGCGAAGTGGACGGACAGTACGTATGTTGGCTGGAGTCTTACCCTCCATCTGTTGTGCCTTGTGACCCACGGCAATCATCTTCTCTCCTTCAAGGGCGACGATCGATGGTGCATTCACCACAATCTTGCCTCCGTGGATGATGACGGTGTTGGCTGTTCCGAGGTCGATGGCGACCTCCTGATTTAAATTAAAGAATCCCATTCTTTATCTGACGGATTTTATTTTGATGTTAATTATCTAACGAATTTACTTCTGCTGAGCAAACCATGCGTGGATGGCGGTGTCGTAGTGGCTGCTCACGCCAAATGCCTGCTCTGCAAAGCTCAAGCGGTCCTCGTAGTCGCTCACGGCGCCCTTGGTCTTCAGGATCTCGGCCAATTGCTGGTACTGTGCCTTGCTGGCTACGATGATAACGTCCTTGAAGTTCTTGGCGGCTGCACGTATCAGCGAGATGCCTCCGATGTCGATCTTCTCGATGATGCTCTGGAAGTCGGCGCCACTGGCTACAGTGTCCTCGAAGGGATAGAGGTCCACGATGACGAGGTCGATCTCAGGAATGGCATACTTTGCCATCTGCTCCTTGTCGCCTTCGTTGTCACGACGACCGAGGATGCCTCCGAACACCTTCGGATGAAGGGTCTTCACACGGCCACCCAGAATCGATGGATAGGTCGTAAGGTCCTCAACGGCATTGCACGGCACACCCAGTCCTTCGATAAACTTCTGGGTACCACCTGTCGAAAGCAGGGTTACACCTTGTGCATGGAGCAACTTGATAATCTCGTCGAGACCATCCTTGTGGAACACCGACACGAGTGCGGTCTTGATTTTCTTCTGATCACTCATATTTTTCTTTGTTTTTTAAATATAGATATCATTTTTGCGGCGCAAATATAGTAAAAATTTTTGAAATGCAATCATTTTTGCACCCAAATTTTATAAAAAATTTACTATTCCCTATTCTAAGCGCCAGTTCCTGCCCGATTTTGAAGTTTTCTTCGAGCAGTTTTTCGGGTTGGGGATTCACATAGCGCGGACACTGTCCGAAGGCATATTTCAGGCAATGCTTTGTCTGCATCACCATTCCGTCCTTATTCGATTGTAGTTCAAAGGCATCTGCTACGTTTTCTATCTGCATTTCCCGATAGGTTTCGCGTGCCATCTTGTTCATCACATTTGCCAGGAAATCGGTGGGCAGGATACCCTTTGCATCGAGCATTTTTGCACGTGTCTTGTAATCGGGTTTCTCGAACGACTTGCGAACTTCACTTTGCATTTTTAGGTGCTCTTCCAGCAATTTTCCCACACAAGTGCGTCGCATTTCCGCCAATTTCGACGAGGGCACGAACCATTCCTCACCTTCCACCTCAATGCTTCCTGTCCTGAAGGGTGTGCCTCCCAGTTTGCCCAGTTGCTTTTCGATATTCTCTTTCTGCGAACGTTCTGCACGCTCGAAAGCCCCTTCCATTTCGACCTCTACCTCGTCCTTTTCGCAGCATTTCATGCGCAAGGAAATCCTGTTCTCGCATGCCGAATAATGCATATCGACGGCCATCGTACGCTTGGCCGATTGTTTGCTCAGAAGCTGCTCGAAAGCCACGTCAAGGTTCCTGTACACGGTCTGTCCCTTTTGCAGCGTACGGCACACCTGCACGCCTTCCAGGGGGAAGCACATGCTTGTTGCTGCATCGAAGCGATTGAGCCTGAAGCCCTGCTGTCCCACGGCAAGTCCGTCGCCATTGTGCATGGTATCGACGTCGAGACTGATGACGAAATTGTCACGATTGACCTTCGCAATCGTGCCGACCTTCTCTCCCATCGACTTCGGACTCTCGAAGTTCCACATCGGTTCGCGGTTCCCTTCGGCGAAATACGACGTGAATCCGCGATTGAAGCTCTTCTCCAGGCGTGGCTCGAAACTGAGCTCCGTCTGCCCATAGCTCAGGGGTGCATACTCCTCCCGTCGCGCAATGATCTGGTCTATCAGCTTGCGGTAATAGCCCACCACATTCTTCACATAGCTCATCTCCTTGAGTCGTCCCTCGATCTTCAGCGAGGTCACTCCCGCATCAAGAAGCTGCTCGATATATGCCGAGCGGTTCATGTCGCGCAGCGAGAGCAGATGACGCTGTCGCGCCAGCACCTTGTCTCCTTGTGGGCTCAGCAGGTCCATGGGCAGTCGACAGGGCTGCGCACATTCCCCGCGATTGGCAGATCGTCCGGTCAGCGCTGCACTCAGATAGCATTGTCCGCTGATGCAAACGCAGAGCGCTCCATGCACGAAACACTCCAGTTCCACATCGGGCACTGCCTCATGAATCGCCCGTATCTCAGCTATTCCAAGCTCTCGGGCCAACACCACACGCGTCAAGCCCAGATCGCGAAAGAGCCGTGTCCGCTCCACGCTACGCACATCTGCCTGCGTCGAGGCATGCAGCTCGATCGAGGGCAGATTCATCTGCAACAGTCCCAGGTCCTGAATGATCAGCGCATCCACGCCAGCCTCATAAAGCCGCCACGCCATCTTCTCTGCTTCCACCAGCTCCTTGTCGGTCAGTATCGTATTAAGCGCCACAATGGTCTTCGCCCCATACTGATGCCCATACTGCGCCAACCGCTCAATGTCCTCCACCGAGTTATGAGCAGCCGCACGTGCACTGAATGCTGGTGCACCTATATACACCGCATCCGCCCCATGATTGATGGCCTCAATACCTACCTCCGCCGACTTCGCCGGCGCCAACAGTTCTATCTTTCGCATCGTTTTTCTCAAAACATCAATCCTTCTTTTCAGCAAGAAACCTTTCTTCGGCCAAACCCTTTTCAGTAAGAAACCTTTTTGAGGTTTCCCTTCTTTCGAGGTTTCAAAACCCGCCGCAAAGATAATCATTTTTCGCCGAACCGCCCACTTTTTCCCCCATTTTTTTGCATATTCCCCGCAAACGCATTATCTTTGCGCCCAAATTTTATATAAATAGAGATATTTAGGGATAATAAAGGATTTTAAGGGATATGAAGGGACATTACCTTCGCCTTGTTGAGAGAAGGGCCCCAAGAAACATACGTCCCTTAAAATCCCTTAGAATCCCCAAGAATCCCTTAATATCCCCAAAAATCAACAATATGCTAAATTCCCTCCAGTCCATCAGCCGTTTCATGAGCCGCTACTGCTCATGGATAGTCATCGCCGCAGCCATCCTGAGCGGGTTCTTCCCCTCCACCTTCGCCTGGGTGCAGCAGGGAGCACGTCCATCCATCATCCTCGGCATCATCATGCTCACCATGGGCTGCACCCTCTCCACCGAAGACTTCAAAATCGTCCTCAGCCGTCCCCTCGATATCCTCCTCGGCACCCTGGCGCAGTTCACCGTCATGCCCTTCGTAGCCTACGGTCTCACCAAGGTCTTCGGCCTCGACCCCTTCCTCAGTGCCGGCATCATCCTCGTAGGCTGTTGTCCCGGTGGCGTTTCGAGCAACATCATGTCGTTCCTCTGCCACGGTGATGTTGCCTTCTCCGTAGGCATGACCACCGTCTCCACCCTCCTGGCGCCCATCGTCACGCCCCTCATGGTCCTGTGGCTCGCAGGTCAGCAGATCGAAGTCGATGCCTTCGGCATGTTCCAGAACATCTGCCTCGTCACCATCCTTCCCGTGGCTTTAGGTTGCACCTTCAACTACTTCCTGGGCCACCGCGACAACTTCAAGCAGATCCAGTCCATCATGCCCGGCATCTCCGTCTTCTGCCTCGCCCTCATCGTCGGTGGCGTCATCTTCACCGTCCATCCCCGTCTCGAAGAGAACGGTCTGAGCCTCATTGCCCTCACCCTCGCCGTCGTCACCTGCCACAACGGCCTCGGCTACCTCCTCGGCTATCTCATCGGCAAAGCCGCCCGCTTCTCCATCGCCAAGCGTCGCACCATCAGCATCGAAGTAGGCATGCAGAACGCCGGCATGGCCACCGTCCTCTCCAGCAATTTCTTCGCCACCCCCGCCGCCATCGCCGCCAACCCCATGGCCGCCCTCAGCGTCGTCCCCTGCGCCATCTCCTGCGCCTACCACAGCATCTCCGGCACCATCCTCGCCTCCTTCTTCGCCGCCCAGGATAAAAAATAGCGGCGCTTCCGCCGCCGCCCCACGTCCCCCTTCTCCGCAAGCGGCGGTTTCGCCGCCGCCCTCGTGTCAAGTCGGATCGTAGCCAT
>JAZQBS010000180.1:0-4675 GCA_045545875.1 Bacteroidales bacterium
CGCTTGGCCTCCGACTTCTCGTTCGACCATCATGGACATCCCCTCCACTATGCGCGTAGCGTGGAGCCTGGCTCGTTGACCTTGGGAGATATGGAACCGATGATCAGCGCTTCGATAGATTCGCTGATTCTCGACGAGCTCGATGTCACTTATCCAGAGTTCTATCGTCTGGCTTCGGGCAATGTGCTCTTCGCTTATCGCAGTGGCGCATCGGGACGCGGCAACCTCGTCATGAATCTCTACGACGTCAAGACGCGCAAGTGGAGCCGCCTGCAGGACGTGCTCATCGATGGCGAACAACTTCGCAATGCCTACTGGCAGCTCTTCGTCGATGCGCGAGGAACCATCCATGTCAGCTGGGTTTGGCGTGAGACATGGCTTGTCGAAACCAACCACGACCTGTGCTATGCATGTTCCACCGACGAGGGCAAAACTTGGCAACGCAGCGATGGTACGCCCTACGTGCTTCCCATCACGGCCGACAATGCTGAATATGCTTGCCGTATCCCGCAGAACAGCGAACTCATCAACCAGACTTCGATGAGCACCGATGCCGAAGGTCATCCCTACATCGCCACCTATTGGCGCAATCAAGGAGACTCCATCCCGCAGTATCGCATCGTCTGGAACGATGGTAGCACCTGGCAACAACAGCAGGTGAGCCAGCGCAAGACGCCTTTCAGTCTTTCGGGAGGTGGCACCAAGATGATTCCGATTGCACGTCCGCGTGTTGCCATCGACGGCCACGAGGCATGGTATATCGTACGTGATGTGGAGCGCGACAGTCGTGTCTCGCTCTATCACACGGCCGATCTGCGCAATGGTCAATGGGAACTCTCCGACCTCACCGACTATTCAGTCGATGCCTGGGAACCATCGTTCGACACCGAGCTTTGGAAGGCGCAACGTCACCTGCATCTCTACGTGCAGTGCGTACATCAGGGCGATGGCGAAACGTCTGTCGCTGCCGAACCGACGCCGGTAAGGATATTAGAAATACGTTAGGGATTCTAAGGGGATATTTTGGGATATTAAAGGATATTTAGGGACGTTACCTTCGCCCTGTTGAAAACGGGACTCATAAAACATTTGTCCCTTAAAGTCCCTAAATATCCCTTAAAATCCCTAAGAATCCCTTAAAAATTCATGAAACTCCAGAAACTCATGCTTGATGGTGGATTCTCCTGTCCCAATCGTGATGGACACGTTGGGACGGGAGGATGCACCTTCTGTCGTACTGACGCGTTCAATCCCTCCTATTGTCGTAGTTCGAACAACATCAGCGAACAACTTGAAGCAGGGAAGCACTTCTTTGCGGGCAAATATCCCAACATGAAGTATCTGGCCTATTTCCAAGCCTATTCCAACACCTATGCTCCCTTGGACGTGCTTCGCCAACGTTACGAGGAAGCACTTTCGGTCGAAGATGTTGTCGGACTCGTCATTGGCACACGTCCCGATTGCATCGAAGATGATTTCCTTCAATATCTGGCAGATCTTCAAGACAAAGGTTTTCTCATCACCCTCGAACTGGGCATCGAATCCTTCTACGACAAGACTCTTCAACGCATCAATCGCGGGCACACGGTTGAGGACAGCCTTACCGCCATCCAACGATGTGCCGATGCAGGCATCAATACCACCATCCATCTCATTTTAGGCCTTCCTGGCGAAACGAAAGAGGACATCCTGGACGAAACCGACCTCATCAATCGCCAGCCTATTCAAGCCATCAAATTGCATCAGCTTCAGATTCTCAAAGGAACCATCATGGCTCAGGAATATGCCGAGCATCCCGAAGATTTCCTTTCGATGAACATCGACGAATACGCCACGTTGGTGGCAGAGTTTATTTCCCGCCTCCGAAAAGACATCCATATCGAACGCTTTGCCTCCTCCGCCCCATCCGACCTCATCATTGCACCACGCTGGGGACTCAAGCCTAGCGAAGTGCAGCAAAGAATAGAAGAAAAGCTTTCTCTCATTCTTGACCAATGCAAGTTTTTCGACTGTCGTGCATTTATGGGGTAAAGAACCAAACAAACAATTTGACATGAAAAAGATTGCATTCAAGAATCATTCCACAAAGCTGTGCTTAGTCGGCACGCTGCTTCTTATGGCTCCTTTGTTCGCATCCTGTGAACTCAACGACAAGGAAGAGCCCATCATCATCATCGAACCACCCACGGGCGGATTCATCATCGACGAAACAGGCATCCCTCGGCGGGATAATGAAACTGCACAATTGACGGAAGAGGAACAGCGACTAATAACAAATGAAGTCATCGGACATGGCTGGAAATGGCTCAACACCTACGAAATCAACGAGCATGGGGCATTGGTTTATCAAGATTACTTCAAGGAGAACCCTACAGCAAGATGCTGCAACTACTACTTCCCCTCGGCTAACGAGATGACTACCTACTCCTATCTTTATGGAGCAAAAGACCCCGGCTATTTCAATTGGACAATCGCCATCGACTACACCAAGGGCGACGTGTGCCTCAACGTCCCTAATGATAATTATTTTCTTCTTAACTTCCTGTCAGTCTTCAAACTCGACGGACAATGGTACATCACAACCATCGAACGCCTTGGCATGAACGGAAATGGCATCGGAATGACCCAAAGCGGTTTCGGCGTTTCGGAATACGTCCGCATGACAGACGAAGAACTAGCCAAATTCCAGCATGACTATAAAGTCGATTGGAGAACGATAAACTGATCATTATCCCGAATATAATAAAAAAACAACTCACGCAAAACGAAATTGCGTGAGTTGTACATTTTAAATATAATAAGATTACTTAAGAAGGTCCTTAGCCTTGTTGGCAGCCTTGTCAACAGCATCCTTGCCAGCCTGCTTAGCGGCATCGGTAGCCTCGTTCACCTTATCCTTGGCAGCATCGACAGCATCCTTGCCAGCCTGCTTGGCAGCATCGGTTGCCTCGTTCACCTTATCCTTAGCGGCATCAACAGCATCCTGACCGGCCTCCTTAGCAGCATCAGCAGTTTCCTTAGCCTTGGCAACCACTTCTTCCTTAGCGGCCTTGAAGCTTTCGCTCAACTCATTGAGCTTGGCCTTCTGCTCCTCAGTGAACTCACCGGCCTTGGCCTGGAGCTCATCGATCTCCTTCTGTACCTTCTCGATAGCTTCTACACTACCACTCTCTACTGCTGCCTTGAGGTCAGCAGCGGCCTGCTCAACAGTGACGGGAGCCTCTGCTACTGCAGGAGCTGGTTCAGCGGCTGGTTCAGCCTTCTTCTCATTACCACTACATGCGCTGAGCACAAGGGCTGCAGCTGCGAAAAGAACAAAAAACTTTTTCATTTTACCAAATGTTTAAATAAAGGTTATGTACAATCGGTTGCAAAGATAAAGACTATTTATAACTGCACCAAATATTTTCACCAAAACTTAACAATTTTGGCTATATTTGGTCCATTTTGCTATCTGATAGGTTGAAAATAAGGCACATAAATACTCAACTTTCGCTTTTGCGAAAGTTGATGATTCTAAGGGATTCTAAGGGAATCTAAGGGATTTTAAGGGACGTATGTTTCTTGGGTCCCAATCTCTACATGCGCTTCTCTCGGACGTAACCGAACGGAAACAAGGTGTCGTCCTTTAATATCCCCAAATATCCCTTAATATCCCTTATTATCCATCAAGTTGAGCTAATGCGAAACTTGAATTATCCACGCGGATTCGTATTTCTCTCCCAGAACACGCCATCCGCATATCCTTGAATTTCAGCATCATCTTTGGCCAAGGCGAGGCGTTTCAGTGCCCAAAGGCAATATTCCTCATTCTGTTCGATACCGCAATAATGTCGTCCTAATTTGCTTGCCACCACGCAACTCGTTCCGCTACCCATAAACGGATCAAAGACCACATCACCTTCCTGGCTCGAAGCGAGAATGAGCTTGGCAATAAGTTTCTCGGGCTTCTGTGTCGGATGATCGGTGTTCTCATGCATCGACCAGAAAGGCACGCTGATGTCATCCCAGAAGTTCGAAGGATAGGTCAAGCGGTATTTCCCATCCGCACCTTCCTCCCAATCCTTCGGTTCTCCGTTCACCTTATAGGGAGCCAGCACACGGCGCTTCATCATCACGGCTTCCACATTGAAATAATAATGCTGCGGATCCTTCACCGCAAACCAGATGTCCTCCATCGAGTTCTTCCAGTTGCTCTTGGCGCCCCTCCCCTTTTCTCGCTGCCACGTGATGCGGTTCAAGATGGCCAGTTCGTCGGACAGAACGCGCTGCATCGCCGCAGTGCAACGCCAGTCACCACAGAGGTAAAGCGAACCCGTAGGTTTCAACTTTTGACAAACAGCATGCATCCACGAGCGCAGATATTCCTCATATTCCTGATCGTTGCGCGCAGTGAACGAACTGCCTCCGAAGTCGCGCGTCAGGTTGTAGGGAGGATCGAGGATGATGAGATCGGCCATCTCGTCAGGAATCCTTCGCATCGCCTCCATCATATCGGCACAAATGACGGCATCGAGCCAAGAAGATGGGTTTTCCTGCCGAAGATCTTCTATCGATTTCAGCATAGCTCGCAATGCAGGACGTTCGGTATCCTCAAGCGTGAGTGTACGATTATTAGAGGCTCGTTGCTTCATGATGTCTGGTTATTTTGCGGAAGCGAAGGAGGTAAAGTATG
>JAZQBS010000181.1:0-38662 GCA_045545875.1 Bacteroidales bacterium
TTCCTAAGACCGCTTGGCCTCCGACTTAGTGCAGCTTAACCTCAACAACCTGGGCGGTGGTCGTACGGGCGCCAACATCAACTACAGCAGCGGATTGCTCGATGCCTATGCAAACATTGGCTTGAACCGTCGTGTCAACGAAGGCGGCAGTTACTCCGATCGTGACTACCTCGATGGCAGCGGCAATCGTTATGCCAATATGATTACCGAATCGGAAAATGATGGCAAGGGCAACAACCTCTTCAGCCGTGCTGGTGCAACTTGGCATTTCACCCGTCACGATGACCTCGGTTTCGGTGTGATGGCGATGTTCGGCTCAAACAAGAACGATACTGACTACGACTACACCAACGAGAACTTCCGCAATCCTTCACAGGGTTACAGCCGTACGCGTCACAACCACAGCGAAGGCGACAACCGGATGATTCACGCCGACATTAACTATCGTCACGAATGGAAGACCAATCATACGCTCGATGCGCAGTTTGGCTATAGTACCTGGCGTGGTCCAAGCGATACCTACTTCGACCAGACCACTTATATGTATCAGCCCGAGGCAAGTTCTGCGCTTAATCCCGCCATCAGAAGCTACCAGAGCCAGCATCGCAAGATGCAGAACAACAGTTGGAGCCTCCAGATCGACTACGTTCAGCCCATCAACAAGATTTCCAAGCTCGAAGCAGGTTATAAGGGCGATTGGCGTCGTGAGGATTCGCCCACACGCACCTGGAGCGATGAAGCACGCACTCAGGACATCATCACTCTCTACAACCGCTTCATCTACAATATGGATGTCCACGCGGCCTACATCAATTATTCCAACAAGATCACCAAGCGTTTGGGCTATCAGTTGGGTCTGCGCAATGAATACTGGAAGGTGCATACCGAGAGTACGAACTACTATCAGGAGATTCGTGAACGTCACGATGGAGAACCCGCTTTGAAGCCCATCGACCCTCGCAATACTCATTTCAACAAGATTTTCCCCACAGCTTTCATCAGCTGGCAAATCACCGACAACGACGAGCTGCAGCTCAACTACACACGTCGTATGCATCGTCCCTGGGGCGGACAGCTCAACTCGTTCCAGAACATTTCCGACTCCACTTCTATTTCCTACGGTAATCCCGAACTGACTCCTTCCTACACCAATTCGTTCGAGATCAACTATCTCCGCACTTGGGAAGAGCACACCCTGAGCGTCAGCTCTTACTATCGTCCAACGAGCGACGTGACGCAGGGTCTCAGCTATATGGAGGACAACATCCGCTATAGCACCACGGTCAATATTGCCAAGGAAACCAATAGCGGTATCGAGATTGTCTCCAAGAACAAGCTTTGGCACAAGGTAGATGTCACCACCACGCTCAACGGTTACTATCACAAGCTCGACGGCGGCGACTTCACCACCACGCTCAATGGCAAGGATTACGACATTCATATCGATGGCAGCGAGAACTTCTCGTGGAATGCACGTATGCAGGTTCAGACCCTCCTCCCTGGCAAGATTTCGCTCCAATGTCGAGGCAACTACAATGCGCCGAGCAAGATTTCCCAGGGCCGTCGTGAAAGCAGCTGGTCATTCGACGCCAGCCTGAAGCGCCAGTTCTTCGATGGCAAGTTCACCGTAGCCCTCAACGGACGCAACTTATTTAACTCCCGCAAGTGGCGTACCACCACCGATTACCTTTCACCCGAGATGGGCGGCTATCATCAGTATAGCAAGAACTGGCGTGGCAATCGCCGCATCATCCTCCAGCTCAGCTACACCTTCGGCAATATGCGCGCCAAGCGTGGTGACCGCGATCGCGGCGACCGCGAGGATGGCAACGAGCCACAGATGGAATATAATGGCGAAGGGGGCGGTGACGATTGATTTAACTAAGGGATACTAAGGGATTCTAAGGGAAGTTTAGGGATTTTAAGAGACGATTGCTTCTTTGGTTCCAAACTATTTTCCTTAGTTCCCATCTCTACAAAACATTTGTAACGTCCCTAAATATCCCTTAATATCTCCAAAAATCCCTAAATATCTTTAAAATAATGGACAAACTTAGCTATTCACTCGGCCTGAGCATAGGCCAGCAACTCAGAGGACAGCTTTCGCAGGAAGGCATCCTCTCTGAACTTAACGCCGACGATTTCGCAACGGCTGTCGCCGATATGGTTGCCGGACGCCCCTTCCGTGTCAATCCTTCCGAGGCTCAACAGATCCTCAACAAGTTCTTCAACGACCAGCAGAGCAAGCAGGCGGCAGCAGCCTCCAAGGCTCGCGAGGCAGGGGAGAAGTTCCTGGCAGAAAATGCCAAGAAACCTAATGTCGTTACCCTCCCCAGCGGTCTTCAATACGAGATCCTCAACGAAGGCGACGGCAAGAAGCCATCGGCAAAAGACACCGTACGCTGCCATTATCACGGCACGTTGACCGACGGCACGGTCTTCGATTCCTCCGTTCAGCGTGGCGAACCCGCCGAGTTCCCCCTCAATCAGGTTATCGCTGGTTGGACCGAAGGTGTCCAGCTTATGAAGGAAGGCGCCAAGTATCGCTTCTACATCCCCTATAACCTCGCCTATGGCGAACGTGGAGCCGGTGCTCAAATCCCTCCCTATTCCGCCCTCATCTTCGACGTCGAGCTCCTCAAGGTCCTTTAATCACGACTCTTTTTACCCCATAATAGAGGCGATGCTATCCGTCATTCACGAATAGCATCGCCTTTATATCCAGAATCAAACATCATTTATAGAAGTTTAATGGTTAATTTGTAACATTTTTCGAATGCATCTTTACCAACTACCTTAACACTTTTAGGTATTTCAATATAAGTTAGACTACTACAATTATAGAAAGCAGAATTACCAATTTTGGTCACACCTTCTGGAATTTCAACAGACTTAAGTCTATTACAAATACAGAAAGCACCCTCTCCTATTGTCTTTACTCCACTTGGAATTACAACAGAAGTAAAATATTGACAATATCCAAAAGTATATGGTTCTATGGATGTAAGATGGTTCGAGATTACTAACGAAGTAAAACCGCAACGTGCGAACGCATGATTTCCAATAAATGTCACACTATTTGGAATTATTAAAGATGTCAATCCAATACAATCTTGAAAAGCGTATTCACCTATAGACGTCAATGTTGATGGGAAATCTATTGAAGATAATTCTTTACAACGATAAAAAGCAGAATCACCAATAGAGATCACACCCTCTGGAATCATAATGGAGGTCAGTCCGGAACATTGCCTGAAAGCATTCACTCCAATCGAAGTAACACTTTTGGGGATTTTGGTACCTTTGCAACCTATAATTAATTCGTTTGTGGATTTTTCAATAATTGCGTTACATTTATTTCGAGAATCAAAATATTTATTCGTTGGATCTACGATAATCGAGGAGAGATCACTACCGACGAAAATATTAGCACCAATATGTTCTACACCTTTTGGAATATAAATGGAATTCAATCCAGTATCCTTGAAAGCAAGGTCACCAATATATTTCACACTGCTTGGTATTGAAACAGAAGTCAAATTGTCACAAACACTAAAAGCTTCGTCATCAATAGTCGTCACTCCATAAGGGATAACAATTTTATTAAAGGATTTACATTCGCTGAAAGCTTTTACTCCAATAGTTTTTACGCGGTATGGAATGACAACGGATTTTAAAGAACTGCATCCACAATAAGTTCCTTCGGAAATAGATGTCAAATTGCTTGGAATTACAAGGGATGATATTTTTTCACAATACGCAAAAGCATATTTCCCGATAGATGATATACTGCTTGGAACTTTAACTGAAGATAAACTGACACAACTAAAGAAAGCCGCATCTCCAATTTTTGTAACACGATTTGGAATCTTGACCGATTCAAGACCATTGCATTGATAAAATGCACGATTTCCAATGTTGATTATACTTTGTGGAATAGTAATTGCGGTTAAATCATAGCAAAAGAAAAATGCAGAATCACCTATGCTACTAACCCTATAATTCTTGCCTTCGAAGATTATAGTTGATGGAATGACCACACTCCCGGAATATTTGTTGTCACCACGCGTCACCTCGGCTACATTATTCTCTTTCAGCAGATTATAGTATATGCCGTCAATTTCCACATCGTATGCCCACGCGAAAAAGGGGAAGAGGATGAGAGCTATAAAAACGATGAGCTTCTTCATAGTAATGATTGTATGATAGTATTGATTTTGACTGGACAAAGATATGGTATTCTGATTAATCTTCCAAATAAAACATCAAAAAAGTGTCAAAAATCCGAAGACTTTTGACACTAAACACCAATAAGGTAGTATTTTCAGGACCTTAGTCCAGGAACTTCACCTTGCCCCAATCCCTTGGCTTGGCATCAGGAGTCTCGTCGGGATAGCCGAAGGCGATGGCATAGAGGATCTCGTATCCTTCGCTGAAATCCAGCTTCTTCAGGTACTCTGCTCCAGCCTCAGTGCGGAAGAACTGCACAGGACCGCCCAGGCAGCAGGTGCCGATACCCATTGACCAGGCCGAAAGCATCATATTCTGGCCAAGGAATCCGCAGTTCAGTTCCGTGCCCTTCGGACAAGCGATGAACACCACCGTAGGTGCGTTGCGGAACATATTCTTGAAGTTGGCATCGACCATTTTCGTCAGCCTTTCGGTATCGAGGGTCTTTTTCCAGGCTTCGGTGCAACCGTTGATGAATTCGGGATTATCCACCACGCGAATCTCCCATTCCTGCCTGTTACTGCCGCTGGGGGCATTGATGCCGCACTTCAAGATGGTTTCCATCTGCTCGCGGCTCACGGGCTCATCCTTGTACTGGCGAATCGAGCGACGGGTCATAATGGTCTCAATCACCACATCACTCGCGCTTTTCTCAACTTTCCCATTCTCGTTGCTGCATCCGCAGAGGGTCAGAATGGCAAGACCCATCAACATAAGCTTTTTCATAATTTGGATTTATTAACTGGTTATAATAATTTTAATTCTTGACCGCTGCAAAGATAGCGAGTTTTTCGTAAATCACCAAATAATCAACGAAAAAACTATCCTACAAGCAAAGCAAGCGACAGGAATGCCGCCATCAGGAACATATTGCGCGACGTTTCGCCCAGGATTCCGTTCAACGCTCTGCCCGAGAAGATCCTGACCATCTTGCGCCACGTCATATAGTGCATAATAGGATAGATCAACTGCAAGGCGAGGAAAACGAAACGCACCGGCTTGCCATCGAACATTATCGTGCGGTAGCAAAGCCAGAAGACCAACGCCGTCACAATCACGCCGATAAGCAGATAAGCATAACGTCCGCACTTTTCACCAAATCTGACCACTATCGTACGCTTGCCTGAAATACGGTCCTGATCCCTGTCACGATAATTATTGATCATCAAGAGCGCATCGATAGCAATACCGGCAATCAGGCTCAGCAGGATGGCATTAGGTCCAATATAGAGTGTCTGCAGATAATAGGTGCCGCAAACGGGTACGAAACCGAAGAAGATGAGCACAAGCAGATCGCCCCATCCCATATACGACAGTCGGGTGGTGTAGAGGAAGGCAAAGAGAACGCAGGCCAATCCAAGCAGAATAAATTCCACGCCCTTCCAAGGCAAGAACTCGTAGCTCCTATATACGGCAGCAAGTCCGACAATGCAAGCCGCCACAAGCACGCAGACGATGCCCTTGCGCATAGCTTCGGGTGTGATCCACCCTTGTGCACAGGCACGCTCAGGGCCCAGTCTGTCCTCGCGGTCCGTTCCTTTGCGGAAGTCATACAGGTCGTTAATCATATTGGCAGCAACCTGCATAAGGCACGCAAACAGCGCGCAACACAGCCAAAGGAAAAGATGCAATCCGGGAGTCCCGAACGAAGTTTCGTCAAA
Organism: Bacteroidales bacterium; assembly: GCA_045545875.1. Classification (GTDB taxonomy): domain Bacteria; phylum Bacteroidota; class Bacteroidia; order Bacteroidales; family UBA3663; genus Liminaster. Next base: position 5,892 of record JAZQBS010000181.1, read on the forward strand.
TGCACCCACACTAAATGCCATCGCTCCTGCCAGCATCACCGGGATCATCGCCCCCGTCAGCGTCTTCGGTCGTGCAGCCAACAGCCACGCCTTAACCGAATTCACCTTTATCTCGTTATTCTTTGCCATTTCGTTATTCTGTTAAACCCTTCTTGACCCCCGTGAACATCCGACAAAGCCCAAACGTGAACGCCTTGGCTTCCACCTTCTCGAACCCTGCCAGGCGCAGCATCTCGCACACCTTGTCCGGCTTGGGGAAGTTCAGCACCGACTTCGGCAAATACCTGTAAGCACTCTTATTGCCCGAAACAAGCCCACCGATAAACGGAAGGATGTGCAGGAAATAGAGCTTGTAGCCCCATAGCAAAATCGGATTCGAGGGCACCGAAAGCTCCACGATGCAAACCAATGCCCCGGGACGAAGCACGCGATTCATCTCGTTCAGTCCCAATTGCAGATGCTCAAAATTGCGCACGCCGAAAGCCACGCTGATGGCATCGAAGGTATTGTCGGCATAACTCAGGCTCTCGCTGTCGTCCACCTTCATCTCGATGTCCAGGCCGAGATTCTTCACCTTCTCGCGTCCAACTTCGAGCATACCCTCCGAGATATCTATCCCCGACACCTTTGGCACACCGGCTTGGGCCAAGGCTATCGCGAAGTCTCCCGTTCCGCACGCGATGTCGAGAACGTGCTGCGGATTGGTCGAACAGATCCGCTTCACCGCCTTTCGCCTCCAGCTCTTGTCCACATTGAGCGAAAGGATATGATTTAATTTATCATAGGTAGGAGCGATGTCATCAAACATCTTCTCCACAAAGTTTTTTTTCGCCATAAAATTGTTTGTTTCCGTCGCGGCTGTTTATGGCCGCCTAAAAACCTTGGTTATTTCCTCAATCGTCTTTCGTGTCTTCTCCTTCGCCACAAAGTCATCGGCAGGATAGCCAAGGGGAATGAGCACGGCAGGCTCCTCGTGTGCCCCGAATCCAAACTCCTCGTGACACATCTTCGCATCAAAGTTGCAGACCCAGCAAGTGCCCAGGCCCTGCTCGGCGGCAGCCAGGCAGATATGCTCGGCAAGTATCGCGATGTCGATGTCGCCGTGGTCCTTGCCATCGTTGCCACGATGCCAGCTCTGGTCGTGCTCGATGCAAAGTATCAGGTAGTACGGAGCCGTCTTGAACCACTCGCGGTCGTAGCAGCGCTGCACCATCTCGCGAATTTCCCCACCGCTCTCAGGCGTTATCATATAGATTTTCCACGGCTGTTTGTTCACCGCCGATGGAGCAAAACGGGCAGCCTCCAGGATATAATCCAGCTTTTCCGCTTCGACGCGATCCGACTTGTATGCGCGCACCGAGCACCGCTCTTTTGCCAATTCCAGGAAAGAATTCATAATTTGTTTTCTTTAAATAACGCCGCAAAGATAGTGATTTTTTCCGAACATTCAAAACAAAACTTCTCCCAAAAACCACATTTCACTTCAATTATACGGGAAAAATGAAAAAGATGCAATCTTAGCAACAAATTTAAATGTAATATTGTAGAAAAATTATTGATTTTTTTGTACATATTAAAAAAAAGTGTATCTTTGTGCCGTCTAAGATCGACTATATTAAACAATCCTCTCAATATTTAATCTATGAAAAAATTCGCTATTTTTATGGTTCTTCTCGGAGCCACGTATTTCATCTACAACTTCTATGCATACTTCTCTGGCGTAAGAAGTTTGATGACCATGTTTCTCGGATTGCTCTTTGCCACTTCCCTCATCCTCTTGGGTCTCAACAGGATTTTCAACCTGGAGCAGACTCACCCCAAACTCATTAAATACTTCGGAATTACCTTTATGATATTTGCGTTCATCTTCTTCATCGCCACTATCGTGGAGGTGTATATGTCGAGGGGGTAAATCGATGAAGGCTTTTCAATAATGCCCGGCGAACACGCTATCTTTGCAACGAAATAAAACAATTAAATTATGAAATATCTCAAGATTATTATTTGCGTTTTTTTAATTCTTGCAGGACCCTTCTTCGACAGTTGGAATGATTTTTCCACAGAACATAACATATTAACTCAGCTGCTCAGAATATTGGGTCAAGTATGCATTTGCTTCATTTGTATCAGATTTTTACTCAACTTGAAGAAAACCGCATATGATAGAGTCGTCCAAGGTTGCATCTTTGCACTATTTGGCATTCTTATGGCATATGCCGCTTGGATTATCTTCACAACGAAAGATGATATTGCGATGTCGTCATTCGCAGCGATCTTGGCATTGGGTTCAATCATATCCTCGATCAGTTCTTTCTTCAACTGGCAGAAGGATAGCCACAAGCAATACACCATTATAAGTAATATCATTAGTGTGCTTATCCTGATTTCGTTTCTTGCTCTCTTAATCTTTGAGATAATGTCTATTAGACCTGTTGAGTAACCGTCCGTCACCTCCCATTGACTCCCGCTATTCTTTGGGAATGAAAGGCAAATGTAGCAATATATGACAACGCCCGAGCATTCTGATGTGCCCGGGCGTTTTGTTGCATTATGCGAGAGTGTGTGATTATACGTTTTTACGTTTTACATTTTCCCTTCACATCTTTCATCAAACTGTCTTTCACCATCTTGTCAATCTTTTTAAATAGAAGCTTCATTTCAATTATTTCCTAACCGGATACCTTCTAAAATACTCCTCAACCTCTTCCTTTTTCCTTCTTGCCGACGCTTTCCAATCTTCATCATCACCATTCATAATATTAGCCACATACGCATCCCATTCGCTTGACCGGAAATATTCCCGCATCTCTACGATATATTGCTCGAGTCGGGTCTTCACATTATCGAAGTCCGAGGGCAGTAGTAATTTCGAATTATTGTGTCACATATAGTTTTTTATTGAGTTTTTCTTGGCCATGTCGGCAAAATGATGTATCTTTGCGCTCGAATTATAGTTAATCTCCTGCGCAGAGAAAGCCCTTTGCATGAAGATGTGCAACATCTGTGGTGACGAGACAATATTTAAATTAAATTAGTAGAATCAATTTATATGATCATTTCTGACGAAGAAATCATTATAGAGGAAGACGATTATGCGATTCCGTCAGTCGAACTGGACATATTGAAATCGCAAGTTGATGAATTAGTAACGTGCGATTCATTCAATTTGATTTCTTATCTCGAGCGTGACATGTTCGACAAACTCATATCGATAGGCAGAAAGTTATTGAACATTATCACATACGATGATATATACGCAGCCAACATCTGGTGCTACTTGAATCTAAAGGAAAGTTATGAGAATTATCATGACCTCTACGATCGCATCTATTCCTTATTGACCCAGGCAAAAGAATCGAACGAAAAGACTGAATACAATCAAGTTTCCGAGGATAATGCAAAGTTCATAGCGGACAGAATGATTGGAGATTACAATTATCCCGATTCGATCATTGAAAGACATCATAATGTGAGTCAGATATTGATAAATTACTTCAATGAGCTGTTGGATGAAAATTTATCATTATTATTGGATGCTTGGCAAAAGATGAATCTTCAAATAACATTTCGAAAAAATGTCGAAATGAAGGAGTTTGTGGTATCAGAATTCCGTCGTTTTGTAAAGATGGATAAATACCATATTCCTCAAAAAATCAAATTCTCTGCCCAACACTTCAAATCCAGCAAACTTGAGATGCTTTCCAAACCCCATTGGGCCAAGCTTGCCGAAGCTGATGATGAAATTATCCGAAAAATCATCAATGACGAAACAGTCGATGAGAATTCCTGCAAAGATCTATATGATTCGTCCGATCTTAATGAACTGAAGAAGAACAAAAAGCTTTTGATTATTTTAAGAGAAACATCTGATGAAGAGAATCTTTTTGATTGGGATATTCTGTTCAAACATGATGAATTGTTCGACATAAATGTAGATGCGAACAACGTGATGTTCTTCTTCGGCAGAATTCATCGCGAGAATCTGATCAAGTGTGAACTCTACGATGGACTGAAAGAGAAATATAACCATTTCATCGATGGAATAGATGAGTGTAAAAAGCCGACGATCGATCTCACGCGAACTTTTACCGATCAAGAGAGCGAGGAATCCTCAGAAGCCATTTCAGAGAATAGCTATATCAATGAGCAGATTGATGAGCAAAAACTTATTGCATTCATTCGAAGTTATACCGACGGCCCCAACAAGTCGGCCTATTTCTTTAACAAGAGCCATTGGATTTCGATCTATACTGTCCTTCGTCAGAATCTGAAGGCTTTAGGTGGCGAATCGGTCTTTATACTCAAATCGAGACCCAAATTTGTAGATTGGGTATGTCGAAACATCCAACCACAAATTGTGCCGTGCGATAAAGGAGCAATGGACAATGCCCCCAAATACTTCTTAAATGAGAAGAACTATCCTTGGAATATCAAAGCATTCTTCAAAGCCAAAGGAGCACAGGAAACGACCTACAACAGTTATTCGATGGTTGCAGATTATTTCCAAAAGAACCTGATTGAGAGGATTGAGGATTTCCTGAAACGCAATAGTACGGAAAACAATGATCTGCCGTTCTGAATCATTGTGAGTCCTTTGGCTTCAAAAACTTGTATAGTTATTGAGTTTCGTGACATTGAGTTGTTGAGTTTTGCTTTGAGTTTTGACGAATTTACCTTCAAAATTTCAATATTCCGTTATTTTTTCGTAAATTTGCACTGCAAGTTCAGTAAATCGCTGGATTGCAGTGTTTTTTTTTAGCTTAACACAGTACAAACAATGATTCTGAAAAAAATGAAAACAATCGACAATTCAATCATGGGGCACCCCTGCCCACCCAAGTATATATATATTTAACCCTCCCCCCTTATATAGGGGGGTGAGGGTATATATAATACTTAGGGAGGGCGGGGCACCTTGATTGCCCCCGGAATATGACAAAATTTTAACGAAATTCGACAACCATCATCATAATTGAGTTTTTGCAGATATGAAACACATCGTAGAAACCGTGGAGGAAATGTACTCCGCAAAAGAACCCTTTGGGGAAGTGATAGTCGATACTGTGTTGGACATCATGCGCCATTACAAGTTCATCTATCCGGAAGACGTTGCATTGCTGATGGACGTGGATCCAAAAGACCTACGTGCAGCCTGGCACATGCTGACTGGAACAAAGCTCATCGACGTGATTACCCATTGGCGAGTCATGCAGGCACAGGACTGGATCAAAGAGAAGGTTAGCCATCAGAATCTGAATGACACCAGGAACCGAAAAGCAAGGAAACTGCTTAACGAGGTCGCTAATCGTTGCGGGTGGCGATCGGAACGTGTGATGTCACATGTTTTCGAACGTTATTTTAGTTGTTCTGCCATCGAATGGCTTGTTCGAGAACAAAAAAAGTATTCTAAAAACGAGTAAGCACTATGACGGGCAACAAAGTGCTTGCTCAATCTGATAAAGCACTATGACGGGCGACAGAATACTTGCTACTATCGGATAAAGCATTGTGACGGGCGACAGAGTACTTGCTACAATCGGATAAAGCATTGTGACGGGCGACAGAGTGCTTGCTCAATCGGACAAAGCATTGTGACGGGCGACAGAGTGCTTGCTCAATCGGACAAAGCATTGTGACGGGCGACAGAGTGCTTGCTACTATCGGATAAAGCATTGTGACGGACGACAGAGTGCTTCATTCAAATTCTTAAAAGAATTTCATAAAAAGCAGCATATTTCGCACTTGTGCGCCAACATTACAAAAAAAGCGGTCATTTTTCGGAAAATAATTTGGAAAAATCAGATATTTTCATCATATTTGCGGCTAAATAAGGCTTTATCAATATGAACAACAACGTTTATCTTGAATCAAAACCACGCTACGAGATTCTCGACGGCCTGCGCGGAGTAGCTGCCGTGCTGGTGGTGTGCTTCCACCTCTTTGAGACCTATTTCGAAATGGCCCCCAACCAACCCATCAACCACGGCTACCTGGCGGTCGATTTCTTCTTTGCGCTTTCGGGTTTCGTCATCGGCTATGCCTACGACGACCGTTGGGACAAGATGAGCACCTGGGGCTTCTTCAAGCGCCGTCTGATTCGTCTGCATCCGATGGTGATTTTTGGCACGTTCTTCGGAGCCGTGATGTTCTATTTCGGCAGTTGCTCGACGTTTACGCTCATCGACAAGACGCCGTGGTACGTGGTGCTTGGAGTGATGCTTTGGTGCTTTACGCTCATTCCCTTGCCAAATTCGATGGATATACGCGGCTGGGGAGAAACCAATCCGCTCAATGGCCCGGCATGGACGCTCCAATGGGAGTATATTGCCAACATCCTTTATGCGCTGGTGATTCGTCGATTCTCGAAACTCGTGTTAGGCATTTGTGTGGCACTTTTCGCCATATTGACGCTCATTCTTTGTCTCAACATTGATGTATTTGGATTTTTGGCAGCACGCAACTGGGCATCCTATACCGTCGTAGGCGGATGGAGCACCACGCCCGACCAACTTCAAGTGGGCGCCACCCGATTGCTCTATCCGTTCTTCAGCGGGCTGTTCCTTTCGCGCATGAACTGGGTGATCAAGGTGCGTGGAGGCTTCTGGTGGTGTTCGCTGCTCATCGTCATCCTGCTTTGCATGCCCTGGATGGGCATAGGCACCGAGGGCGACAGCCGCTGGACGAATGGACTCTACGAGGCGTTCTGCATCCTCGTTTGCTTCCCGCTCATCGTCTCGATAGGCGCAGGCAGCAGCGTGAAGGGCGGCAAGAGCCAGGCCATCAACAAGTTCCTCGGCGACATCAGTTTCCCGCTTTACATCACCCATTATCCGCTCATCTATATGCAGATGTCGTGGGTGGACAAGCACCGCGATGCACCGCTCAGTCAGCATATTTTTGTGGCCGTTTGTATCCTGATCCTGGCTATTGGCTTGGCTTACGCTGCGTTCAGGCTCTACGATATGCCGGTGCGCGAATGGTTGAAGGGCAAGTTGTTTGATGTTCGAAAAAAACGATAATACTATGGCTTGCAATCCTGATTTTGTGCAATACATCGCCGACCAGTGTGCTGGCGCAGGGACGATAACCGTCAAGAAGATGTTCGGCGACTACGGCATCTATTGCAACGGAAAGATTTTCGGGCTGATCTGCGACAACCGCTTCTATGTCAAGCCCACCGAGGCGGGGCGCGCTTTGCTTGGCACGGTTGTGCTTCGTCCTCCCTACGATGGCGCGAAGGACTATTTCTGGATCGAGGATGTCGATGACCACCAGCTAATTTCCAATTTGGTCAAAGCGACTTGCAAGGAGCTAAAAATATAAAGATTCTAAGGGATTTTAGGGATTCTAAGGGATTTTAAGGGACGCTTCTCTCGGACGTGACCGAAAGGGAACAATGTCTCGTGGGTCCCGTTCTCGAAAGGCGAATGCATTGTCCCCAAATATCCCTTAATATCCCCAAAAATCCCCTAATATCCCTAAAATATGACCGCAAAAGAGGTTATCCAATACATGGAGTCGCTACGCAACGAGAAGCAGCGCATTGGCCTGATGCGATTCTTCAAGACGGGCAAGGGCGAATATGGCGAGGGTGATGAGTTCCTGGGATTGAAAGTGCCCGAGACGCGCGAAGTACTGAAACAGATACACGACGTGCCTTTCGAGGAAATTCCCGAACTTTTGACCAATCGCTATCACGAGATTCGTCTGTGCGGCTTCCTCCTGCTCGTCAAGCGTTTCGATGAACTGGCAACGAAAAAGAAAACGAATGACGAAGCTGCCATCGAAGGAAGGGATGCCATTGTGAAGATGTATCTCGAATATGCCGACTATGCTAACAACTGGGACCTCGTGGACCTTTCGGCTCCGAAGATTATCGGACGTTGGCTGATGCTGCCTTCGCATCTTGGCGACAAGCTTGCCACAATGGATGGACTTGCCACGAGCGACAGCCTTTGGCGAAAGCGCATCAGCATGGTGAGCACGTGGATGACCTCGCGTTATGAAGACCCGTCGTGGTGCCTTCGTTATGCCGAGATGCACCTCCATCATCCGCACGACCTGATGCACAAGGCGGTGGGATGGATGTTGCGCGAGATGGGCAAGCAGGTCAATATGGATCTGCTCCGCGACTTCCTCGAACGTCACGCTCACGAAATGCCTAGAACGATGCTGCGATATGCAATCGAGAAGATGGGCGAAGATGAGAGGCAGTACTGGATGAGTTATAAGGGTTCGAAATAATAATTCTCAAATTCTCAAATTCTTGAGAAATAATAAAATTCAAGATAATTCACGATAATTCGTGTTAATAAAGATAATGGAAACAAGGAAAGAGATAGCAGCGGAGAAGAAGCGCTGCAACAGTCATAACTGCGCACAGGCCGTGGTACAGACCTATGCAGATATTGCCGGCATCGATGATGCGACGGCCATGAATGTGGCGAATGCATTTGGCGGCGGCATGGGCAATATGGAAGGTACCTGCGGTGCGCTGGTCGGTGCCGGCATCGTGCTTGGACTTGTGAACAAGGACAAAGCGAAGTCGATGAAACAGATGCGAGTGATTATGAACAAGTTCCAGGAGCGCAATTGTGCCACGCAATGCAAATTGCTCAAGGGTATCGGCACGAAGGTCGTGCTTCGCGCATGTCCCGACTGCGTTGCCGATGCCTGCGAGTTCCTCGAAGAACAGTTGACAAATAACAATTAACAATTAACAAATAACAATTATCTGCTTTTCCCAATACATTCAGGCGAAGGTAATGTCCCTAAAAATCCCTTAATATCCCCAAAAATCCCTTAATATCTTTTTATAAATATGGACCGCAGAGACTTTATCAAGAAATCGGCTTTGGTCACCATGGGCAGCCTGCTGATGGCAAGTCCTTTGGGCAGGCTGGTGGCAAAGACGAACGAGAGTGATTTAGCGAATGAAGCAAGCAACTTAGTAAATGAACCAAATAAAACTGATAAGAAAATGAAAGTATTATTGATCAACGGCAGTCCGCATCGTTCGGGCAACACCTTCACGGCACTTTCCGAAATGGCCAAGACTTTGGAAAATCAAGGCATCGAAGCAGAGGTTGTACATATTGGCGTGAAGCCCATCCGTGGCTGTATCGCTTGTGGCCAATGCCATATGAACGCCTTGGGCAAGTGTATCTTCGACGATGATGTCTGCAACAACATTATCGAGAAGCTGGACAATGCCGATGGATTGGTATTCGGTTCGCCCGTCTATTACGGACAGCCCAATGGCAGCCTGCTTTCGCTGATGCAGAGAATGTTCTATGCTGCGGGTAGCAAGGTGCAGAACAAGCCCGCTGCTGCCGTCTGTGTTTGTCGTCGCGGTGGTGCCACGGCTGCATTCCAGACCCTGACCATGCCATTCCAGATGATGAATATGCCTGTGGTCACCTCACAGTACTGGAACATCGTCTATGGCGCTGCACCGGGTGAGGCTTCGCTCGACACCGAAGGTATGCAGACCATGCGCACCCTCGCCAACAATATGGCCTGGCTATTGAAGAAGATTCACGCTGGCGATCCCGATTATCCGGAACGCGAGGCTCAGAAGGGCATGAATTTCATACGATAGCCCCCCTCATTCCCCCTGCTTAGGGGGATGACCAGCTTGTCGATATTTTTATCTTAAATTTTTGAAACTATGAAACTGATGAAATCAATGATGGCGATTGTTATCGCTGCGCTATCGTTCGGGATGGTTATAAGTGCCTGTTCTTCTAAGAAGGAGGGAGGTAATGTGCCGAGCAACAAGAAGGAGATTATTGACCAGTTTGTGGCTGGAACGCTCGACCCATCGTATGTTCCTGTGCTCTTCTGGGGCCATTTCGGCAAAGACCAGAAGTTGGGAGAGGGCGCAGTCGAGGCACATCTGAGCCTGTATGAACAAGGTGGTTGCGACATACTGAAGGTGCAGACCGAGAAGCCTATGCCCCGCATCGAGGATTTGACGATGGAGTCTCCACTCGTACCCGAGGACCACTATCAGCCCGTGCTGGATGTCATCAAGGACATCCTCGCAAAGAAGGGCAACGAAGTTTATGTGATGCCCACCATTCTGAGTACACATCAGGTAGCGCTCCAGGCATTTGGCTACGAAGGCGTTTGCAAATATGCCGTAGATCGTCCTGAAGCTTACAAGCGTATGCTCGACAACTACACCGCTGCCATCCTGTGGTTCATTCGTGAGTGCAAGGCTGCGGGTGTTGAGTCTTTCTTCTGCGCTACGCAAGGAGGTGAGAAGAAATTCTACGAACTCAATGTTCCAGGCGGCTTTTTCGAGACCTACATCAAGCCCTACGACCTGACGGTTATGAACGAGGCCGCCAAGGATACAAAATTCACCATCCTGCATATCTGCGACTGGGAAGGAGAGATGGACGACCTGACACGCTATCAGGATTATCCTGGCAAGATGGTCAACCTTCCTCTGAACATCGATGGCAAGCCGCTCACTACGGTCGATTCGTACAAGCTGTTCGGTCGCCCCGTGGTCGGTGGATTCAACCGCAAGGCCGAGATCGGTAAGGCTGCTCCTGAGGTTGTTGCCGAGATGACTCGCCAGATTATCGCCGATGGCCCTCGTGGCCACCTGATGGTCAGTGCCGACTGTTCAATCCCCTCGCCGCTTGAGAATTTGCCTAATGTGAAGGCGGTTACCAGCACGGCACATGGGAAATAAAATGGGGTAATTCCGAAAAAGCCCGAAAAGACGAAAAGTTCGAAAATAGATATTGACAAGCTTTCCTAAATCATTTTTCGTCTATTTCGTAATTTTCGAAGTTTTCGGAATAAAACACGTTCGGAATAAAACACGAAATTATAAACTCTTATTATATTTTTGAAATTGATGAAACGACTAATGACACTTTTGCTGATGTGCCTTATTGGCATCACAGCGAGCGCACAATCAGCCGAGAAACTTTACAACGATGGCAAGGAGCTTTACGACGCCAAGCGCTACGAAGCCGCTTTCCCGAAACTGAAAGCCGCAGCCGAAAAGGGCCACAAGAAGGCTCAGTATCGTTTAGGCCGCTGCTACGACAAGGGCAACGGCGTGGAAGAAAGCAATACCCTGGCTTTTGAATGGTACCTCAAATCGGCAGATCAAGGATATGCCAAGGCGCAATACCAGGTGGGCAAATCCTACAAGAACGGCGAGGGCGTTGACAAGGACATCTTCAAAGCCGTTGAGTACTTCACCAAGGCAGCCAAGCAGGACAATGGAGATGCCCAATTGGCCCTCGGCAAGTGCTATCTGAAGGGCAAGGGTGTCGAGAAAGACGACGCCAAGGCCAAGGAATGGCTCAAACGCGCCGTAAAAAACGAAAAGGACGGCAAGACCATCGTCAAGGAACTTCGCCAGGAAGCCAGCGAGGAAGACGAGGATGCCATACTCATCCTCCAAATGCTCGGGATCAAACTCTAAGAGATGCTCAGAGACTTCGTTGCCATAGACTTCGAAACCGCCAACGAACAGCCGTGCAGCGTGTGCTCGGTAGGCATCGTCATCGTGAAGGATGGGGAAGTGGCAGATTCGTTTTACAGCCTCATTCATCCCGAGCCCGATTACTACCAGTATTTCTGCCAGCGCGTTCATGGACTTTCGGCAAGAGATACCGACGATGCGCCCGTATTTCCCTACGTTTGGGAAGAGATTGAGAAGCACATCGAGGCCATCTTCCCCGATAGCTCTTTGGTTCCTTTCGTGGCACACAATGCCCGCTTCGATGCAGGTTGTCTGCGCGCCGTCTTTCGGGTCTATCAAATGGACTATCCCGACTATCGCTTCTTCGACACCTTGACCGCCTCCCGCCGCTGGTTCGGTCACTCGTTGCCCAACCACCAGCTGCAAACCGTTGCAGCCGCTTGTGGCTACGACCTCCTCAACCATCATCACGCCTTGGCCGATGCGGAGGCGTGCGCGGCGATAGCATTGTGTATATTGTAGGGGTTAAGAAAGGTTCGAGGGGTTCGAAGGGTTCGAAAGGTTGTTTGTCCCCTTTTTACTCCTAACATACCATAACCACTCTTAACCCCTCGAAACTTTCAGACCCCCTCTGAACCTTTCAGAACCCCTCAAAACCCATAACCCTATGAAAACCGTTATCAGCACAACAAATGCACCAGCAGCCATCGGCCCATACAGCCAGGCTATTCGAGTTGGAAACATCATCTTCACCTCCGGACAAATCCCCATCGATCCAGCTACGGGAAGTTTCGTAGAAGGTGGTATCAAGGAGCAGACCCGCCAGTCGCTGCTCAACGTGAAAGCCATTTTGGATGAGGCTGGCACAACGATGGACCACGTCATCAAGACCACAGTATTCATGGCTGACATGAACGACTTTGCCGAGATGAACAGCGTGTATGCCGAGTTTTTCAATACTCCTTATCCTGCTCGTTCAGCCGTCGCCGTCAAGACCTTGCCCAAAGGCGCGCTGGTCGAGATTGAGGTGATTGCCGAGACGATATGAAATATTTTTGGAGTTAACAGGAGATAGCGGGAGTTAGCGCTAACGCGTGGAGTTATCGGACGTATGTGACTCGTGTCGCGAAATTATTGGACGCTTTCCTTGGACGTGACCGAAAGGGAACAATGTGGCTCGGTCCCATATTCTACCAGGCGATGGTATCGTCCGTTAACTCCCATTAACTCCCGTTAACTCCCACTAACTCCCATAAATTATAAATAATCATGAAAAAGTTTATTACCTGCCTATTGTCCGCTTTGGGCCTGACCACAGGCTGTGGACAACAGAATTTTGAGAATGTGGATGTCAAGGCTTTCTCCGAATTGATCGAGGAGCCAGGTGTTGCATTGCTTGACGTTCGTACTCCCGACGAATTTGCCGAAGGACACCTTGCCGGTGCCCTCAACATCGACCAAAACGAGAGCAACTTTGTCGAAATGGTGAAGGCTGCCATCCCCACCGACAAGAAGATTGCCGTCTATTGCCGTAGCGGTCGTCGTTCGGCCAACGCTGCCGGCAAACTTGCTGCCGAAGGTTATAAGTGCGTCAATTTCAAAGGCGGTATCATCGCCTGGAAGGACGCCAAGATGCCCGTTACCACACAGACCTACGAGGTGGATGTATTCAAGACCAAGAGCGGAAAGACCTTGAAGTTCCACGCCTTGATGCACGCCAGCATTCGTCTGGAATACGATGGCAAGGAGATTGAGATCGACCCCGTCGGCAAGCTTGGAGACAGAACCGTCGATTACACCCAGATGCCCAAGGCCGACATTATCTTTGTGACCCACGAACATGGTGACCACTACAACGAAGCCACCCTGAAACTTCTTTCGGGCGATAACACCAAACTGGTCATGAACCCGCGTTGTGCCGAGATGTTCGGTGCTGGTCAGGTGATGGTGAATGGCGACAAGTTGACCTTGGCCGACGACTTCACCGTGGAAGCCGTTCCTGCCTACAACACCACCGAGGGGCACCTCCAGTTCCATCCGAAAGGCCGCGACAACGGCTACATCCTCACCATTGATGGCATCCGCATCTATGTTGCCGGTGACACCGAGGATATTCCCGAAATGGAATCGATTGACGACATCGACATTGCCTTCCTGCCCTGCAACCAGCCTTATACAATGACCACCGACCAGCTTGTGAAGGCTGCCAAGGTGATCAAGCCCAAAGTGCTCTTCCCTTATCACTACGGACAAACCGACTTGAGCGGAGTTGCTGCTCAGCTTGAAGGCATCGATGTAAGAATCAGGCATTACGAATAAATGACAGCAATCTCGACCATCCGACTACTCAACCAGCAACTCGCTGCGCCGCAGTTCAACGACCCCGCAAGCGTAGTTAGCCATCTGGGAGCTATGCAGGCCCAGGAGTTTCGTATGATGCGCTGGGCTGTGGGTATGCGTACCCGCAAGCCTTCGGCCAAGGCTTTCAAGAAGGCTTTCGACAGCGGGCGGATTCTTCGTCTGCACCTTATGCGAGGCACATGGCAACTGGTATCTGCCGACGACTTTTGGCCATTGGTTGACCTTTGTGCGCCCAGGGCATTGGCTGTCATCAAAGGTTGGATGCACAGCAACAACATATACATTCCCGACGAGGAAGTGCACGAAGTACGCGACATCCTGCTTCGAACAGCCAATGACCTCAGGAGCGTGACCAAAGAGGATTTTGTGCAAGCTCTTGCTGAAAAGGACATCACGATGGACGACCATCGGTTGTCGTACCATATACGTATGGCCGAAATCACGGGAGCGTTGTGCAGCGGCGACCTTTTGCCTATGAAAGCCACCTATGCGCTCACAGCCAACAAGGTAAAGAAGCACGTCGAGATGGATCGAGATGAAACGTTGATGCTGCTTACGCGAAAATATTTCCAGAGCCGACAACCGGCTTCGCTCGAAGACTTCGTCTGGTGGTCGGGATTGAACATCGGGGAATGTCGAAAGGGCATAGCGATGCTGGGTGATTCGATTCATCGGATGAAATACCAGCACCACGAATTCTACGTGACCGACAATTGCCGAACACGCGGATTCCGACGGGGCAAGTTCCTCCTGATTCCCCCTTACGACGAATACCTCATCGGTTACAAGAGTCGCGAAATTGTGCTTCCACCCGAGCATCGTCATCGTGCCCACAACAACAGCGGTATCTTCCAACCCATCATCGCACACGATGGCATCATTTGCGGCAACTGGGCACCCTTCAAGGATGCTTTTGTAGCGACGTTCTTCGATGAATCGTTCGACATCACGGATCTGCAAGATGCCTGGCAGGCTTATCGTGATTTCTTGACAAAATAATCCACTTATTATTATCATTAATGTTAAAGAAAAGCGTTGAAGATTGTATGAAAAAGGTTTATGCTGCGATTTCAACCCTATTGTTCTCGACGATGGCATCGTTGGCTCAATTGAACCCGCTGCCATCGAACGAGCAATTGCAATGGTACGATATGGAGATGTATGCCTTCATCCATTATTCGCTCAATACCTACACCGACCAGGAGTGGGGCTTTGGCAATGAGGACCTGCAACTCTTCAATCCCTCGGACCTCGACTGCCGCCAGTGGGCGCGTGTCTGCAAACAAGCAGGAATGAAGGGCATCATCTTTACGGCAAAGCATCATTGCGGCTTCTGTATGTGGCCTTCGGAATTTACCGACTATTCGGTGAAGAATACACCCTGGAAGGATGGCAATGGCGACGTGGTGCGCGAATTGGCAGAAGCCTGTCGCGAAGAAGGGCTGAAGTTCGGCTTTTACCTCTCGCCCTGGGACAGAAACCACACCCAATATGGTACGCCCGAATATGTCGCCTATTTCCGCAATCAGCTGCGCGAACTGCTTACCAACTATGGAGATGTCTTCGAAGTGTGGTTTGATGGCGCCAATGGAGGCAACGGATGGTATGGCGGTGCCAACGAGACGCGTCGCATCGACGGCAAGACCTATTACGGATGGGCAGAGACCTTTGGGCTGATTCGCGAACTGCAACCCCATGCACTTATCTGGAACGATGGAGGCGACCGTGCTGACCTGCATTGGGTAGGAACGGAAGCCGGCAATGTGGGCGAGACCAATTGGAGCCTGATGCCAAGCACAGGACCAACAACGTATGAGATGCTGCATTATGGTGTGGAAGACGGCGACGTTTGGTGTCCTGGAGAAACCAATACCAGCATACGTCCAGGATGGTTCTACCACGAAACGGAGAACGACCATGTGAAGAGCCTGTCGAAACTGATGGACACCTATTACAAGTCGGTAGGACGCAACTCGACGCTGCTGCTCAATTTCCCCATTGCCCCCAACGGACGCATCCATCCCAATGACAGCCTGCGCGGCATCGCCTTCAAGAAGATGATTGACGAGGTTTTCAAGGATAACCTGGTCGATAATGCCTTTATTACTGTCGAAGGGAATTCGACCGTCATCGATTTCGGAGCACCCACGTCGTTCAATCGATTCGTTGCAGAAGAGGAAATTCAATTCGGACAAAGTGTCAAGAAGTTCACGCTTGAAGCAAAGATTGATGGCGAATGGCAGCCACTGAAAGATGAACTCGTCGAGGAAGGCGATGGGCTGACCACCATCGGCCACCGCCGCATCATCTGTTTCCCTACGGTAAGAGCTACCCGATTGCGATTCACCATCAAAGAAAGCAAATTTGAGCCGAAGATTAAAAAGCTGGGGGTCTATCTCGCTCCTGAACTTACTCCCGACATTCCCGATAGCGGCGAGAAGAAGTCATCGGGTCTGCACATCTATTTCCGCAAACCATACATGATGATGATTGACTTCGACTCGGAACAGACCTTCACGGCTTTCCGCTACCTGCCTCCCCAGAACACGAAGGATGGCATCATCACGCACTATACGCTTTCGGCTTCGACCGATTATCAAAACTGGACCAAGCTCGCTTCGGGTGAGTTCTCGAATATCGTCAACAATCCGATATGGCAAACCATCAACTTCGAGCCAACCAAGGCAAAGGTCTTCAAATTCGAGGCTGACAAGTTGAGTAGAGGCACACGAATGGGGTATAGCGATATAGAAATCATCAAGGGTTCGGAATTAATGTTAAAACCTTAATCATATTTATAAATTATGAAAGCGTCAAGATTTTTCGCAATCGCTTTGCTGGCGATGGGAATCTGCACCATAAATGCAGTCAAAGCTTTCGGACAGGAAAGTTTCCCAGAGGGTTCCTATTCGCCCGTAACGAACATCTACGCAAACTCCTATCCCCGTGTGCTGGCTGATGGCACGGTGATGTTCCGCGTGAATGCTCCCGAGGCACAAAAGGTCCAGATAGATTTGTGCGGCACCAAATACGATATGACCAAGGACGAAAAAGGAGTGTGGACTGTGACCACCAAGCCTCAGGTTCCTGGTTTCCACTACTATTTCCTCCTTGTCGATGGCGTTTCAGTAGCAGATCCAGCCAGCCAAACTTTCTACGGATGTGGTCGTTGGTCGAGTGCCATTGAAATACCCGAGGCGGGAATGGACGACTTTGAGGTTCACGATGTGCCTCACGGTGAAGTACGTACTGTGCAATATTATTCGAAAGTCGATGAAGCCTGGCGTCCGCTGATGGTCTATACGCCAGCAGGCTACGACGAGAGCCGAGAAGATTATCCCGTGGTCTTTATCCAGCATGGAGGTGGTGAGGATCATCGCGGATGGATGGAGCAGGGACGTACCGCTCAGATTATGGACAATCTGATTGCTGCTGGCAAAGCCGTGCCTATGATCGTCGTGAGTGCCAACAGCAATGTTTCGAATCGCAATGGTGGTTTCGGCGGTGGATATAGTTGGCAAGGTATGCAGGCATTCCGAAGCGAACTTCTGGAAAATATCATTCCTTTCGTCGAAAAGAACTATCGAGTAAAACGCGACCGGAAGAGCCGGGCCATGTGCGGACTCTCGATGGGAGGAGGGCAGTCATTCTACATCGGATTGCGTGACCCTGACGTTTTTGCCAATGTCGGTGTTTTCTCTACGGGTATGTTCGGCGGTATTCGAGGCGCATCCAATTTTGACCTCGAAACAGAAGTGCCCGGCATCCTCAGCGACACCAAGACCTTCAACGAACAGTTTGATGTGTTCTTCTTAACTTGTGGCGAGCAAGATCCTCGTATCGACTATACGCGCGAAGTGGTCAAGAAGATGCGTGACGGAGGAGTAGAAGTACGATTCAATTCCTATCCCGGCGATCA
Source organism: Bacteroidales bacterium (assembly GCA_045545875.1). GTDB lineage: Bacteria > Bacteroidota > Bacteroidia > Bacteroidales > UBA3663 > Liminaster. Next base: position 23,627 of record JAZQBS010000181.1, read on the forward strand.
CGAATGGCAGGTTTGGCGCAAGTCGTTCCACGAGTTCGCACAATATCTGTTCAAATAAATAATTTTCTCAAATTTGAGAATTATAGAATTATTTCCTTTTTCCCCCTTTTGACCTACTCAATTCTTTTTGTTCATATAACCTTGGAATAATTTTTGGGTATGAATAGAGTAAAGCTCATTTTCCTGATTTTACTCTTCGTGTTTACGATTATCACTATGATTCGTCCGATATATCCACACGAACAGTTCTTGCAACATGCAGGTACTTTGCTTTTGGCTATACCACTCGTTTTCGATTTGGTAAAGAACCGCATGCCCAATAATGTATATGTATGTCTGGTACTTTTCACATTCCTCCATGTACTCGGTGCTCGATATATATATTCCTACGTCCCTTACAAGGAATGGTGCATTTCCTTAGGTATTGTTGATGCGGACTTCTTTCAAGACCCTCGCAATCATTACGACCGTCTTGTGCATTTCGCTTTCGGAATCCTGCTATTCCCATACTTTCTGTATATCAGTAGGAAATGGATAAAACAGATGCCCATAGTTGCAGTCTTTATGGCTTGGCTTATCGTCCAAACTGGTAGCATGATCTATGAGCTTTTTGAATGGTTACTTACCATTGTCATGACCTCGACAAATGCCAACAACTATAATGGTCAACAAGGAGACTTATGGGATGCACAGAAGGATATGGCTTGGGCAATGCTTGGTTCAACCATAATGTCAAGTATTTATCTGATAAAATCTATTCGTCACAGACATGATAAGAAAAGCTAACAAGAATGACATCCCGGGTGTGATTTCCCTACTGTTTCAGGTGAATGCCGTGCATCATGAGATTCGTCCGGACCTATTCAAGGGAAACACGGTCAAATACAAAGAAAAAGAACTTGCTGAACTCCTCAACGACGAAAGCAAGCCCATCTTCGTCTATGTTGATGAAGATGGGAATATCCTGGGGCATGCCTTCTGCCAGATTATCGATATCAAAAACAATCAACTGCTGCAGGACATTAGGACATTATATATCGATGACATCTGTGTTGATGAGAATGCACGAGGCCGACACATCGGTAAGGCTATGTATGAATATGTACGCGATTTTGCCCAATCGATAGGATGCAACAATATGACGCTGAATGTCTGGGAGGGCAACGACTCGGCTTTGCACTTCTACAAAAGCATGGGTATGAAAGTGCAGAAGACCGGGATGGAGATTATTCTGTAACTACTACGCTCCATTAACGTGGGACAAAAAGATAAAAACCTTAGATTAACACTTAAATTTATTATTCATTATGACTACATGTTTTTTTACGGCTTCGGGCAATAGCCTTTATGTTGCTCAGCGCATTGGTGGCAACCTCTTGTCTATCCCGCAATTGATGAGAGAGGACAAGATCGAGATCGAGGATGATGCAGTCGGCATCGTTTGCCCAGTCTATGTCGCCGAATTGCCGATGATGGTTTCCGAGTTTATGAAAAAGGCAGAAATCAAGACCGATTATCTGTTCGTCGTTCTTACCTGCGGCGAAAGTTTCGACACTGCCTTGGGGCACGCTGAACTTGCTGCTCAGGCAAGAGGATGGGACATCAAGTATGGCAATGGTGTCAAGATGGTTTATAATTACTTGCCTTTGCACGATATGGAGGAAGAAATTGCCAAGCTTCCCGAGAAAGATGAGGAGGGGCAGATCAGCAAGGTTCTCGCCGACCTCGCAGAAAGGAAAATCCAGAAAGTGGTCATCACTCCAGAGCTCAAAAAGCAGATGGAGTTCTTCCATAACGAATATGCCACGAAGCTGTTGGACAAAAACTCGGCACTCGACTATTACGTGACCGATTATTGCGTACGTTGTGCCTTCTGCTCGAAAGTCTGCCCATCGAACAACATCAAGGTAACCGGCTTGGGCGTCAAGTTCTTCGACCATTGCGAGGTATGCTATGCCTGCGTCCACAACTGCCCGATGAAGGCTATCCACTTGAAGAATGAACGAAGCGGCGCTCGTTTCCGTAACCCGCATTTGATGTTGAAGGATATTATCAAGGCAAATGAATAAATCTATGAGAAAATTTCTTATCCTTACCACATTTCTTGCCTTAGGAGCTATTGCCAATGCTCAAGACAAACTGTACGCCGACGAGTTCCCGCTTGGCGACGTGACCTTGCTCAACGGACCTTTGAAGAAGGCCCAGGATCTTAACGTCCAGACCCTTTTGAAGTATGATTGTGACCGCCTGCTTGCTCCATATCGCAAGGAGGCTGGACTGGAACCCAAGGCGCCGACCTATCCGAATTGGGACGGACTTGACGGACACGTAGGAGGTCACTATCTGACCGCGATGGCGCTGAATGCTGCCTTGGGCAACGAGGAATGCCGTCAGCGTATGGAGTATATGGTCAGCGAATTGCAGGAATGTGCCGACACCAACAACAAGAACCATCCCGATTGGGGACGCGGCTACGTGGGCGGTATGCCCAATAGCGAAAAGATTTGGAGCACTTTCAAAAAAGGTGATTTCAATATCTACTTCGGTTCGTGGGCTCCGTTCTACAACCTGCACAAGATGTATGCCGGTCTGCGCGATGCCTGGTTGTATTGCGGCAATGAGAAGGCTTGTCGTCTGTTTCTCGGCTTCTGCGACTGGGCCATCGACCTGACTGCCGAACTCAGCGCCGAGCAGATGGAGCGTATGCTCGGCAACGAACATGGTGGTATGAACGAAGTGCTGGCCGATGCTTATACCATCACCGGCGAACAGAAGTATCTCGACGTGGCTCGTCGTTTCTCGCATCGCCGATTGCTTACTCCGATGTCGCAGCGACAGGATTGCCTTGACAATATGCACGCCAATACTCAGGTGCCCAAGGTTGTGGGCTTCGAGCGTATTGCCGAACTTTCGGGCGATGAGACCTATCACGATGCCGGTGCCTTCTTCTGGGACATTGTTACGGGAGAGCGTTCGTTGGCATTTGGTGGCAACAGTCGTCGCGAGCACTTCCCCAGCAAGGAAGCCTGCACCGACTTCATCAACGATATCGATGGACCTGAGAGCTGCAACACCAACAATATGTTGAAACTTACCGAGGATCTGCATCGTCGCAATCCCGAGGCACGCTTTGCCGATTACTATGAATTGGCAACCTTCAACCATATCCTTTCGTCACAGCACCCCGAGCACGGCGGCTACGTCTATTTCACGCCTGCTCGTCCGCGTCATTATCGCAACTATTCTGCTCCCAACGAGGCGATGTGGTGCTGTGTTGGTACGGGTATGGAAAACCATGGCAAATATGGACAGTTCATCTATACCCATGTGGGCGATGCCCTTTATGTGAATCTCTTTGTTGCTTCCGAACTCAACTGGAAGGAGATGGGCATCGTGCTTCGTCAGGAGACAGGTTTCCCCTATGCCGAAACGAGCCGCATCACCATCATGCAGACTCCGAAATTATCGAAGAAGGAGGGTGGTGTAGTATTCCCATTGCTCGTCCGTTACCCAGGTTGGGTGAAGCCTGGACAATTCACGGTACAAGTTAATGGTGAGCCTGTGAACATCATCAGCGGTCCTTCGTCATACGTCAGTCTTGATCGCAAGTGGAAGGCTGGCGACGTGGTCGATATCACCTTCCCAATGCACAACAGCATCAAGTATCTGCCCAATGTGCCTCAATATATTGCCTTGATGCATGGCCCGATTCTGCTTGGCATGAAGACGGGAACCGAGGACCTGGCACATCTCATTGCCGACGACAGTCGCTTCGGACAATATGCCAGCGGTAAGAAACTGCCTGTCAATGAGGCTCCAATCCTCATCAACAACGACATCAATGCCATTGCCGACCAGTTGCAGCCTATCGAAGGCAAACCACTTCATTTCACCCTCTCTACCCGTATGGAGAACCCCATCCGCAACGAGGTGATGCCATTCTTCGAGATTCACGATTCGCGCTATATGATCTACTGGCTGGCTCTTTCGGAGAACAGTTACAAGGGTTATCTCGATGACCTTGCACGTCAGGAGCAGGAACGCCAGGAGCTCGAGGCTCGCACGGTGGATAAGGTGCAGCCGGGTGAACAACAACCCGAAACCGATCACAGAATGGAAACCGACGACTCTTATGTAGGCAATTCGAACGACGTCTTCTATCGCGATGCACGCGATGGACATTATTTCAGTTACCTGATGCAGACCAATGGCCGTACCGACCTCAGCCTTCGCCTCAAATATTGGGGAGTAGGAGAGTGGAAGAGCCATGAGTTCGACATCCTAACCGATGATGTCCTGGTGAAGGAGGTCAACAATACGGGCAAATATCGCATCTCGGAGTTCAAGTACGAAACCTATTCCATCCCTGCCGAACTTCTGCAAGGCAAGCAGCAGGTTCGCGTGAAGTTCGTGGCCAAGCCTCGGAAGCAGATTGGTGAGATATATGAGGTAAGACTCATAATTAACAATTAACAAATAACAATTAACAATTGGTAATTAACAATTAATAATTAACAATTAACAATTTGGGTTTTAACCGATTATCATTATGTTCAACAAAAGTATTATCATTATTGCCTGCGGCTTGATGCTGACAGCATGTGCTAAGAACGAAACAAAAGAAACAGTTATGGATTTTACCGACAATGTAAAGGTAGCGCTCGAAAACGGAGGCAAGATTGACCTCAATGCGCTGAAATGGACGCGTGAGCCAGGCGGTTTTGAAGTGAAGGGTGACACCATTCTCATCACGACAGCACCTCACACCGACCTTTGGCAGCGCACCTACTATCACTTCCAGAACGACAATGCACCTGTCCTCCAAATGCAGACTCGCGAGAAGTTTTTCAGTTTCGTAGTGAAGACCGACTTCACGCAGAGCCACCAGCGCTTCGACCAATGCGGCATCGTGATGTATCTGAACAGCGAGAATTGGGTGAAGGGTTCGGTGGAATACGAGAACGAGGAGTTCCAGCACCTCGGCAGCGTTGTGACCAACAAGGGTTATTCCGACTGGGCAACCACCGCTATCCCCGCCGATGTCAAGACGATGTGGTATCGCTTCTCGCGTCGCGACGATGACTACTGCATCGAATGTTCGAAGAATGGCGTCGATTTCAGCCAGATGCGCATTTGCCACGTCTATGAAGGTGCTGACGTGATCAGTTTCGGCATCTATGCATGTTCGCCTGAGGAGTCGTCGTTCACCGCAGTCTTTTCCGACATGAAGATTACTGAATGCTCTTGGAAGGCTCATGATGGACAGCAGCCGGATTAAAATAATTAATGATATTAAGGGATAAGAAGGGATATTAAGGGATTTGAAGTGACGATACCTTCGCCTTTCAGAACTCTAACCCTAATATGCATTTGTCCCTTAACATCCCCTAAAATCTCTAAGAATCCCTAAGGATCCCCTACATTTAAAGCAGTTTATGAAAAGAACGAGATTATTCTTGCTGATTGCCATTCTCGCCATTTGTGGGACAATAGGATTTACCTCCTGCTCGTCCAACAAGGAGAATGTCAACGAACTGAGTAACATAACAAAAATTGCCGATCAGGTCTGGACATTCAGCCAAAGTCATCCCGATGGCTTCACACTCGATGTCCGCACAATGACAGAACCCACCGAAGGCATTTCCGTGAGTTATGCAGCCACACAAGGTAGTCATTCGCGTGACCAACTTGACAAGGTAGTACGTCATGCATTGGAGCACGATGGCTATGTGGGAGGATGGTACAACAGCAACGACGGACTCTATTACTTCGACAGCAGTCGTGTCTTCCCCGAAGACTCGTTGCGCAGCGCCCTTCGTTTCGGCAAGGATAATCTCCAATATTCTGCTTTCATTCTTTCCACTTACACCGATATTCCTATCGAGGGCAAAGTGGCCGAAATCGTTGAACGAGGCAATATCTGTTTCGGTACAACGGGCGACTATCGGCCACTTTCGTTCCTCGAACCCTCGACGGGCGAATATTGGGGATTTGGCATCGAAATGGCCCAATCAATTGCCGACTATCTTGATGTCAAAGTTGGTTTTGCATCTACCTCCTGGCCAACCCTCACAGTCGACGTGATGGCCGAGCCGCAGAAGTTCGACCTCGCCATCGGTGGTATCACCATCACCGATGCTCGTAAAGAAATCATGGACATGAGCGAAGGTTATCTGGGCAATGGCAAGACCATCCTTTGCCGAACGGAGGATGCTACTCGCTTCCAGTCATTGGCAGATATCGACAAACCCGAAGTGCGTGTGATGGTCAACCCCGGTGGTTTGAACGAGAAGTTTGCCAATGAGAACCTCACTCATGCCACCATCATCGTCCACCCCAAGAACGAGGAAATACCTTCACTTGTTGCCGAAGGACAGGCCGACATCATGATTACCGAAATCACCGAAGCGCCCTACTATGTGCAGACCGACAACCGACTGGCTGCTCCCTTGCTCAATAGTCCTTTTACTCACGGAGAGATTGGTGTGCTTATGCAGAAAGGGCAGGAAGACCTTCTGCAAATGGTCAACAACCTGATTGAAAAAAAGAAGGCTGACGGTTCGCTTCGCCAGCTTCACGAGAAATACGGATTGGTATATTCCTATTAATAATTATTACTGCCCATGCCACGAAAACTGTTTTGCGAAATATCTCCCTTCACCTATCGCTTGTCGATGGAGAAGGAGATATTGAAACGACATCTGAAAGACTTTATCCACAAGATTCGTTTTGCCAGGGAACGGACAACCGATAACCTGCCCGTCGTTATCTATCGTCACAACTCGCTCATACGTCGTCGCTTGGGCAATGTCAATATGCAGTTGCAGGAAAACAAGGCCACCAACCTTGCCCTTGCCGTCAAGAACATTGACGGACTATTGATTCGCCCTGGAGAGACCTTCTCCGTCTGGAAACAGATTGGACGAACCACCGAACGGAAGGGTTACAAAGAAGGACTCGTCATTGCAAAAGGTGCGCCCGGACAGGGTATAGGAGGTGGGCTTTGTCAACTTTCGAACCTCATTCATTGGATGGTTCTTCACAGCGACCTGACCATCGTCGAACATCATCATCACGACGCGCTTGACCTATTCCCCGACTATGGTCGTCAGATTCCTTTCGGCACGGGAACCAGCATCTCCTATAATTACATCGACTACCGTGTTCGAAACGACACGTCCAACACTTACCAACTTCGCCTTTGGGTAGATGGTGAATATCTTCGTGGCGAACTTCGTGCCGTAGATCCTCAGCCACATACCTTCCACATCCATGCCGAGAATGAATACTTCTCGCGCGAAGGCGATGTAATCTATCGCAACGGGCAGGTTTTTCGTGATACCATTGATGCAAATACCGGCAACGTAATCGAAAGTCAACTCATTCGCACCAACCATGCTCGTGTAATGTATGAGTGTCCACCAAACATCGAAATACGTGAGAACTAATTTGAAAAAATCTATAGTTTTTATAGTGGCGAATATTCTTTGGGCAGATAAAAATATAGAATAATTATCAAATAAAATGACATTATTAGAAGCAATTGCAGCCCGACATAGTGTGAGGGCTTATAAGGACAAACCGCTGGAAGCTGACGTTGTCAGCAAGCTCGAAGAACAGATTGAGCGCGTAAATCGTGAGGGCAATCTGCATGTTCAGCTCATTCAAAACGAGCCAAAGGCATTCCAGGGAACTTTGGCGAAATATGGAAGGTTCCGCAATGTGAGCAATTATCTGGTGATGGCTGGCAAGAAAGCCGATGACCTCGATGAACGCATCGGCTATTATGGCGAGCAACTGGTGCTTTTGGCACAGACTCTTGGCCTAAATACCTGCTGGGTAGGATTGAGTTACTCAAAAATCCCAGGTACCTACGTGCTCAACGAAGACGAGAAGATTGCCTGCTATATTGCCATCGGCTATGGCGAAACGCAGGGTAGTACCCACAAGATAAAGACTGTAGAACAAGTGAGCAATGTCAACGACACTACACCTGGTTGGTTCCGAAAAGGTGTCGAAGCCGCCCTGCTTGCACCCACTGCCGTGAATCAGCAGAAGTTCACGTTCGAATATGTCGGAATGGAAAACAATCGTCATAAGGTACGCACAAAGAAAGGTTTCTCCTTGATTGGTTATACGTGGATTGATTTGGGCATCGCCAAATATCATTTTGAGATTGGTGCCGGCAAGGAAAACTTTGATTGGGAATGAATGACGATAAAATTTGCAATTAATGATTCAAGAATTAATCAATTACAAAAAAAATTGACGAATATTTATTTTCAAATAATTGATATGAACATCGAAGAAGTAAGGGAGTACGCATTAAGTCTAAACGAACAGGTTACAGAGGACTTGTTTGTCAAGAGCTGGATATGTTGGCGCATTGCTGGCAAGTGGTTTCTACTTACAAATCTTGATGTGCCTGAACCGCACATTGCCGTGAAGATGCAGCCCGATGTTGCCATAGAGTTGCGTGAACAATATGCAGGCGTTGGACCGGCAATTCATATGAACAAGGATAACTGGAGCGAACTTTATCTGAATCAGTTAGATGATGATTTCGTAAAAGAACAAATACGTACATCGTACAATTTGATAGTGAGCAAACTACCAAAGAAATTAGGAATATATACTATTTGAATGGACAAAGCTAAACATATTATAATGGATATGAATTGGGTGGACGGATTCACGATCAAAGTGAAGGTCGAAAATAGCAACGTAGTGATCTCAGCCAATAAGGAAGGTTTGCTCTCTTTGGCAAGCCAGTTGAAAACCTTGGCTGATGAAGCCTCAGGGTGTCATTGTCATTACGATGAGTACAATTCACTTGAGGATGGCTCATCGGAAATGATCATCGAAAAAATCGGATAAATGCCAACCAACAACCTGAAGCGACAACTACGTGCCCTTACCATCCCGGTGTTTATCGAGATGGCACTTGTGATGCTGCTCGGTGCGGTCGATACTGTGATGTTGAGCCGATATAGCGACAATAGTGTTGCCGCAGTCGGACTCGACAACCAGTTGATGTCGCTTGTTTTCCTGGTCTATCAATTCTTCTCGATGGGTGCTGCAATACTCTGTGCACAGTACATCGGTGCTGGACTTTGGAAACGATTGGTGCAGGTGGTCGGAATGGCGCTTTTCGTAAACCTTCTGCTCAGCCTCTTGATCAGCTCTTTGCTGTTTTTCTATGCCGAGCAGTTGCTTCAACTGATGGGTCTGCGCCCTGAACTGATGGGCGATGGCTTGATATATCTGCGTATCACAGGAGCCTTATCGTTCTTCCAGGCATTGTCGCTGACCTTCTCAGCTTCTTTACGTAGTGCCGACAAGGTGATTTGGCCGATGATTGTCACAGGTATAGTCAACGTGCTCAACATCCTCGGTAACTATGCGCTAATCTTTGGACATTGGGGTTGTCCGCAACTTGGTGTCGAAGGTGCTGCCATTGCTACAGCAGGAAGCCGTGCTGTTGCTATGGTGCTGCTCGCCATCATCCATTTCAAGAAGCATATACCTCGCTTCCCGTTGCATTACTTCCGCCCCTTGCCCTTGGAAGAACTTCGCAACCTGCTGAAAATCGGCATACCTGCCATGAGTGAGAATATCTCCTACTGTTTGTCGCAAGTGGTGATCACATTCTTCATCAACCAGATCAGCAACGAAGCACTTGCCACCCGTGCCTATTGCCACAACATCATCATGTTCGTCTATCTCTTCTGCATCAGCATCACGCAGGGTGGCGGAATCCTGGTAGGACATCTCGTTGGTCAAGGACGACATCAGGCTGCTTACATTCTCGGTAATTATTTCTACCGATGGTCAATGATTATCACCCTCACTGGCTCTGCGATACTGGCAATATCAGGTCGTCCCATCATCCAAGCCTTTACCGACAATCCCGAGATTATCGCCATGGGTGTCTGGGTATTCATCGTCGATTGGTTCCTCGAGATTGGCCGAACATCCAACATCTTCGCCGGCAATACGCTTCGTGCCACAGGAGACACGATCTATCCCTTCATCGTTGGCGTCATCTTCCAATGGAGTATTGCGGTCGGTTTGAGCTACGTCATCGGCATTCCTCTTGGTTTCGGTCTTATCGGCATGTGGGTTGGTTTTGCCCTCGATGAGAACATACGTGGTGTGATCCTCGTCCGTCGCTGGCGTTCGGGTAAGTGGCGTACGAAAGGTTTCGTGAAACACGAACATCTTTCCAATATCGAAATCACAAACTAAATAGAAATGAAAAAGTTACTGTTCCTTCACGGATTCTATGCAAGCGGACAATGCGTGCCTGCGGTGGCTTTGCGCGAAGCGTTCGAGGGTCGGGTAGAGGTGCTTACTCCCGACCTGCCGATGCATCCGAAGCAAGCCATTGAGTTCTTACGCGAATTAATCGAAAAGGAAAAACCAGACTTGTTGGTGGGCAATAGTTGCGGTTCGTTCTATGCACAAATGCTTGCTCCTATCGTTGGTATTCCTGCCTTGCTTGGCAATCCGCACTTCAAGATGACCGAGTTCTTAAAGCCGCGCATCGGAGCACATCAATACAAATCTCCTCGAAAGGATGGCAAACAGGACTTCATCATCGACGAAGCACTTATCGAGGAATTTGCCGAACTCGAAACCATTCAATTCAACAGCTGCAATCCATACTACAAGGATCGCGTCTGGGGATTGTTTGGCGAAGGTGACACGTTGGCTCATTTCGAACCTACCTTCTTGCAGTACTATAATCGAAGTTCCCATTTCCCTGGAAATCATACGCCAACGGCAGAAGAAGTTCGCACTTGGTATGTACCTTTGGCAGAGAAACTTTTGAAGGAATATCCAAGGCGTGAAATCAGATACTTCCAGCATTTCAAGGGCGGCAAGTATCGCTTTGTATGCTCGGCATTCGATTCAGAAACCACAGAGCGAATGGTCGTCTATCAGGCACTTTATGGAGACAACAAATGCTGGGCGCGTCCGGAGAAGATGTTTTTCGAGAACATTGAGCGGGATGGCCGAAAGTTTGCTCGTTTTACAGAAATAGATATAGATTAAATAATTATGTTAAATTTTGAAGAACAATTGAAAAATGACCTGCATCAGTATCTGCTGAGTATGCAGGAAGTGGACGAACGCCTGCCGCAATGTCCCGATGTGGAAGAGAAGTGGGAAAAGATAGCCCAGGCTTATGTCCCCGATGGCATTCGTGAGTTCAACGCCTATCCGACCGCTTCGTTGGGCTGGATGATGTATATCGGTATGGCTCTCGCCAAATACTGGGACGAAGAGTGGGAAATCTATTCGAAGATAGATGATCTCTATGCCTATATGCGCGACAAAAGAGGCTATGACAATATGGACGAATATATCCGCGAAGATGTTCTTTTGCTGAAAGGCGATAGTTACACATCGACTGAGAAACTTGTGGGCGAATGTGCCTCACGTGTCTATAATGCCTTGTTGCACCAGCGCATCGAACCCGGCACAAAGGAAGCCTTCAACGCCTATGTCGTTTGTCTGCACCAGCTCTATCTGATGGGAGCATACATCCAACTGAAACGTATGGGATATCATATGACGGCAATTAACTAATCTGTTTTTGAAGCAGATAAGCCATTTCGTCAATTAATTGATTGTCATAATGGAACTGAAAATTATTCCACGGGAATTATCTGTCTGCAAGGTATCAGACTATTCGCAGGTTGACCTCAATCAACCATTCGTCTTCACAAGTTCCACCGACGAAGAGAAGTCATTGGTGTGTCCAATCCCTTTCGTTCCTCGGAATACAATCACTCGGGAAGACGGATGGAGAGCATTCCGAATCGAAGGAGTGCTTGACTTCTCCCTGATCGGCATACTCTCCAAAATCTCCTCGATACTTGCCGAAAACGGTATCGGCATCTTTGCCATATCCACGTTCAACACGGACTACATATTGACCAAGTCCGAGAATTACGAACGCGCCATTAATGCGTTTCAATCGGCAGGTTACTGCGTCAAGTAAGAGAAACTAAACATTTTACGCTACGTCGTAAATATAGTTCCTCAATAGGCTTTGTTTACTCTGCTCTGTGGCTTCGATGTCGATGCTCTGTAGTGGTGAAACTGCTATCAAGTTGTTGGAATAACGGACGAGATAGTTGATGGCGTCCTCGCTGTTGATACTTCCATCATTGGGCATCGAGGTGACAACATTTGACAGAAACTCATACTCTTTGGGCGAGAATAGAGCGCGTACCGCATCAAGTTTTTGAGGCGAATAACGAATATCCACCTTATCTCCATCAACGAATATAAGACCGAGGCTAACGCGTTCGGCTATCTCTGGACGGATAACTGCGTATATAATACTATATTTCATGATTATTCATATTCTCAGTTAGACATTCTGTGAAATTTTTCCATACGGAAGCCGTAAAGGTTAACATCTGAACACATTACAATTACCGGCTCTTCACCAGTGTAGAACTGTCGTTCAATGCGTTTGGCACTATATAGGGTTGGTATTTTCATAATTCTACCACTTATTTCGGGGCAAATATACGCATTTTTTTTGGATAAACAAATCTTAGCGATGCTAAACTTGCAAAAGAGAAACGAAGAATAAACATTTTGTCATCTAAGCGGTACAACAAAACTGAATTTATTTAATAAGAAAATTACTCCTGTCACACTAATTATTTCACTTTTTCCCAAATTCGCTTGCATTTCTATAAAAAAATTTGTATCTTTGCCGCAAATTATTAGCATATGAAAAGAGTAATAGTCATTTCAACGAGCCTGCGTCATGGCTCGAACAGCGATATGCTCGCTGACAAGTTCATCGAAGGTGCCAAGGTTGCCGGAAACGATGTCGAGAAGATTTCCCTGGTGGGTAAGAACATCCAGTTCTGCAAAGGATGTTTGGCTTGCCAGAAGTTGGGACGTTGTGTCATCAACGACGACGTGAATGCCATCATGGAGAAAGTCCTGAAAGCCGATGTTGTCTGCTGGGCTACGCCCATCTATTATTATGAGATGAGCGGACAGATGAAGACACTCATCGATCGCATGAATGCCATGTATGAACTTGATTATCAGTTCCGTGATGTCTATCTGCTCACTACTGCTGCCGAAGATGAGGAGCAGACACCGAAACGTGCCGAGACAGGACTTACAGGCTGGATCGATTGCTATCCAAAGAGCAGACTGGCCGGTACACTTTTCTGCGGCGGCGTGAACGATGCACGTGAGATTGAAGGGAACCCCAAACTACAAGCTGCTTTCGAACTTGGCAAGAGTATCTGCTGAACTCATAGAACAAGACGCACAATAATAAATAAAAACCATACTGTATGAAAAAGATCATCATCATCGATGGAAGCCCACGCAAGACTTTTAATACGGCCTCAATGTTGAAAAAGTTTGCCGAAGGTGCAAGTTCGGTTAGTAGCGAAATAGAAGTAAAGACCATTCGCCTCTACGACCTCGACTACAAGGGATGTATGTCGTGTATGGCCTGCAAGGTGAAAGGCAGGGCTTCGAATGTCTGCAAATTCAAGGATGCAATTACTCCCATTCTCGAAGAAATTGCCCAGGCCGATGGTCTTGTGCTCGGTTCGCCCAACTACTTTGGCGAAATCACGGGTCAAATGCGTGCCTTCCTCGAACGTCTCGCATTCCCCTGGCTTTCGTACAACGATTATAGTCTTACTGCTCCAAAGCGAATGCCAGTAGTGCTGGTAGAGACGCAGAACGGCACCGAAACCCAGAACAACTGCAACGGTTACGGTACGATGGAATATCCTATCGCAGCAGCCCTTGGTGAACCCGAACGGCTCATTGCCTACAACACCTACCAGGTGAAGAACTACGATCGCTTCGAACTTGCAGGATTCTCTGAGGAAGCCAAGCGCAAGTATCGTGACGAGCATTGGGAGCAGGATCTGCAAAATGCTTTCGATGCAGGTAAGAAGATGGCTGAAAAGATCTTGTAGCAAATATCTTTTTGGGAAAAATGTCGTCAATCCTATTGATCTACCTCGCCATCATCAACGTAATTACGTTCTTCGTCTATGGCATCGACAAATGGAAGGCTAAACGTGCCAAGTGGCGCATCCCCGAAGCCACGCTTTTGGGGATGGCTGCCCTTGGTGGCAGCATCGGTGCATGGCTGGGTATGAAAACCTGGCATCACAAGACCCTGCACAAGAAGTTCAAGTTTGGCATTCCACTCATTCTGTGCGCTCAAATAGCATTATTGATATGGTTCATAAGCAAGTGAAAAAACTCAATACAAACGCTGACATCAATCGTAAACGCGATCCGATGGGCCGAGCCATCAACGACTACTTTACCACGGGTAAAGCAGCCAGATTGCGTGTGTTCTCCCCGATGTTCGAAGAAGACGAAATTCCCGTGCCGACACTTTTCCGCACTTTCGAGGAAATGCCTGAAACTGAACGCAAGGCACACGATTTGGCAAAGGGTAGGACGCTTGATGTTGGGGCTGGGTCGGGATGCCATTCACTCGTTCTTCAACAACGTGGTATCGATGTGACTGCCATCGACATTTCCCATCTTTCTGTCCTGACAATGCAGCAGCGCGGTGTGAAAAACGTTCTTGAACAGGATTTCTTCACGCTCACGGGTCAGTACGACACCATCCTTATGCTAATGAACGGCATCGGCATCGTCGGAACCATCGATCGTCTTCCGTCATTCTTCCAGCAACTCGACAAGATACTTGCTCCCGGTGGCCAACTCCTTTGTGATTCTTCGGACATCAGTTATGTGTTCGAAAACGAAGATGGCGTCATCGAATACCCCGAAGACACGGCCTATTATGGCGAACTACGCTACATGATGCGTTACAAGGATTCCATTGGCGAACCCTTCCCCTGGCTCTATATCGATGCCAACACGCTTCGTCAAAAGGCCGATGAAAACGGCTATTCTGTCGAAGTGATCTTCGAAGGCGAACACTACGACTATTTGGCACGAATAACTAAAAAGTAAAACTATAAAGAGACGATATTAGATAATTAAAAG
>JAZQBS010000182.1:0-17433 GCA_045545875.1 Bacteroidales bacterium
ACGGGAGGCACAGGACATCATCACCGGTATCATCAACGACCTGTATGCCGCTGCTGCCTCGAATGAGGACTACTATGACGGGCGATTCGCCTGCCACACCTGGATCGAGACGGTACGGGCTGTCGAGGAAAAGGATTCGAAACTGGAAGACATCGGCTTCTTCAACGAGGACTACTGGACGGAGATGCAGGACGGTAACCCTGACGACCTGGAAGCTCGTGACATCAAGTTTGAACACCTGGACCTGGAGCAGGGAACGGCGACAGTCAGCTTCACGCTCTACAGTTCCGTACAAGTCGTCAAGCGCAAGTTCTCGTTCTGCCGTGAGGAGGGAGAATGGCGCATCCACGACATCACCAAGTTCTGGAATGATGCTGACGGCAAGGAGGTGGCTTTCAACTATCTGGAAGGGATGCGAGACTATCTGTACGAACCCAAAGAGATGGCTGTGCAGCTCTACAGCATTCGCGACGTGATAGGCAATGCCGAATTGTACGCCAAGAACCACGCAGAGGTGTTCAGTCGTCTGAGCGAAATGGGATACACGGGCATCGAGGCCGCCGACTACAAGGATGGGATGTTCTATGGCGTGTCGCCCGAACAATACAGACAGGACTGCGAGGAGGCGGGACTGACACCCATCTCTTCGCACGTCAATCGCAACCTGAATGCCGAGGAACTTGCCAGCCACGATTTCACCCAGGCGCTGGAATGGTGGGACAAGGCTATCGAGGCGCACAAGGCAGCGGGCGTGAGATATGTGGTCACCTCGTGGGGCGAAACACCCAAGACGCTGAAGGACGGACAGACCATCTGCGAATTCTACAACGAGATAGGACGGCATTGCCGTGAGGCTGGCCTCAGCTACGGCTATCATACCCATTCGCATGAGTTTCAGAAAGTGGAAGGGCAGGTATGGATTGACTATATGATGCAGCACACCGATGCCGACAACTTATTCTGGCAGATGGATACGTACTGGGCTGTGATGGCGAAACAGGGACCGGTGCATTACTTCAAGAAGTATCCCGGGCGTTTCAAGATACTCCACATCAAGGACATCTACGAGCTGGGAGAAAGCGGGTTCGTCGGATTCGATGCCATCTTCCGCAATGCGGGTCTGGCGGGACTCGAGAACTATGTGGTGGAGATGGAAGGCAACGACGGCACCATCGACTCGATGGAGGGTGTGCGGCGTTGTGCCGAATACCTGAAGGCGCAGGACTTTGTGCTCCCCTCCTATTCGAAATGATTTTTTGAAGGTCCCAAACTTATTTCGGGAATTTTGATTGGATGGTGGCGACAGGGGAAGGGTTGCGGTGCAAAAGGGAGAGGAAGGAGAAAGATGCATAGCGAAAGGGTGGAAAAATGTGACAATTTTGTCGAAAATGCAGCAAAAACATGGCCAGAAATGAAAATTTCTGCAAAAAAGTTTGGCTGCATTCGGAATTTATTTGTATATTTGCCGCGATTTTGTGGGTCTGTAATATACTAGCTTATCCATCTTGATACACATGTATACACACAGCTATTATTTCCAGAATTCAAATCAACCCAAATAATTCTTAACACACAACACACATGAGAAAAAAAATCTTTGATTATTGTCTGGTGACGTTGGCAGCGATTGTGCTATCGACGTCCTTGGCATGGGCCCAAAGCGGGCAGATTACAGTCTCGGGTGTGGTGACTTCGCAAACTGATGGCGAAACGATTATCGGCGCCAACATTCTTGTGAAGGGAACCACTGTGGGCACGATTACCGACATCGATGGCAACTATTCCATCAATGCGGCTATCGGCCAAACCCTCGTCTTCAGCTACATCGGCTTCCGGACACAGGAAGTGAAGGTGGCTGGTCCGAAACTCGACATTGTCCTTGAGGAGGACAACGAGGCCCTTGAAGAGGTCGTCGTAGTAGGTTACGGCGTCCAGAAGAAGAAACTCCTCACCGGCGCTACGGCACAGGTGAAGGGCGAGGACATCCAGAAACTCAACACCAACAACCCTCTGCAGGCCATGCAGGGACAGACGCCGGGTGTGAACATCACCTCGACCTCGGGCCAGCCAGGTTCGAGCATGAAGGTACAGATCCGCGGTCTCGGTACCGTAGGCAACAGCGGACCGCTCTACCTCATCGACGGTGTGGGCGGCGACATCGCAACGCTCAACCCTGCCGACATTGAAAGCATCGACGTGCTGAAGGATGCCGCCTCGGCAGCCATCTATGGTGCACAGGCAGCCAACGGCGTAGTACTCATCACCACGAAGAGCGGACGCGAAGGCAAGTCGGTGATCAGTTTCGACGCCTATTGGGGCTGGCAGAGCGTGGCTCGCAAGGCCCACATGCTCAATGCCCACGAGTACATGACCATCATGGACGAGCAGAACCTCAACTCGGGCAGCGGGGCCTACGACTGGAACAGTTATCAGGCCATCCGCGATGCTAACGGTAACATCTACGACACAGACTGGGTGGATGCCATGTTCAAGGACAACGCACAGACCTCGAGCTACAGCCTCGGCATCACAGGCGGCAACCAGACATCGACCTACGCCCTGTCGCTCGCCTACATGAACCAGGAAGGCATCGCAGGCGGCAAGGACGTCTCGAACTATGAGCGCTACAACTTCCGTATCAACTCCGACCATAAGGTGCTGAAACGCGGCAAGGAGGACCTCCTGAAGGTGGGCGAGCAGGTATCGTTCGTCTATCGCATCTCGAACGGCATCAGCGTGGGAAATGCCTACAACAACACCCTGCGCGGTGCTTTCGGCGTTTCGCCCATCCACCCCATCTACAGCGACAACAACCCCTACGATGTGCCCTACAACGACACGTCGACCTCCGACTGGTACAATGGCGACGGCAACCCCTACGCCTCGATGGTGCTCAATTCGAACAACGAGTCGCGCTCCACTTCGTTCAATGCCAACGCTTATGCCGAACTTACTCCATTGAACGGTCTCAAGATCCGCACCGTCTTTGGCGCAGTCTATGGCACCAGCGAATACCGCAGCTTCTCGCCACTTTATCACCTGAGCCTCTATTCCTATAATGATACGCGCACAAGCGCGAGCCAGAACATGAACCATGGCCTGACCTTCACCTGGACCAACACCGCGCAGTACGACTGGAAGATGGGAGAGCACGCCATGAGTGCCCTGCTCGGACAGGAGTCGAGCAGCTACCGCGGCACCTACATAGGTGCCAGCAACGGATACCTGAAGGAAGGCTTCGACGACTGGAAGCACGCCTACGTAAGCAACGGTTCGGCAGCCTCATCGGCCGACGGACTGGGAGCCAGCGGTTCGGCCAACGACGAGACGCGCTCGGTGTCGTACTTCGCACGTCTGGGCTGGAACTTCAAGGAGCGCTACATGGTGAATGCCACCGTGCGTCTTGACGGCTCGAGCAAGTTTGCCAAGGGCCATCGCTTCGGCTGGTTCCCCTCGGTGAGCGCAGGCTGGACCCTCTCGGAAGAAGCCTGGATGGAACCCCTGAAGGACAAGGGCCTCGACTTCCTGAAACTGCGTGCCAGCTGGGGACAGGTCGGCAACAGCAACATCTCGAACTACCAGTACAGCGCCCCCATCACGACAGCCAATACGCATTACCTCTTCGGCACATCGGGCTACGACGATGCTACCGCAGCCACCATCCTCGCTTCGAACTATGGTGCCTACCAGAGCCGCCTTGCCAACGAGAACGTGACATGGGAGACATCGGAGCAGACCAATATCGGTATCGATGCCCGCATGATTGACAGCCGACTGGGCATCAACCTCGACTACTACATCAAGACCACCAAGGACTGGCTGGTGACCGCTCCTATCCTTGCCACGGCAGGCACAGGTGCACCGTTCATCAATGGTGGCGACGTCAAGAACACAGGCTTCGAATTCAACATCACCTGGGCCGACCACATCGGCAAGGACTTCAACTACAGCCTCGGCATCAACGGAGCCTACAACAAGAACAAGGTGGGCAACATCCCCAACGAAGACGGCATCATCCACGGTGCAACGGGTTCGGTGCTCTACGACAACTCGGGTGAGTTCTATCGTGCCGAGAACGGACACGCCATCGGCTACTTCTGGGGCTATCGTACTGCAGGCATCTTCCAGAACGAGCAGGAGATCAACGACTGGGTAGCAGCCGGCAACGGCATCCTCCAGGCCGACGTGAAGCCCGGTGACGTAAAGTTTGTCGACCTCAACCACGACGGTGCAGTCACCGAAGCCGACAAGACCGACCTCGGCAATGGCATCCCCGACTTCAACTACGGCTTCAATGTCAACCTGAGCTACAAGGGCGTGGACTTCAACGTGACCGCCAGCGGAGCCGTAGGACAGCAGATCGTGCAGTCGTACCGCAACCACACGACACAGACCGCCAACTACACCACCGAGATCCTGGAACGCTGGACGGGCGAAGGCACTTCGAACCGAATCCCTCGCGTCACCAACACCAACATCAACTGGCAGTTCTCGGACCTCTACGTGCAGGACGGCGACTATCTGCGCATCAGCAGCGTTACGCTGGGCTACGACGTGGCAAGGCTTTGGAAGGCAAAGTATTGCACACAGTGCCGCATCTATGTGCAGGCACAGAACCTCTTCACCTTCACCAAGTACAACGGCATGGATCCCGAAATCGGCTACGGCAACGACAGCTGGGTGAGCGGTGTTGACTATGGCTACTATCCACGTCCACGCACCATCATGGTGGGATGCAACCTCAAATTCTGACAAGTGAGTCTCAAAGGACATTTAATATAAGGAAAAGTATGAAAACCCTGAACATTATACTATTGGCTGCCGCAGGACTCACGTTAGCAGGATGCTCGGAAGGCTTCCTCAACACCGAGTCGAAGACAGATTCCACAACAGACAATTTCTACAAGACCGAGGCTGACGCCCGTCGTGCCCTCATCGGCTGTTACGACGGCCTTCGCCAGACCAACTCGAACCCGAGTTTCGGCTTCTACATGATTGCCGAAGTGATGGGTGCAGAGTGCTTTGGCGGCACGGGCAACACCGACGGACGCGGTTACCAGGTGGCCGACCGTTTCGACAAGAACCAGTCGCCTGCCGACCTCAACCTCTTGGCCAACGAGTGGTCGAACTACTATGCCGCCATCTTCCGTTGCAACGAGTTCATCAACCATGCCGACCAGATAGCCTGGAAGAGCGAAACCACCAAGAACACCTATCTCGGCGAGGCCCGCACCCTGCGTGCCATCTGCTATTTCGACCTGGTGCGCCTGTTCGGCAATATCCCCCTCATCACTGTCTCCACTTCGGAGAACGTGCCCCAGGATGACGCAGCGATGGTCTATGCACAGATCTTCGACGACCTGAAGTTTGCTGCCTCCAACATCCCTGCCGATGCCTATCCGAAGAGCGATGCCGCCAACAACGACGGACGCGTCACCCGCTATGCCGCAGAGGCTTTCATGGCACGCGCCTACCTCTTCTACATGGGTTATTACGGCTCAGAGCCCAATGGTTGCTCACGTGCCGATGCACTGGCTGCATGCGAGGACATCATCGCTTCGGGCGAATTTGCACTCGTTCCCGAATTCAAGAGCCTTTGGCCAGCAGCCTCAGCAGGTGTTGCCGAAGTAGGCGATGCCGAGACACTGCTTGGTTCGTATGCAGGCGACGGCAACAGCGAGACCATCCTCGCCGTGAAGTTCACCAGCACACAGGACTACAATGGCAACAACGACTCGAACCGCTGGCAGGTGATGGTGGGTATGCGCAGCATCACTTCGGCTCCCTATGGCAAGGGCTGGGGCGCACTGACCGTCAATCCCGAGTTCCTCAAAGCCTTCGGCACAGGTGATACCCGCAAGGTGGCTTCGGCCATCGACATCGAGGGTGAGGGCGTCAACACCGCATCGACCTTTGATGCAGGCTTCAAGGACTGGCGCGAATACACCGGCTATGCCATCAAGAAGTACAGCCCACTCTGCTTTGCCGACGGCACCTCTGCCACCAAGATGGACGGCAGCGGCGGCTTCCAGGAGCAGAACCACCAGGACTACGTGCTCATGCGCTATGCTGACGTACTGCTGATGGCTGCCGAGCTTGGTTCGCCCAACGCACAGGATTATTTCGACCAAGTACGCAAGCGTGCCTACACCAGCGACGGTGTCCTTTCGGCCAACTATCGCCAGGTAGCCGTATCGCAAGCTGCCATCATGGCCGAGCGCAAACTGGAATTTGCCTTCGAGGGCATCAACTACTTCGACCTCCTGCGCCAGGGTGTAAGTTATGCAGCTTCGCAAATCGCCATCACAGGCTATCACGTCCTCTCGGGCGGCAACGATGACTACATCACCATCAACCCCGACAACATCATTGCTACGCAGGGCCTCTGCCAGATTCCCAACGACCAGATCACACTTTCGAACGGTGTGCTCAAACAGAATCCAGGCTGGTAACCTCCTAACGTTAATCCTAACGAAAACGAACATACAATTATGAAATACAATATATTTTCGACAATTGCAACCGTCTGCGCAGCGGGTCTCATGTTGAGCGCCTGCATGCCCGAGGATTACGAGCTGGGCAGCAAGGTACTGAATGCCGACGACCTGACCGAAGGCGTTGCATATACGGTTGAGGTGGACCAGACCACCAACACTGTGACGATGAAGAGCTTGCTCACACCAAGCTACACCGTGCTCTGGGAATATGACGGCGGTCGTTCGCAGAAGGCCGAAGTGACCGTGCAATATCCGTTTGCGGGCGACAAGTATGCCGTGTTCGGCGTAGAGACCCGCGGTGGTGTTGTCTATGGCGACACCTGCTGGTTCCATATCAACAGCCTCAAGACCGACCTTCTGGAGGATGAACTCTGGTCGATCATTTCGGGCGGTATCGGCGAATCGAAGACATGGGTGCTCGACCTCGACGCCAACGGCACCAGCCAGCGTTTCGGCGGTCCGGTTTGGTTCTGGACCAGCGGTTACACCTGGGATGCCCTGCACGCTTCGAATGGTGACAACTTCCTCGATGCAAGCCCATGGGATCCCACTTCTGCCATTGCCCCGTTCCTCGACGACAGCGGTGCAGCACAGTGGTATTGGGCTGCAGACTGGGCAGGCAACAGCTGGATTGGCGATGCTGCCGACTACGGCGAGATGACCTTCGACCTAAAGGAAGGTGCCAACGTCACCACCGACATGTCGGGCACAGGACTGGGTTCGTTCAAGGGTTCGTGGATGCTCGACGTCGATGCACACACCATCACCTTCACCGACGCCTGGCCCGTCGTGACACCCAACTACTGGAACCAGGTGACCACCGAAGTGCCTTCGCGCACCTTCGAGATTCTTTACCTCAACGAGGACAACATGATTCTGCTTGCCAACACCGGCACAAATACCCCCATTTCGCTCAACTACATCCGCAAGGGCTGGGAGCCTGAAGAGGAGATTGTCGAGGGCGACGTGGTGCAGCCTGATTATGGTGGCGACCCCAACACCGACCTCACCACCACCGTCACCACCACCAAGCAGTGGATGCTCGTGGCCGATGCGCCCTACGACTGGTTCTTCTGGAACAATGCCGAGGGCAAATGGGAAAGCAACGGCTTCAACAAGCCCGCCGACTACGGCACATGGGCTCCGGTAGCCGACAGCAAGAAGGTGGCCAACTTCATCCTCACGATGACCACTGCAGGCGAGAACGGAGGACAATACACCTTCACCGACATGGAGGGCAACACCATCGAGGGCAAGTACACCACCAATGGTGTCGATATCGACTTCGGACAGGAAATCACGTGGTTCACTGCCTCTGCCGAGGGAGAACATCCCTGGTCGGTAGAAATCAAGGCCCAGAGCCTGCGTCTGCTGCAGAACAGCGGCAGCAAGAGCAGTCCCGTCTATTGGCTCGGCACGCCCACCAAGTGGAATGCCAAGGGCGACGTGACCGAATACCTGGCTTTCAAGATCGAGGAACTTAGCGGCAGCAAACCCGCCATCCCTGCACGCAATGTGGACGTCAACAACGACAACCTCCACTGGGGCGACATCGAGGGCAAGGGCAACCTTCGCATCGAGATCTGCAACAAGTACGGATCGGGCACATGGGACAATCCTGTGGTGAACTATCAGGACATCTACTACGACGAAAAGATGGTCATCAACTTCACCGTGAGCGGCTTTGGCACCTGCGAGCCCATCCAGGGCTTCATCATGCACAGCGCCAACATGGACATTACTCCACAGTATGGTGCTGAGGAGGGCAAGAACACCTTCGACTTCACCGGTGACGGCACTTACGACGTGACCATCTTTGGTTCGGCTGCCGTCGATGAGAACCTTGTGCTCAACATCGACATCAACGGTGTACAGGATTACCTCAGTGTCGATCTGACCAATATCGTTGACAACAAGGTTCCTGGCACTGATGTCCACATCAACTCCATCAAGATCGATGGTAGCGAAGGCAGTGAAGGCGAGGGCGGAGGCACCACACCCGTGGTGAATCCAGGCCTGAAGATCGACGTCAACAACGACCTCATCAAGGTGGGTGACCTTGAAGGCAACGGACGTATTCGCTTCGAAATCTACAACATCTATGGTTCGGGCACAGCCGACAATCCTCCGCTCGTCGTCGATGACCTCGACGGATGGACCGAGTGCAAGATCACCTTCAGTCTCGAAGGACTCGATGCTGCCGGTGTCACCGGTTCGTTCGAAGCAGCACCCTACTATGCCGACGAATCGTGGGCCTATCAGATTTCTACGCCTACCGTAGCGGTAACCGGCGACGGCACCTACACCATCGATATGGTGAGCAACGATGCCGTTCCGAAGCCTATCGTGTTTGTGATTGACATCAACGACCTCGGTGCCGCCCTTGGCGAGAATATCGACGGCGCTGTGGGCAAAATTACCGAACTCCGAGTTTGGAAGTAAGAGCCCCCCAAATAACCCTCCAATAATAAAAATCGAAAATGAAAGCAAAATATTATTTGGGCCTTATGCTGCTGGCTTCCCTCCCACTCGGATTCACAGCATGCGACGATGATGACGACTACACCATCGAAACCCAACCCATCATCCAGGGCAGCGTGGTCACCAGCAATGCTGACGTGACTGCAGTGACTGCCACCTGCTACGGCACGGTCAATGGTCTCGAAGGCCAGGCCGCAAGTTCCTTTACGGTAGGAACCTATTTCGTCAAGGGTGATGCCGATCCCAAGACAGGCACCCGCGTAGTGGGCTCCTACGGCGAGGGTGGTGTCATCACTGCCTCCCTTTCGGGCCTTGAGACAGGCGTGACCTACAGTTATTGTGCCTACGTCACCCTGCAAGGACGTCTGACCTACTACGGCGACACCAAGCAGTTTACCACCTTTGATGCAAGCGTCGTCACCGAAGATGCCAAGGACGTCACAGGTGCCAAGGCAAGCCTCGGTGGTACAGCATCGAATACAGGCAATGTATCGGGCCTCTCCTGCGGTTTCAGAGTCAGCACCGACCCTGATCTCGTCAAGGTGGGCTACGACGTTGGTGTAGGCGCACTTTCGTCGTCGAGTTTCCATTATGACCTGTCGGGCCTTCTGCCCAACACCACCTATTATTATATAGCCTATGTCAACCTCGGCACAGGTTATGCCTACGGTGAAACCAAGAGCTTCACCACAGGCGATGTGCAGTTCGAATATGTTGACCTCGGACTCTCTGCCCAGTGGGCCACCTGCAATGTGGGTGCTGAGAAGGTGACCGATGTCGGCGTACTGGCAGGCTATGGTGACCCGACCGGTCTGCAAACGACCGACGATGCCTCCTATTACGCTTCGGGCAACATCTACGGCGGCAAGTTCGATATTGCTACGGCTGTACGGGCAGGACGTCTGCCAACCCTCGATGAGGTGAAGGAACTCGTCAACCAATGTACCTACCAATGGATTACCGTCGATGGTGTGGAAGGTGCCCAGTTCACTGCTCCCAACGGCAACAGCGTCTTCTTCCCTGCTGCAGGCTATTGGACAGGCGTAGGCAGCGCTTCGAGCGAAATGTTTGCCGAATCGTTTGAGGTGAACAGCCAGTCGGCCAACCTGACTGCCCAACAGGTGGTCAATCGCCTTGCCATCCGTCCCGTCAAGAGAGGCTCTTCGACGCTCGACGCTTCGCTCATCTGCAACACCTGGTATATCGACCTTGACCAATTTGGAACAAGTTGCGTCTTCGACGGTCCGCTCTACTACTATGGTACCGACGACACCTGGGCCTCAGTGACCGATGGTGACATCGTGGCAGGCGACTCGTGGAGCTGGTGTCCGAAGTGGTCGGAGAACACATGGATCCAGGCTGCTGCCGACTTCGGCACGATGACCTTCTCGGAGGACGGCAAGGTAGTGGTCAACGACCTTGGCAACAACACCACCTACGAGGGGACCTACACGATAGATGCAGCCAGCAAGACACTGAGCCTTGAGGGAGCCAAGATCCTCCACCTCCCGAACATCGATGCTGTCGTCACCAACTGGTCGACCGACCTCAAGATCATGAGTCTCACCGACAAGAGCATGCAGATTGCCGCCCTGCGCGACAATTCGAGCGAAGGCCCCTGTCTGCTCGTCCACAACTATGTGACCGAGGACGCACAGTTCCCCGTATGGCAAGGCGTGCCTGCCGGCCTTGAATTTGCTTCGGGCGACTGGGCAGCATCGCGCTGGGATGGTGTCAACACCAAGACGTGCACCGACGTGACCGGCTTCGGACAATACACCGTCAGCGGCACCGTCGGAGCAGGAACCGGCATCAACGTGTTCTGCGTCGATCTGATGGGCTATAAGAACTTCTTCGGCGAGAAGGTCTTCGACAACACCGAAGTCACTCTCGACGAAATCAAGGTCGATGGCCAGACCATCGAAATCAATCCTGCCAATATCGTCTATGGTGACTTTGAGAACAACGGCAACCTGCGCATCGAGATCTACAACACCTGGGGCTACACACCCGAGGGTGCAGAGCAGCCCAGCACAGTTACCAATCCCGTCATCCCAGATGCCGCCAATTTCAAGGTAGAGAATGACATTGCCGTCACCTTCACACTTGTGGAGAAGGCCAAGGGCTACACAGCCAATTTTGCAACCTGCGACACCAACTGGAACTGGAAGGACCATACCTCCACCTTCCTGCCAGTCGAGGGAGAAACCTACACCTTTGTCGCTGCCGACGCACAGGCCAACGGCATGATTGACATCATCGACATCGAAGGCTTTGCCACCGATTATCCGAACGCCATCTTCCGCATTGATGACATCAAGGTCGATGGCATGTCCATCACCTTCGATGCCAACCGCTTCGGTTACGGTGACATCGAAGGCAAGGGCAACTATCGCTTCGAACTGTTCAACTGCTATGGTGCTACGCATGAAATGGGCACCGATGCCTTTGGTGGCACCGACCCCGGTTCGGCAGCAGCCCTGGCTTGCAACGAAAAGATTGAAGTGACCGTCACCCTCGTAAGCCTCGAAGGCTACACTGCAGGCCTCACCACCTGCGACAGCAACTGGAACTCGACATGGCCCGATGCCTCCATTCCATTGGCCCTTGCGGGCGTATTCCCCATGGAATATACGGTCAGCGTCGAAGGCAGTCGCGCCAACGGCATGATCGACCTCGTCGAAATCAAGGAAATCGTGAAGAACTTCCCAGGCATCCAACTCACGCTAACCAAGGTGGCTGTCGATGGCACAGAGGTTGCATTCGATGCATCGAAGATCCTCTATGGTGACCTTGAAGGCAATGGCAACTATCGCATCGAACTCTACAACACCTATGGTGCTTCGAAGGGCAATGCTGCCTTCGAGGGAGAGACTGCCGATGGCAACATCCCAGCCCTTGGCTTCAATGAGCGAATGGACGTGACCTTCACACTCGACAAACTATATTAATTCTCCAGAACATCTAGAATATCTAGATAATCTAGACTATCTAGACCATCTAGATTATCTAGACCACTAAAACCTAATAAAATGAAAAGAATGTTTCTGAATATAGCAATCCTTCTCATGGCTTCGGCCATGGGAGGGACCTTGACAGGTTGCGAAGAGGAGACTGCGGTCGACTTTGACTATGCCTACAACGTCGCCGACCTTGCCTTGGGAAAGTCTGACGTAAGTTTTGGCAAGAAGGGTGGCACACAGACTGTCAATGTGCAGTCCACCCAGGCTGTCAGCGCTGTCAGTGATGCCTCGTGGCTCGTCGTTCAAGTGGGCGGACAGTCGGCTACCCTCAAGTCAACACCCATTACGCTGACGGTCGATGAGAATATCTCAGGACAGGTACGCAACGCCGACCTTATCGTCACAGCAGGCGGTCAGAGCCAGACCATCAAGGTCACCCAATCGGCTGACCTCGCCATCGACCTTGTATCACCCAATGTGGTGGCTGGTGAAGGAGGCACAGTGACGGTGACTGTCCGAAGCGAGAGTGCCTACACCATCATCATTCCTTCCGAAGCCCAAAGTTGGCTGACGCTTGCCTCAATGCCCGACTTCAAGGACATCCACGCAGGCACTATGACCTCCACTACCTTTACACTCAACGTGTCAGGCCACATCGGCGACCAGCGACGTGCAGAAGTGACGGTGCGCACCACTTCGACCGATGGCCGCAGCGTGATTGAAGAGACGTTTGCCATCGTCCAGGAGGCTCGTGAAAGCAGCATCGACACTGAGGCTACCGCCATGGGCATCGCTGCACAGATGTTCCCCGGCTGGAACCTGGGCAACACCCTGGAAGGCACCAGTGGGTCGGTAGGCCTCGGCGACGAGACGGGCTGGCAGCCCACAAAGACTTCGCAGGCTGTCATCGACTTTGTGAAGGCACAGGGCTTCCGTTCGATCCGTATCCCATGCAACTGGCATCGTCACTTAGACACCGCAGGAACCATCGATGCTGCCTGGATGGCACGCGTCATGGAAGTGGTGGACTATTGCATCAACGACGGCCTCTACGTGGTGCTCAACGACCACTACGACGAGGGTTGGCTTGAGACCCACATGGACACCTACGATGCTACCCGTTCGGAGATTCTCAAGAGCATGTGGACACAGATTGCCACCGCCTTCGCCAACTACGACGAACACCTGCTCTTCGCTGGCCTCAACGAACCCAATGCTGACACGCAGGGGAAGACCGACAACCTGGTGGGCTACGAGCAGGACTTCATCGACGCAGTGCGTGCCACCGGTGGCAACAACGCCCTACGCACCCTCGTCATCCAAGGTCCTTCGACCGACATCGACAACACTAGCCGATTCTACACCACCCTGCCTATCGATCCTGCCGTCGACCGTCTTATGGCCGAGGTGCACTATTATTCACCTTGGACGTTCAGTGGCCTGGAGGAGGATGCCAACTGGGGCAAGATGGCATACTTCTGGAGTGCCGAAAATCATGTAGATGGTTCGGACCGCAACACGCCCTCGAACTACGAGGAGTCGTACGTCGAAAGCCAGATGCAGAAACTCTATACGCAGTTCGTCAGCAAGGACATCCCTGTCCTGTTGGGCGAATACAGTTGCCTGTGGCGCGAGATTGGTGAAAACCAGGACAAGCACAATGCTTCGGTCAAACTGTTCCACAAGACCGTGGTGCGTGAGGCGATCTGCCACGGTGTCATTCCCGTAGCATGGTGCACCAACTACTGCAACAACAACGGTACACGTGGCTCGATGACCATCATCGACCGCTCTACCCTCAGCATCTGGAACACCTTCGCTATGGAGGGCATCACCGAAGGCGTAGCAGCAGCTCAGTGGCCTGCGAAATGACGCAAATCCACACTAAGGCCCGAACTTAGCTCTTGACCCTTAACAGAGAAAACAAAATACCCCTCCGGCATCGCATTTGCGACAGGCCGGAGGGGTATTTCTTTGAGGAAAGGGCTGAAATCAATCGTATGGGGTGTGGGAAGGATTGCTGGTGTCGCGGACACAGACTTCCCAGACCTTGCAATGGCGTGCAGTGCCGTCGGGACCTTCGACGGTGAGGGTGACGATGTAGTGGGCGAAGTCGCGGGCATAGGTGTGGATAGGGTTCTGCTCGGTGGAAGTGGTGCCATCGCCGAAGTCCCAATGCCAACGGGTGACAGTGCCGTAACTGCGGTCGCGGAAACTGACGGTGCGCGTACCGGGAACGACGCTGAACGTCCAGTCACATTCGACGGGTTTGCGGAACTGCGGCTCCAAAGGCATCAACGTGAAGAGACGTTGCATCGAAGCATTGCCATACATCTGATGATGCCTGGACAGATTCCAGAAACCATTGTTGCCTTCTCCCCCATCGTAGTCGATGACTGCCCAACAGAGGCCAATCTTCTTGTTCTCGTAGAGACGGCTCTCCACCGACTTCTCGGGCCCTTCGGGGCTGGCATAGTCGAAGGGGGTGATATAGAACTCCATGCGCAGGGTGCCGCTTTGTCCATGGCTGAACTGATAGTCGTAGGCATAGTTGGCATAAGGAAGATATTTCAACCATTGCTGAGGTCCCCACACCATGGTCCACGACTTGCCCTCGGTGGGCGGTGTCATAATGTGATAGTTCTGGGCATGGATGTTCTGAAACTCGAAGAACGCATCGATGCGACTCTTCACTTCGGGATTCAATCGGAACTCGTCGGTGTGCGGACCTCCGGAAAGGTCGGCATCGACCACCACCTCGTAGGTATCGTTGCGCAGGCTTAGTTGATCAAAGTCCCAGAAGTCGTCGTAGGCCTCATAGAGAAAATAGAGGCGATTGAGACCATCCACCCACCCTACCTTTACCTTCAGATCGAGCGTTTGGCGGTCGATGCCCGAATGCTTTCCTGTATCGTCCCACATCTCATCGATGCCCACTGCATAACTGTCGGGCACGATGTCCCAATCGGAGAAATCGCCATCGATGCGAGGGATGGCATTGCGGGGAAATTGGAATACCTTGAAACCAGGTTCGCGCACCTGAATATCGTTTTGACCTTTGGCACAAAAACCGGCCAATAGGGCGAATAAGCTTAGGAGGAAAATTCGTTTGGTCATAATGCTAAGTATGTAACCAAAATTGACGATAATTTTATGTGTTTTTCTTAACACGAATTATCATGAATTTTCATGAATTATTATTTCGTAAATTAGATTATTTACAGGCATATACTTGAAAATTTACGTTAATTCACGATAATTCGCGTTTAAAAGAAAAATTAATTCTGAAAAGTTACTTAATATCTGAAAAGTTCCACTTTGAGGAATGCGGGTTCGGGACGACCGAAATTAAGACCTTGGCCTGAGAATCCCTCATCGACAGCATAGAGCAGATCGTAGCGCAACTGTATCTCGTCACCATTCAACCAGCGACCTTCGAGCCAACGACCTTGAGCGTCAAAGTCACCCTCTGTGACCTTGGCAAGACCTACGTAACCCTTGCCATCACCAGGGAGGAAGGTGACACGGACGTTGGAACCCAGGAAGAGATAATTGTCGGACTGACGGATGGCGATGACATAGCCTGAGGCATCGGGATTGTAGGTGCCACCGGTGAGTTGCGGCGCACCTCCATTGCGCATACCGCTGGAGACAAGTTCGCAAACGATGCAGACGTCACCAAGGGGAATGGTGTCCTTGACCTTCATCGGATCGCTTCCTTTCAACCATGCAGCAGTGATGCGACCTTCGGCCTGCGCTGCCAAGATGGTGTCGGCGATACAACCTGCCTTCTGATAGAACTGACGGAAGGAGACATTGACCTCCTGGTCACAACTGCGCTCAAAGCCAAAAGGCGAATAGCCGATGGCTCCCATGGCACCGATGGCGTAGGCAGCATTGGCAGCACCGTTCTGACCGGCACGCGATTCGGGAATGAACACGGGATTGCCCGAGCGCGAATAGAGCCTAAGGATGGCAGGGAAGTCGTTCAGATAGATGTCGGGCGAAAGGATGTCGATATGCGGGGCTGCAGCACGCCAGATGTCGTGATTCTGTGCCTGCGGGCCTCCAGAGGGATAGTTGCCGGGACGCGTGTCTTCGGGCTGTACAATCCATGCATTGACAAATACTGGCAGGTCGTACTCCTTTTTGCCTGCTTCGGTGATTCGATCCATATAGGCTGCATAATGCCAGGCCATGAAGAGTTCGGACGTGCGGTCGTTCCTGCCAAACACCTCCTCCCAGGTTCCCGTGGTCCTGCATCCGCCTTGTTCCCAGGCTTGACGGGTCTCGGGCAATAAGGTTTCCTTGTGTGCCGAAAGCCAATCGATGAGAGCCTGAGGCACTCGGCTCTGATAGGCCTCTTCTGCCAAGGGGCAGTAATCGCGCGGATGACCATGCAGTCCGACTTCGTTCTCCATCTGTACCATAACCACGGTCTGATGTGCAGCATCTATCTCCTTCAAGTGACGCATCATGGCTGCAAAAGCCTTGGCATCGGCTTGACAGGTCTCGGCGCCCAACGTAGTGAGGATGGGCAACGGCTTGCCTTCGGGCGTCTGAGCGAGTGGGAAACGTTTGGTATCCTTCTTTACCCAAGTCGGGGTGTAACTGGTGATACCGTTTTTCCAAGATCCGAACCAAAGCAAGGCGAGTTTCATATTGTTGCTGCGTGCATCGGCAACCAGATTATCGACGACAGAGAAATCGAACTTTCCCTCTTCGGGTTCGGTCTGTTCCCACGACACGACAGCGAGCACGGTGTTAACGCCTGCGTCTTTCAGTTTAGGCCAAATGCTCTGCATATATTCACGACTCGACGAGTTGCTATTGCCCAACTCGCTGCCCAACACGAGCCAGGGTTTGCCTTGCACGATGAGTTGTGTCACGCTGCCTCGTTTCTCCAAATGAGGAGCATCGACAGCATCGGCTGGTCTCACATCGTTCGTGCCACATCCTGCAAAGAGTGTCACCATCAGCAGCAGGACAAGGGCGGTCCACTTTGAATATTCCTTTTTCATAAGGTTCATGTATTTAGTAGATAAGGTATTGTTAATTTGTGGCAAATATACATATTTTATTTTAGAAAGTCTCGTTTCAGACATCACTTTTTGGGGCGATTACCGAAAACTGTATGCAAATTGACCGCTTTCTGTAGGAAAAGAGTGCGGAAAATTTGGAAGTCTGTTCGAATTCCCTTATCTTTGCACAACAAATCAATGAAAAACAACTATGCGTAAATCTGTACCAACCATCATTCTGATGTGCCTGTGTGCTACTCTCAGCACGAAGGCTGCCAACGAACAGGAACTGGAAGCACAGCACATCATCACCGGTATCATCAACAACCTGTATGCCGCTGCTGCCTCGCATGAGGATTACTATGACGGACGATTCGCCTGCCACACCTGGATCGAGACGGTACGGGCCGTTGAGGAAAAGGATTCGAAACTGGAAGACATCGGCTTCTTCAACGAGGACTACTGGACGGA
>JAZQBS010000183.1:0-3644 GCA_045545875.1 Bacteroidales bacterium
AATTCCAGGTTCATGACCTTAGAGAGCGGGCGACCCAGTGTGGTTTTGCCCGCTCCCATATATCCTATCAAGAAGATGCGTTTCATTGATTCTACGAACAAACGAAATGATCATTTAGCCTGTCCAGGCTCGATGAAAGCAGGCTCAGGGAGATGCATGCCAGCCATCAGCAGATTGTTGTCGGCAGCATATTTCAAGATGCGAATACGTGATGCAATGGATTGATCCTTGTCCATGTCGAAACGCGCACAAATCTCTGGATGAGGAATCTGGAGGGCAGCACCATGCATCAAGTCGCCAATGACGAGCAGGTTGCATTTCTGGAAGACCGTATGGCCAGGTGTATGGCCTACAGCATCGATGCAAACGATACCATGGGTCAAAGTGTCGCCAAACTGGAAGAGATGCAGGCGATCCTTATAGACCTCCATAGCCTCCTGTTGCATGCGGGTATTTTCTTTTGGCATCTCGTTGATCCATGCGTCATATTCGCGCTGGCCGGCATAGACCTCGGCATTCGGGAAAACAGGCTTACCTTCAAAGACCATCCCTCCGATATGGTCACCATGGAAATGGGTGATGAAAAGCTCAGAGATGCTGTCGGCTGGTACACCCAGCGAGTCGAGCGTAGCAACAAGTTGTCCGCGGCCGATACCGAGACCCGTATCGAAGAGCGCC
Source organism: Bacteroidales bacterium (assembly GCA_045545875.1). Classification (GTDB taxonomy): domain Bacteria; phylum Bacteroidota; class Bacteroidia; order Bacteroidales; family UBA3663; genus Liminaster. The sequence continues at coordinate 679 of JAZQBS010000183.1, forward strand.
CACTTGCCATCGGCGTGGAGTAGGAAGCAGCTGATGGTAGAAGCGATGCCGTCCTGCAGACCAAGTTCTGCTATAATCTCGGGAGTAGCATCCGGGAACAGACCAGCGTCGCGCATAGCGCCGCCCTGGTTATCCTTGATCCAAGTGACGGTGGTCACACCATCGTCAAGCACATACGTGTTGGGGAAAAGATTCTCCTCGCTAGAAGCTGCATTAGCAGGCTTGGAGGAACAGGAAGACAGGGTAAGGCAGCAAGTGAGCAAAAGACTACCCACAAGGCCACATGATGCGAAAAGACGAGTTGGTTTCATTTTATTTACCTTTTGAAATTAATAAAAACAGAGTGCAAAATTACGGTTTTCGATTGAAAACTCCAATTTTTCGCCCCAGAAAATGATAGCAAAAGTTGCTAAAACTGCCAAAATCATATATTTTGACTTTAGAAATGACATTTTTCATGGTTTGTTAACCCATTATTTGGTAAAAAAAGACTATATTTGCATCCTAATTGCAACCAATTGTCACACATGGGCACAAACAAATATTATGTAGTATGGAAAGGGTTCGCTCCCGGAGTGTACGACTCCTGGGAGGAAGCCGAGATGCAGGTGTCGGGCTATCCCGATGCATCCTATCGCGCATTCAAGACCATGGAAGCTGCCGTCGAGGCTTTCCGCGAGGGTTTCGACAAGGAAAGTCTCATCAAGGAGGTGGCACGCGAGATGGAAAGGCTCGAGAAGGAAGGCACCGTCATCGAGTTCGACAAGAAAAAGTCTGGTAAGGCCGACATTCCAAAAGCGGAAGCACCCGCAGAAGTGCCCGCTCCTGCAAAGAAGACGACTCCAAGCGAGAAGACAACCCCAACCGAGACTAATCCTCCCGAGACAACCCCGCCCGTCAAAAAACGCGTCATCGTCCAGCAACCGCCTCCTTATCTGGTCGATTCGCTGGCCGTCGATGCCGCTTGTGCCGGCAATCCCGGACCGATGGAATACCGTGGCGTTCTTGTTCGCACGGGTCAAGAGATTTTCCACGTAGGTCCTATGGAGGGAGGAACCAACAACATCGGCGAATTCCTCGCCATCGTCCATGGCCTTGCGTTGCAGGAGAAACAGGGGACACGTCTGCCCATCTATAGCGATTCGGTGAACGCCCAGAAATGGATTCGCATCGGCATCTGCAAGACCCAGCTTGAAGAGAACCAGCAGAACGCCCCAATCTTCGACCTCATACGTCGTGCCGAGTCATGGCTCCGCACCCATACCTTCCGTCTGCCCATCTACAAATGGGAGACATCGAAATGGGGAGAGATACCGGCTGATTTCGGCCGAAAGAAACATTAGACCATCAAAACTTCCGGCCAATAAGCGTTTTTAAGCATGAAGATTATCTGCGTAGGCATGAATTATGCCAAGCATAACGAGGAACTGAAACACACCTTGACCCAGATTCAAGGTGTGAAGGTGGGCATGCCGCAATCGCCTGTTGAGCAAGGCGGCATCACCCTTTTCCTCAAACCCGACACCGCTCTCACCCGCCCCGACTGGCCTTTCTTCGTGCCCGATTGGAGCGAGCAGATTGAATACGAGACTGAACTGGTGGTACGCATCAACCGCCTCGGCAAATCCATTCCCGAACGTTTTGCCCACCGCTACTACGACGAGATAACGCTCGGTATCGACTTCACGGCGCGCGACATCCAGCGCCAGTTGTCGCAGAAAGGCTTGCCTTGGGAGATTGCCAAGGGTTTCGACGGCGCAGCTTATTGCGGTCAGCAGTGGCTCCGTCTTTCCGAGATGCCGGGAAAGAATGTGCAGGACCTGCATTTCGAGATGCAACTTAACGGAGAGACGCGACAAGTGGGCTGGACGGGTGACATGATTCACACTGTCGATCAGATCATCGCCTACGCCAGCCAATTCTATCTGCTCAAGACTGGCGACCTTATCTTCACCGGCACCCCCGCTGGTGTCGGACGTGTCAAAGAAGGCGACCTCATCACGGCACAACTTGAAGGAATAGACGTGCTGAACTGTAGATGTAAATGATGAGTCACTAAAACAAGAACTTGCGACATCGACTCGCGGGTCCACCTACGCCTACAGAGGCGGGACCGCAAGCTCAGGTGCGGGTGGAACGCGTGGGCGTGTACACCTGCAGTACCTTTTAAAATTAGAAGAATTATAAAGAAAAAGAGATCAAAAAAAGAGTGAGAATAAATGCACACGCGCATTAATCCTGCACACTCTTTTTTTATTCATCTAATTTCCTTTTCTCCCAGCATCCAATTTCCCTGACGACTGTTTTTTTGAGAAAAATACTATTTTAGGCAATAAAATGAAGAAATTCGCGTTATTGTTTCAGTTAAAAGCGCGACTATGAGAATAAAATATATTCTGATGGCATCCTTGATGATGCTTTGCATACTGAACGTGCAGGCTGTCTCGACAGGTCTGCACACCTTTACTGCATCGTCAAAGCTTGCTACAGGAACATGGCTGAAAATTTCGCTCGACGGAACCGAGGACGGCATCTACCAGATTACCTACGACCAACTTACCAAAATGGGATTCTCCAACCCCGAACAGGTAGGTGTATATGGTTTTGGTGGTCATCCTCTCCACGAGGCTGTTAATTCAATCATCGTCGATGATCTCCCCGAGGTTGCCACCTATCACGATACGGCCAATCGTCGTATTCTCTTCTACGGCCAAGGCACCCTTCGCTGGGACTACAACGCCACTCGCGGTTTCATTCAGCGCTGGAACACATACGACACCAAAGCCTACTATTTCCTACACCAAAAGACCGACGAAGCGCCCATAGCGATGGAGGAATTGACAGCCGACCACGGGTCTTCATCACAGACAGTGACACAATATGATGTGCACTGGGTTCACGAGAGTAATATAATCAATTTGGGACAAACAGGTCGTGAGAAATATGGCGAGTCATTCATCTCCAAC